>NZ_JALNUG010000002.1:0-442257 GCF_026540675.1 Bacillus sp. GC_Bacil_1
TATCAAGAATATAATCATCCAGATATTCCTTTACTTTTAAGACGAAAACGAGGCATGATATTGATTTCTACCTCAGAGTTTGCGTCAAATAATAAAAAAATACGGTTTGTAAAACTAAAAATACAACAAGCTACAACCGGCATGAAATGGATTAAGATATTTAGAAATTTAAAAGATGATTTTCAAATAGGGGGAGAGGTGGATTTAGACCATATTCTCCAATATCCGAAAGATTATATTGTAGGAGAAAATAAAAGGGTGTTATTTCCATACAATGAGAGAATTTATAAAGTTCAAGGTACTAAAATAGAACCGGGTATAACAGTAAAGGAAAGAGAGTATTTATTTAAAGAATTTCAGCGTAAATTCTCTTATTTCACAATACTTCCAGAATGTAAAAAGGTAGCTACAAATAACAAAAATGAATTATTTCCTTTATTTGCACCAAAAGGATTAGAGACATTAATATTAGAAGTTTGGTCTGAAAATATAGCGCTGGAAATAGAACAAGCATTACTTGATAGCGAAATTGTTTTGACTAAAGTTGGTGAAAATTCTTATGTATTGAATACAGATTTTCCAGTGTTATTAAAGATTGTGAGATACAATATTGAAAAGGTGTTACAAAATCCATATAAAATGCAATATTGCCAAAAATATAAAACAAATCTTGTAGATGATGTTAAGAAAGCTGTCTATGCTACCGCGGGTAAGCGCAGTGATGCGACATTAGCATTAATCGCGATGAAAAATTGTGATGGACGCGAAAAAATTGATCCAAAACAAATCATTAGAGAGGGATTTGCACGAACAAACCGTATTTCAACATTTATTAATTTATTTATAGGACAAAATGTATCTCGTAAAACAATTGTAAATAGTATTTTTAGTCTATTAGAACAAAAAGGATTTTTGAGGCGTAGTTGGAATAAGATAAATTTACCTTGTACATATGTTAGTTTATCAATTGAACGAATATCGAAATTCGATTTCTTACCTATTTTTTCAAAAATAAAAGGAAAAGAAATTTTTTATAAATTATATGGGAGTACAGAGTGGCAAACGATTGATTACGTATTATTAAATATAAATAAACATAATGCATTTTTACCACAACCATCAAAGAGAAATGATATGGGAGCTCTTTTTAAACAATATGTTTTCGAAACATTAATGGAAATTGTACAATATGCAAAAGAAAAAAATAAACAAGTTTACTTCATTGTAGATGCAAATTTGAGAAAATATTGGATAAAAGAGTTACAAAATAAAGAAATTAATATAGATATTTTACCTGATATTGTTCCAGAGGTGTTAAAGGTTCCAAATTTAAATATTATTAGAATAAATACAGGTTTTGATGTACCAAGTTACGGTGTAATAGAATCTGATGATGCTCTAGATAGCATTGGCTTATATGCAGATCAAAAAGGGATGTATTATAGCACTGGTGAATATTCACTTAATTGTAGTGGGATTTTTCAGCGATATATACTTGAAATTCTACCATTAGGTGTAAAACCTGTAGAAAGGGATTATATCGCTAAAATGATACATTACATGTGCTGTAATTCTAGTATGCTTTCGAAAAAGAATGTACACATGACATATTCCATGCATATGGAAAAGATAATAAAGAGTTATATTACTGACATAGATGCAAGAGAGTTTAAAGAATTTAATGATGAATTGGATGTAGATGTAGTAAAAGTAGAAAAGAAAGATTCAATTATTCTACTTTAAATACTTGTAAACAAATCCTGCTCGTTATATCGATCAGGATTTGTCATTTTTTTATGTAAATAAGGATATTCTTTGTCAAGTATCTTTTCGTTTACATATTTACTTTATGTGCAGACAGGATTAATATGTTTTTTAGAAATACAAAAACTATTTCATATGGAAAAACGATTTTTATTAATTGAAAAAATTTGAAAGGAATGGGGAATTGTGAAGAAATTAGATGTGCTCTTAATGCTACTGAGCGGCCTCTTTCCAATTGCAGGACTTACAAAGCAAATCCCTCTAGAACAATCTATATATATTGGAGGGCTTTTATTTTTTACTAGTTTCGGTAGTTATTTTGCTAAAAAGATGTATTCACGTATATGCAGCTGGATAGCGTATGCGCCATTTATAACATTACTGTTAGTTATTTGGCATCAGGATATTGCAACAAGCTCAATCATAGCAAATGCGAAAATTGCTGCATGTGTCGCGTTAATTCCATGTTTATTCCGTTTTCGTACATATGGACTTACTTTGGGCTTATTCTCATTATGGGCCGCTTTACTATGGGATATAAAAGAAGTACAGTCGTTAGTCATACTTGAACGCATAACGAGTTTAATGACAAGCCATTATGTATATATATTACTATTAATTGGAGGACTTGTAATAGGAGGATTACTCGCGATGTTCATTCACCGCAAAGAGAAAGATAATAATAAAGAAAATATAAATCTACTTGGACCAAAAAAGAAACACAAAAGATTATCATTTAAGATTCGTCTTCCAAGATTACCGAAATTAAGGATAAAACTATTTAAGTTTGGTGGAAAAGAATCTAAAAGTAAAATGCCAGAAAAAATCCATGAGTATAAGTACGAAGAACCAGTTGCAACATATGAAATGACAGAGCAAATAGATCCATACAAAGAAAATGCAGTTCAAGGTCAAACAAGGATGGAACGCCGAAGAAATAGGTATAATGCATAATGAAGTTTAATAACCCCGTAATGACTTATCTTAATATTGATGAATCATTACGGTTTTTTTATGTAATGAAATGAAGGTTGCTATTGCGGAGGGGAATAGCATATTTTATAGATAGGAACTAAAATAAGGGGAGGATAAAATGCTTATCATTACATATATATCTGTTTGTATATTATTCTTAGTTAGCTTTTTACATGTATATTGGGCTTTCGGAGGTAATTGGGGGACAAATAGTGTTATTCCAACTAAATCAGGGGAAAAGGCGTTTACACCTCGCGCCGGAATGACATTGTTCATTGCATTATTATTAAGTATGGCAGCAATAATTTTGTTGCAACAAGCAAAAATTTTTCATTTTGCAGTTCCTAATGTTATTATTCAAGTCGGTTCCTGGATTTGTATGATCGTCTTTTCTATTAGAGTAATTGGTGAGTTTAATTATTTTGGTATCTTTAAACGACAAAAAGATACACACTTTGCTAGAATGGATACCGGTTTATATATTCCACTTTGTGCATTTTTATCTTTATCTTTCTTATTAGCAATAATTTTGTGAGTAAATAATAGTAGCTGCTTTTCTCAAAATACATGTAAACGTGAGAAATCTAAGGGTAAATAAAAAGGATGTAAGCGCCTTCTTGTCGAAATGTAAATTATTATGAAAGGCGGTGACACTATGAAGTATGTAAAAGTTAGTATGAATGGTGGAAGTGAACATAAATTCTCAATGACTTTAGATCGGTTTGAAGAACTTATTACTGCAGAGAATGGGATATTAGAAAATAAATTAGTATGTATTGAAAATGTAATGATTAATCCTACTAATATATCTTCTGTAGTTGAAAAAATTGGTGTACCGGCTAAGTTTATGGAAGCTTAAAATGTTAGATAAAAAACATCCATTGGGGATGTTTTTTAATTTATAAATATGATAATCGTACAGTAAATATTTGAGTAGATTTTATAGCAATGATTATGCATATATTAAGTACCTGAACATGGTGCTTAATACATGCACGAAATAATAAGTACAAGCATATATTATGTAGTAGGACAAGATCTTCGTGTCCTACTTAATACTCAGAAAAAACCTCTAATCACATAAGAGCGGCCAATTGCAGGGTGCTCTTATTTTTTATGAAAATCTACTACGAGCCTTATTTTATAGTAGGATGCAATAATAAAGGGCTATTTTGAAATAGTGTTTTTAGCCTTTAATTTTAAATTTATCTTTAACGTTAATAAATATTAAAAATAATATGATAGCAGAAATTAAGTTAGATAAGTAGAAATCTTGATGAAACAGTAGTTCGAAGATGACATAGAAAGTAACGAATAAGGCGATAGTAGGTAGTATGCAAATAAATATAAATCTCCAATTTTTTAAGTAATGTTTATAATTTGTAAGTACTTTATCCATAAATATAGCTCCTATATTTTTGTTTTTATATAATTATACATTTAGATACAAAGATTTTCAAAGTAAAATATTTAGCAATTCAAAAATATAAGGAAAGCTTTTGTTGAAAATCCAGATTGCTGTAGCAATCTGGATTTGACTTTAAAGAACTATACTAAAATGATACACTATAATCTACGTTATTTTTGAAATGAATAGAGGGATTTGTGTGATAGATAAAATTAAAAATGCTGTAGAGGATATGTACGAAGATGAGGCTAAAGATTTACTTCAAAGTATTCTCATACAGTTAAACTTATTAGAAGAAAACTACAGTGAAGATACAATTAAAAATTTGATGGATATTCCGAAACAATTAACAAGTAATCCTACTTATAAAAGGAATGTAAAAGAAAGTACGCACATACATATTGCTTTTGATGATTCAACGGCTGGTTGCTTAAAATATATGTTAAGTCAAGAAGAATTATTTGAAGAGAGTGTTGTTGCTTTTTCGGAATTCTTTTCAATTGGACCGATATATAGGTTGCATACGAATGAGGGGCAACTAGCAAGACAGAAGTGGTTAATAAATAACTTAACTGCTTATGATAGTTATTTTGAAGAAGAATATTTATCAAGATTTATAGCAACTATAGAAGAACTACATACTATTCCTGTTGAAACGCCTATTACAATTTGGAAGGCTGATAATGCACATGAACATGTAGGCTTAAGTTTTGTAATGGCACAATTAAAGGATAAGAAAAACATTCGAGTTATTAATACGTCTGAAGCAAGTAGAGAAATATTAAAACAAGAGTATGATATTCGTGGAACGGGAGAATTACCACCTGAAAGTTTAGCTCTATTCCAAAAAAGTTTTATAAAGCTACCTTATTTAACTGAAGAGAAGCGCATGAAGTTTGAAAATGAGTGGGATAGATTATCGGAAAGCATAGAATGTTTAAGAGTTTGGAAAGAAAATGAAGTGCATTCTGTACAGGAAGATTATTTTGATCAATTTATAATTGAATGCGCCAAAAGTGTGGGTGCTGATCGAGAGTTCCTTAAAGCTCCTAGAGTAATTGGTGAAGCACTTGGTCTTGTTGAACAATTAGTTGGAGATACATTCTTAGAATATCGCTTGAAACAATTAATTAAACAAGAAGTATTTGAATTTGAAGGTTCGTTAGATGAAATGCGTTTTTATAGTGTGAAGTTAAGGAAATGATAAACACATTCTATTTTTGAAAAGCTCGTATTTTTAATAATACGAGCTTTTTAAGTTGAATTTGGGCTATACATAAGCTTCGCAGAGAGGGCATATCACATATGAATGGTAAAGGTAATGAATGAAAAGAAGGTGATTTGTTAATATGTATAACCAACAAAATTATCCATATGATCAAGCGATGTATTACAATCCACAAAACTACGGGTATGAACCTACAAATGAAGTGAGAGATATTGAACAAGAAGACTACAGACCAGATGATGCGGAGGATGCTCCAACGTCACCACCACCGTCACAAGCGCCATCGTTACCGTCTACATTTGCTTCTCCAGCACAACCAGGCAATATGAAATCATGGATGTGTAACTGTTTAGGAAGATGGGGCTATTTACGTTTACATCGTCCTGGACCTTTTGGAAGGGATTTATGGTTCTTTCCGACTGAAGTGAGAAGAAACGGAGTATCAGGTTACACTTGGCAAGGTGGTCGTCGTCGTAAAGTAAGTTATCGCTATCAACAAATTAGTAATTTTATGTGCTTCGCATAAAGAGAGGTGGGAGAGTAAAACGATTGTACTCTCTCACTTTTTTATTTTTCAATATACGAAGTAAGATTTTGATTAAAAATTTACAATTTTCACGTTTTTATTAGAGTATAATGCATATGTTGGTTGGTTTTCAAAAACAAATGAGAGTGAGGGAATACAATGTCAATGAAAAACAAAGTTGGGTTAAGCATAGAGGATGGCATTAATTTAGCTTCAGCTCAGTTTAAAGAAGATGCATATGAAATTTATAAAGAATCGCGAAAAAAACAACCTATATTATTTGTAAACCAAGTTGAAATCGGTAAAGAATGGCTCATTACTAGATATGAAGATGCTCTGCCACTTTTAAAAGATAATCGTTTAAAAAAAGATTGGACAAATGTGTTTTCTCAAGATATAAAGAACATGTATCTTTCCGTTGATGATAGTGACCACTTAACAACACATATGCTAAATTCAGATCCACCTAACCACAGTCGTTTACGATCTTTAGTTCAAAAAGCTTTTACACCGAAGATGATTGCACAATTAGACGGAAGAATTCAGAGAATAGCAGATGATTTGATAAGTGATATAGAGCGAAAAGGTACATTAAATCTTGTGGATGATTATTCATTTCCATTACCAATTATTGTAATAAGCGAGATGCTCGGTATTCCAAAAGAAGATCAAGCGAAATTTAGGATTTGGTCTCATGCTGTTATTGCATCACCAGAAACACCTGAAGAAATAAAAGAGACCGAAAAACAACTATCTGAGTTTATTACATATCTTCAATATTTAGTTGATATTAAAAGAAAAGAGCCAAAAGAAGACTTGGTGAGTGCTTTAATACTTGCAGAGAGTGAAGGGCGTAAACTTAGCGCTCGGGAACTATATTCAATGATAATGCTATTAATTGTCGCAGGACATGAGACGACAGTGAATTTAATTACAAATACGGTATTAGCACTTCTTGAAAATCCAAATCAATTACAGTTATTAAAAGATAATCCAAAACTAATTGATTCGGCTATTGAGGAAGGATTGCGTTATTATTCTCCAGTTGAGGTTACAACTGCAAGATGGGCAGCGGAACCTTTTCAAATTCACGACCGAACAATCGAAAAAGGAGATATGGTTGTCATTGCCTTAGCTTCTGCAAACCGTGATGAAACTGTATTTGAAAACCCAGAAGTATTCGATATTACTCGGGAAAATAATCGTCATATTGCCTTTGGTCATGGTAGCCATTTCTGTTTAGGCGCTCCACTTGCGAGGTTAGAAGCAAAGATTGCTATTACTACTTTGTTTAATCGAATGCCTGAACTACAAATAAAAGGGAATCGTGAAGAAATTAAATGGCAAGGTAACTATTTAATGCGTTCTTTAGAGGAATTACCTTTAACTTTCTAGAATAGTTAAAAGGAGACATGCATACATCGAAAATGATTTACATAGAGTATGTATGTGTTATTTAAATTCGAAACGGAAGGGTGAAGACATCCCAATGATCAACTAATTCTATTTGTAAGAGATCTTCGTTAAAAAACGAAATATTCTTCTGAATAGGGTTAGTCTGTACATTTATAGAAAAGGGATGTATTTCGCTCTGCGAATATATAGTCTTTTTATATGATTTGTGCTGCCTCCTGTTCAGAACATGAAATAGGAGGCTTTTTTATGTCGACAAATGTAGTAACGAAACAAAACAATGGGGTATCACAAGTATTAAAAAATCGGTTTGTACAAGGGATTTTAGCATCAGCATTATTTTTACAAATAGGAATATGGGTTCGAAACTTTGCGGTATTACTATATGTAATGGAAATGACAAAAGGTGATGCTTTTGCTATTTCCATGATTTCAGTTGCTGAATTCGCTCCAATTTTTATTTTTTCATTTATTGGCGGTACCTTTGCTGATAGGTGGAAGCCAAAGAAGACAATGATATGGTGTGAAACGTTAAGTTCCATTTCAGTATTCGCTGTCTTAATTACGCTTATGTTTGGAACGTGGAAAATTGTGTTTTTTGTGACACTCATCTCTGCAATCCTTTCACAGTTTTCACAACCATCTGGAATGAAGTTGTTTAAACAACATTTATCAACGGAACAAATTCAATTAGCGATGTCTATATATCAAACGATATTTGCAATATTTATGGTATTAGGACCAATTCTAGGGACATTTATCTTTCATAGTTTTGGAATTTATATTTCAATCATCATAACAGGTATCTCGTTTTTACTTGCGGCAGTTGTATTGTTATTTCTTCCGAAAGATCTTGAAAACGACGTAGAAAAGAAAGATATCACTCTGCTGCAGGAGATGAAGGATGGTATTAAGTATGTCAAAAAGAAAAAAGCATTAACTTTGCTAGGGCTTTGCTTTATGGCTGCAGGACTAGGTATAGGATTAATTCAACCATTAGGTATATTTATTGTGACTGAGCAGCTAGGATTATCAAAAGAGAGTTTACAGTGGCTACTAACAGTAAATGGTGCGGGAATGATTGTTGGCGGAGCATTAGCAATGGTATTTGCGAAAAACGTTGCTCCGCAAAAGATGTTAATTATCGGTATGCTTGGTCAAGCAATTGGTATTGGCATTATAGGATATTCTACAAATTTATGGGTGACACTTACAGCTCAGCTTTTTAGTGGCTTAGCTCTTCCTTGTATCCAAATTGGTATTAATACGCTTATTATTCAAAATAGCGATACCGATTTTATAGGTCGTGTAAATGGTATTTTAAGTCCGCTATTTACCGGTTCAATGGTAGTAACGATGAGTATAGCTGGCTCATTAAAAGAGATGTTTTCATTAAGTATGATGTATGAAGGGACGGCTTTACTTTTTATAATTGGATTATTGTTTATTTTACCTATATACAATTTAAAGCCAGTAATAGCGGTAGAAAGTGAAATAAGTGGTAAAGGAAGCGCTGTACAAAATGAATCCTAATCCAAATATTAAATACCCTATTGAAGGAAATCAAAACGTTCAATTTATAAAAAATACAATAACAAAACCTAATATACTTGTTGGTGACTATTCTTATTATGATGCGAAAGATGGAGAAACATTTGAAAATCGAGTATTACATCATTATGAATTTCTTGGGGATCGCCTTACTATTGGAAAGTTTTGTTGTATTGCATCTGGAGTTAACTTTATTATGAACGGAGCGAATCATCGGATGGATGGATTTTCGGCATATCCATTTAATATCTTTGGAAATGGGTGGGAGAAGTATACACCTAGTTTGTCTGATTTACCTTACAAAGGCGATACAGTTATAGGAAATGACGTTTGGATTGGTATGGACACAACTATTATGCCCGGAATAAAAATAGGAGATGGTGCAATCATTGCAGCTAAATCTGTTGTGACTAGAGACGTCGCACCATATACAATTGTTGGTGGAAATCCAGCAAATAAAATAAAAGAGAGATTTTCAAATGAAATAATAGAAGAATTATTACAAATTCAATGGTGGCATTTTGACATTGAAAAAATAACTGAAAATATAGATGTGATTGTACGAGGAGATATTGAACCATTAAGAAAGCTAAAAAGGGAATAAAAAATGCATGACAAAGAGTATCATACCTCCGAATTTTGTTAATGATAATAGAAAAAGGAGGTGTGATACTATGGCACAAGACGTTTTATGTGAAGTAAATAACTGTAAATTTTGGGCGAACGGTAATAAATGTAGTGCAGAGGCAATTTACGTAGTAAGTCATAAAGGTAAACATGCATCTACAACGGAAGAAACAGATTGCAAAACTTTCGATCCAGAAGTGTAAATGTTTGAAGGGTAGCCAAATCGTGGTTGCCCTTTTATTAATTATAGTATTGATAATAAATATCATTTTCATTCATTATTTTTAACTTTTCTTGTTATTTTTTCATATTTTTTTCATAAGTGATGTAATCCAACTCAATTCATGTTCAATTCGTGATTTACTAAATTCAATGACTTCAGTAATAAAAGATGAGGTAACATCTAGAGACTGAATAGCAGTAAGCTGATTATATAGTACGTTTTGACGTACAGTCAAAATCTCTTTTCTATCCTCATAGTCAAGTTTTTCAAATAGCGCAATACGAACAAGAAATTCTGTATTGTTTGTCGCAAGTTTTTCGGGAAACTCTCGTAACATTTCAGAAAAAATTTCTTCTCCTGTTTCTGTTATATCGTACATATTTCGGTTTGGTTTTCCGACTTGTTTATGTATTTTTTTCGTTATAGCACCCATATTTTCAAAGCGCCGAAGGGCAGGATAAAGCATGTTGTGATTTAATTCGAAATTTTCACCTAAACGATTTTGAACATTTTTTTTAATTTCATATCCATGTTTTGGTCCTGTCGTTAATTCTGCTAGTAGTAAAATGTCAACGTACATAAAAATCCCCCTTATATATTTCTCAAGTTCTCTAATGAAAAATCCCCTTTGGTATATGTTAAAATAACATATTATAGTTTATACAACTTTGGACTGCCGACCTATCACTTTTATTGTAAAAGAAAAGGGAGGAAAGAACTATGGCTTCACCTGAAAATGTTATTTTAGTTCATGAAATTTCAAAGCTGAAAACAAAAGAAGAATTATGGAATCCATATGAATGGTATCGTTTGATGAGGGATAATCACCCAGTTCATTATGATGAAGAGCAGGATGTATGGAATGTTTTTTTATATGATGATGTAAATCGTGTTTTATCAGATTATCGCTTATTTTCAAGTAGAAGGGAGCGCAGACAATTCTCAATCCCTCCTTTAGAAACTAGAATAAATATAAACTCTACAGATCCACCAGAACATCGCAATGTACGTTCCATTGTTTCTAAGGCATTTACTCCAAGAAGTTTAGAACAGTGGAAACCTCGAATACAGGCTATCGCAGATGAACTTGTACAACATATCGAAAAATGTAGTGAAGTTAATATCGTTGAACAGTTTGCTGCACCTTTACCTGTTACCGTTATTTCCGATTTATTAGGAGTCCCAACAACAGATCGTAAAAAAATTAAAGAATGGTCTGATATTTTATTTATGCCGTATAGTAAAGAAAAGTTTAATGATCTGGATGCTGAGAAAGGGATAGCATTACATGAATTCAAAGCATACCTTCTACCGATTGTTCAGGAAAAGAGATATCATTTAACCGATGATATCATTTCTGATTTAATTCGAGCTGAATATGAAGGGGAAAGATTAACCGATGAAGAAATTGTAACCTTTTCATTAGGTTTACTAGCGGCTGGGAATGAAACCACTACAAATTTAATTATTAATAGCTTTTATTGCTTTTTAGTAGATTCACCTGGAATTTATGAAGAGTTAAGAAAAGAACCTAGCTTAATTTTAAAAGCGATTGAGGAAGTATTACGCTATCGCTTTCCTGTTACATTGGCCCGGAGGATTACAGAGGATACAAATATATTTGGTCCTTTCATGAAAAAGAATCAGATGATTGTTGCGTGGGTTAGTGCAGCGAATTTAGATGAGAAAAAATTTTCACAAGCCTCTCAATTTAATGTACATCGAACAGGAAATGAAAAGCATTTAACCTTTGGGAAAGGTCCTCACTTTTGCTTAGGAGCACCACTTGCACGTTTAGAAGCTGAGATTGCATTAACTACCTTTATAAATGCTTTTGAAAAAATAGAGCTATCTCCATCTTTCTGTTTAGAAAAATGTATATTGGAAAATGAACAAACATTAAAATACTTACCTATTCGATTGAAAGCTAAATAAAAATCTTAACAAGGTGCATACATTTGCATCTTGTTTTTTTGTTTCTCAATTGTGAGTTTTCGGCAATTACCTTAATATGGAATTGTATAAAACGTAGAGGAGGATTCTTATGTTGACTTGTAATGGAAGTAAATCATTTCAAAAGTTTATTAAAGGTGTTACAGATCTTATGGAAAACGGTTTATTTGAAGAAGAAATAGTGTGTGGCATTGAAAAATTACTAGAAGAACTTTTAGAAAAGAAAACATGGCTTCCGTTAGAAAAACAGAAGGCCAATTTGACCCAATATGCAAGACATTTATTGTATGAAGATCCGCTCAAACGTTTTGAAGTACTAGCTCTCGTATGGAAAGATGGACAATCTACACCTTTACATGATCATGACGGCACATGGGGAGTAGAAGGCGTTTTTTCAGGAAGGATAATGGTGCAGAACTTTATACAAACGAAACAACTTGGAAATTCACTTGTTTATTTAACACATACAGGAAATCTTTATTTGGGAGAAGGAGAAACTGATAAAGTAATTCCACCAGCAGATTGTCATATTCTTGAAATTAGCAAAAATGAAAGCGTTATTACGATTCATGTCTATGGAAAACGATTAGAAAAGTTTAAAGTATATATCCCAACTGAAGAAAAAAACGTGTACATGTGTGAGACAAAATACATTAGTTATAATTCATAGTTTAAAATCCAAAGCTTTTTTAAAAAGAAAAGCTTTGGATTTTATTTTTAATTATTTCTTGACCTGAAACGCTTTTCATAAATTATAAATAAGAAGTACCTCACGAGGATTGTATGGAAACGATACCTAATAATTAATTAGAACTCGTGTATTTATAGAAAGTGGTGAAGAAATAATGAAATTAATCGCAATTGATTTAGATGGAACTCTTCTTTCGGGGAATAAAATGATAAGTAAAGAAAATGCAGAAGCAATTCGAACATGTCAAGAAGCTGGCCATGTTGTAGCAATTTGTACAGGACGTTCTATTGTTGACATTGAGCGATTATTGTTAGAAGTTAATTTAGAGTGTCCAATCATTGCGGAAAATGGGGCTCTTATATATAAAGATAAAAAAATGATGAAGAGATATCCAATTCAAAATATGCAGGCACTTGAAATTGTAGAATATCTTGAAGAGAATGGTTTATATTATCAGCTTTATACTGATAAAGGTGTGTACGTACCAGATTATGGAGTAGAGAGTGTACGTAATGAAATTGAGTATGTGAAGAATTCAAAAGAAAATTTCGACTTGAAAGAGTTAGAAACAATCGCAGCATTATATCTTGAGCATACAGCGTTTCATAGTACGGAAAGTTGTAAACCAATTGTAGAAACAGATATACATGTGCATAAACTATTACCATTTTCTTATGATATTGAGAAATTAAAAAAACTAAAAGAAACATTTCTTCATAATACAGATTTAGCAATTACATCTTCATATTGGCACAATTTAGAGATTAATCATCGAGATGCTCAAAAAGGGAATGGATTATATACTTTAGCAGAACATCTTAATATTCCGGTTGAAAACACTGTAGCGATAGGTGATGGACTAAACGATGTTTCTATGATGGAAAAAGCGAACATATCAATTGCAATGGGGAATGCAGTTGAAGAAATAAAAGCAATGTGTAAATACGAAACGTTATCAAATGAAGAACATGGTGTGGCACATGCTTTATATAAATATGTAATGTAATTAAAAAAAGAAAAAAGAATCCAAATGGATTCTTTTTTCTTTTTATTAGGGGTAAGGTATTCTATGAGATTCATAGAAGCCTTATTACATTTCATTATATAGAATATATTGGAATAAATGTGTATATTTTTCATAAAAATGTGAATATTTTATGAACTTTATACTTATTGCATGTTTATACCGCTATTAGTGACGCATATGACTCTCAAGTGAAAATTAAGTGAATGTAAGGAGGAATTCAAGTTACCTAGACAATAAATGAGGAATGAACGAAATATATTCTTTTCTTGTTTTAATTGAAAAATAAAATTTGATCGAATAATTATTCTACAGCTATATACCTACACTAGCTTTCTTCGTATAATGGAGAAGTATGAATTTTAGATTTGTATTAATTTTACATATTGAGGTGAACAAAGAATGAATTCGCGGCTAATGGAACTTATTGATGTGAGTACAATAGAAACCATGGCAGAACAATTTTATAAATTAACTAACATATCACATCAACTTCTTGATGCTGAAAAAGAGTGTGTTTTTTCATTCGGAATGAATGAGATAAAAAAGAGTAAACTTCCAAAGATTGAAATCCCCATTTTCTTATACAATCAACATTTAGGATCTTTTGTTGTATGGTCCAAAAAAAGTGAAATTTTCAGTTGTCAAAAATACTTTGAAATGCTCTCAAGTTTAATTTTAGATGGTGCAATAAAGGTATTTCAAAGTAAAAATACAACGTTGCTTTCTCGGAAAGAGGAGGAACTACATACGATTTTACAAAATATGCCTGTTATGGTCGATGCGCTTGATTATAATGGAGATTTTGTTTTGTGGAACCGAGAATGTGAAATCGTAACAGGTTATACCGCTGAAGAAATAATTGGAAATCCAAATGCACTGCAATTGTTGTATCCTGATCATAATTATCGCCAGCAAATACAAAAGAAATTTTTAACTTGTGGAAAAAATTTCAGAGATTGGGAAATGCACTTAACATGTAAAAATGGTGAAATCAAAACAATAATGTGGTCGAATATATCAGAACAGTTTCCTGTAACAGGATATAGTTATTGGGCTGTTGGTGTAGATATTACGCATTTAAAAGCGATAGAAGAGCAGTTAAAACAACAAACATCTGAACTTGAATTAATTTTTAAAGCTTTACCAGATTTATGTTTCTTAACAGAAGATGATGGCACGATTATTGATTACAAGGCAGGATCCCCTACAAAGTTTTACGTACCCGCAGAAGCTTTTATGGGAAAAAAGTTTTACGAAGTATTACCATCTTCAGTAGCGCAGCAGTTTCAGGAAGCCATTAATCAAGTGAAGGAAAAAGGAACGAATGTAATTGTAGAATATCCACTCACACTTAATGGAAGTATTGATTTCTTTGAAGCTAGGTGTTTACCATTATTACGTGATAAAATTATGATTATTATACGCGACATTACAGAGCGAAAAAAGACAGAAGAATTGTTAAACAAATCAGATACGCTTGCAGCAATTGGTCAATTAGCAGCTGGCGTAGCTCATGAAGTAAGAAATCCTTTAACTGTAATTAAAGGTTTTATACAGTTATTCCAAATTAATAAAGAAGATCAAGAAAGATATTTTGATCTTATGCTTTCTGAAATTGAAAGGATAGAAGCGATCCTGCAAGAATTTCTGTCAATTGCTAAAACAGATGAAATAAATACAGAAAAGAAAAATATTTATCAAATTTTTAAAAATGTCGTATCGTTAATGAATACAAAAGCAATTATGACAAATATTCAAGTTGAACTATTTACGGATGACAAAGATATAATTATTGAATGCTCAGAAAATCAATTGAAACAAGTATTTATTAATATTTTGCAAAATTCAATCGAAGCTATGCCAAATGGTGGGGAAATTTCAATTCACATAAAAGAAATAAATGATGATGGTGTCATTATTCATGTAATAGATGAAGGAATAGGAATACCTGAAGAAAGAATTAAGAGATTAGGTGAACCTTTTTATAGTACGAAAGAAAAAGGGACTGGTATTGGATTAATGTTAAGTTATAAAATTATTGAAAGTCATCAAGGGACAATTAGTATCATGAGTGAGGTTGGTGTCGGGACAACAGTAACTATTTACTTACCGAAAGTACTAAGTAAACAATCTCTTTCTAATTGTGACGACAAATGTATACCAATACGCACTAGTAGTAATTCTTAAATCAATTAATACCCAATAACAAAGCGATTAGTGAAAACTAAGCTTTTTGTTATTGGGTATTTTTTATATTTAATTTAGTAAACTTTACCTTTTCTTTACCTTTGTTTTAATTTCTATTAAGTTTTAAACATTATATTAATATTTGTACAAAGCAATGTATAGAAATTGTACATTACTTTTAATATAGAAATGTGATTATTATTTGAAATATTGTAAGGAGGAGATTATGACAAAGTGAAAAAGCAAGAGAAGAAAAGTGGTAGAGTAGTACCTCTCCGGTTAAATATTTTATTCCTTTGTGTATTTTTATTATTTTCTGGCATTATTATTCAGTTAGGGAAAGTGCAAATTTTTGATGGAGAAACATATAAAAATGAAGTAGAGAAGAGAGAAAATGCAACCGTGGGCCTTTCTGTACCACGTGGAAAAATATTTGATCGTGAAGGAAATCCAGTAGTTGATAATAAGTCTTTACGTACGATTACATATACAAAGGTGAAAGGTGTAAAACAAGAAGAAATATTAAAATCAGCAAGACAACTTGCAGATATTATTGAAATGCCACAAGAAGATATAGATAAGTTAACTGAGACTGATAAGAAAGACTTTTGGATGCAATTAAATCCAGAACTTGCTCAAGACTTAGTATCAAAAAAAGAAATAGATAAGTTCCGAGATAAGGATATTACCGGAAAAGAGCTAGACAAAAAAATAGAAGATTTAAAAAGGAAACGCGTTACAGATAAAAATCTTCAAGAACTAACGGCTAAAGATATAGAAGTGTTAGCTATTAAAAGTAAAATGACCTCAGGTTTTCAAATGGCACCTCAAATTATTAAAAAGGACGTTAGTGAACAGGAATATGCGGTGATTAGTGAAAATTTAGCGAACCTTCCAGGAGTAGACGCATCAGTTGATTGGGAGAGAATCTATGTAAATGATGGATTATTCCGTTCTGTCCTTGGTAACGTTTCAAATGCTGATGAAGGATTGCCACGTGAACGATTAGATTATTATTTAGTGCGTGATTATAGCCGAAATGATAGGGTCGGCAAAAGTTATATCGAACAGCAATACGAAGATGTACTTCATGGTACAAAAAAAGAAGTAAGAAGCATTGCTGATAAACAAGGAAATACTATTAGAACGGAAACGGTTTCGGAAGGAAAAAGCGGTAAAAATTTAACTTTAACAATAGATATGGAATTGCAAAAAAAAGTAGAGGAGAGCATAGAAAAAATATTAAAACAATATAAAGGATCAGAATCAATGTTAGACCGTGCTTTCGTAGTGATGATGAATCCTAAAAATGGCCAAGTATTATCAATGGCTGGGAAAAGGCTTGTAGAAAAAGATGGGAAAATGGAAGTAGAAGATTATGCTTTAGGCACGCTGACAAGTTCATATGAGCTTGGATCAACGGTTAAAGGTGCGACAGTGTTAACAGGGTTTGAAACAAATGCAATAACTCCTGGGACACATTTTTATGATGCACCTATGAAGTTTAAAGGAACTAAGGAAAAGAAGTCTTGGAAAAATTTTGGTGATATAGACGATCTAAGAGCGTTACAAGTTTCTTCAAACGTTTATATGTTTAATATAGCATTAAAAATTGCTGGTGTGGATTATGTGAAAAATAGTTCACTAGATATTAAACAAGAATATTTTGATAAAATGAGATATTATTTCAGGCAATTTGGACTAGGTGTACAAACTGGTATTGATTTACCGAATGAAACTGCAGGACAAATTGGAAGAAAAGATAATCAGCCTGGTTTCTTATTAGATTATTCTATTGGACAATATGATACATATACACCACTTCAGCTTGCACAATATATTTCGACTATCGCAAATGGAGGGTATCGAATGAAACCACAAATTGTTCAAGAGATTAGAGAACAAACCGTTCAAAAAGATGAGGTTGGTAAAGTAGTACAATCAATAGAACCCGTTGTTTTAAATAGAATCGATATGAAACAAGAATATATTAATCAAGTAAAAGAAGGATTTAGAAAAGTATTTCAAGAAGGAGATGGAACGGGAGTAAGAGCGTTCCAAAAAGCACCATATAAACCAGCTGGTAAAACAGGGACTGCACAAACTGTATATGGTGGAGAAAATGAAATTGGGCGAAATGCGAAAGGCGATCGTAGAGAATGTTATAACTTAACATTAGCTGGATATGCGCCATATGATGATCCAGAAGTAGCATTTTCTGTTGTAGTACCGTGGGTTGAAAATGATAAATCGGGCATTAACTCCGATATTGGAAAAGAAGTTTTAGATGCTTATTTTGATTTGAAAAATAAGCGATTAACTGGTGAAGCGCCAAAAACAGATGCCTCTAAAGAGAATTAAAATGGAAGAAACGTCTCTAGCATTCATGTGAACTAGAGGCGTTTTTATCTGGGAATAGATTAGAAATGAGGTATATATGAAGCTGTTTATTCTAAAATATTGGAGGAACATATGTAGCTACATCTTAATTATAATAGGGGTTATTTTTATTAATAAGTCCTTTTTATTTTGTATGGTAGAAGGAATTTCGATGCAACCTACTTTGAATGAAAAAGATTATATACTTGTTAATAAGGTAAACGTCTGTTTATCGTCTTTTCATCATGGAGATGTTGTCATTATAAAAAAATAAGACGAGCCTACTTACTATGTGAAACGAATTATTGGATTATCGGGGGATAATATACAACTAAAAAAGGATGAGGTATTTATTAACGGTAAAAAGCGTGATGAGTCGTATATAAATTTAGATATGTCACAAGTATCCAATCGTTTTTCAAATTTTAGAGAAATAAAAGTTCCTACGCATAAATTATTTGTGTTAGGTGATAATCGTAATCATAGTAAAGATAGTAGGAATACACTTGGACTTATTGATGAGTCAAATATAATAGGTAAAGTAGAAATGGTATTTTATCCATTTGATCATATAAAATGGATAAAATAATTCTATTAACTATTCACGTTTTATAAAATCAATCATATATTAATAGCATAGGACAAGCAGAAAAGCTTGTTCTAACCTCACAGAACACTCCTTATCACGGTTAGGCATCTACATAGGTAGATGCTTTTTTTATGGTGATGACTGAAAATTATTTATCAATATAATGTAGCAAGCATATTAGGACTATTAGGGGAAGATTACTTGTACAAATAACAGTATGCTTAATTAAAACAATGAAATGTAAGGAGTGAGGAATAAGTGCTAAATATTTTAGTGGTTAATTTTACAGCAGAGGGACATGTAAACCCTACATTAAATTTAGTAAAAGCTTTTACTAAACGAGGGGATAACGTACATTATATTACAACGGCAAACTTTAAGGATAGAATTGAAGATTTAGGAGCTACTGTACATATTCATCCGGATCTATTAAAAGAGATTTCTATTGATGCTGAAACCTCATCTGGGTTAAATGCTTTCTTTCATGTGCATGTTCAAACTTCTTTATATATATTAGAAATTACGAAACAATTATGTGAAAGTATAAATTTTGATTTCGTAATTTATGATATATTTGGCGCAGGAGAGTTAGTAAAGGAGTATTTACAAGTTCCAGGTGTAGTGTCCTCACCTATATTTTTAATTCCGCCAGAATTTTTGAAGACATTACCTTTTCATCCAAATGCAGATATGCCATTCCAACCAGAGGAAATCTCTGAAAAATTACTAAATCAGATGGAACATAAATTTGGAGTAAAACCAAAGAATAATCTTCAATTTATGAATAATAAGGGTGATGTTTGTCTCGTATACACAAGTCGTTATTTCCAACCTAATAACGAATCGTTCGGAGAAAATAACATTTTTATTGGACCGAGTATTTCAAAGCGTAAAACAAATATAAAGTTTCCACTGGAATCACTTAAAGAAAAGAAAGTTATTTATATTTCAATGGGAACACTGCTTGAAGGACTCGAACCATTCTTTAATACTTGTATTGATACTTTTTCAGATTTTGATGGGATAGTTGTAATGGCAATTGGTGATAGAAATGATATTTCTAAAATTAAGAAAGCACCAGATAATTTTATAATTGCTCCATACGTACCTCAATCAGAAATATTAAATGAAGCAGATGTTTTTATTACACATGGCGGTATGAATAGCGTACACGATGCCATTCATTATAATGTCCCATTTGTAATAATACCGCATGATAAAGACCAGCCTATGATAGCGCAAAGACTAACTGAGCTTGAAGCGGCACATAGACTATTGAAGGAACATGTTAATGTGCACACTTTAAAAGAGGCCGTAACAGATGTTCTTTCAAATGAAAAGTATAAACATGGTATAAGAAAACTTAATGATAGCTTTTTAGAATGTGGTGGTTCAAAAGAAGCAATTGCAGTTATTGAATCTCTTTTAAATAAAGTAAAACTTTAATCGGTAGGGATTTTACTACCCATAAATAGCGGGATAAATAGTCGTAACTGTATACAAGCATAGAGGTTCTCACCTTTATGCTTGTATATTCTTATCCAGCAAATTGCACAGCAGTATTTGCATGTAAAAAAGCAGTATCAAAAACGGGAACAGTAAGATCATTTTGGGAGATGAGTAAAGGTATTTCAGTACAGCCTAATAATATACCTTCAGCGCCGTTTTGAATTAATGATTTTGTAATTTGTAATAACTTTTCTTTAGATGTTTCTGAAATGATCCCTCTACTTAATTCATCTAATATGACATGGTGGATAAAGGTTCTTTCCTCTTCATTTGGGATAATTGTCTTAATGTTATATTTCGCTAATCGTGATTTATAGAAATCTTGCTCCATCGTTTGTTTTGTTCCTAATAGTCCGATACGTTTTATATTCTGTTCTACCATTTCTTTAGCACTTACATCACCAATGTGAAGAAGCGGGATAGATATTGCTTGTTCTACTTCCTCGGCAAATAGATGTACGGTATTTGAACACATTAATAAACATTCAGCCCCAGATTTTTCAACTTTCTTTGCAACTGTAACTAGTTCATTTTTCACTTCTTCATATTGATGGTTTTGTAATAAAGTAGTTACTTCACCAAAATCCATACTATATAAAACTAACTTTGCATTTTGATCGTATTGAGAGAGTGTAAGTGTATTAATATGTTTATAGTATAAGGATGTAGATTCCCAACTTAATCCTCCAATCAAACCAATAACTTTCATAATGCATTCCTCCCGAAACGATTTTGAATTTATTATTTCATAATTCCGATAAGAATACAATGATTTAAATGATCTATTTAACAAAAAATAAAAATAGTAAGAAAAGTGTTGAAATTTACATTCTTTAGTGCCATAATACGAATTACAAATTAATACTTATCCAGAGAGGTGGAGGGAACGGCCCTAAGAAACCTCAGCAACCCCTATGTAATTTTATAGGAAGGTGCTAATTCCGCAGAGGACACGATGTGTTTTTTGAAAGATAAGAGGATTCTTGAACGTGAAAGAAAATGACCTCTTATGTAAGAGGTCATTTTTTTGTTGTATAGAAAGGGAGTGTCGATGCATAATTCATTTTTAAATTAAATATAGAGTAATAAAAGTTGACTAATATGAGAGGGGAATTGTCATGAACAAATTATCAACAAAGTTAGTAGTAGCAATCGGTATTGGAGCAGCATTATACGGGATATTAGGACTTTGGGGATTTTCTATTGCACCGAATACATTTATTAAACCAGCATTAGCTATATTAACTGTTTTTGGAGCATTATTTGGTCCAGTGGCAGGACTGTTAATCGGACTTATCGGTCATACCGTAACAGATACGATTGCTGGATGGGGGATTTGGTGGGGCTGGGTTACTAGTTCAGGGATTATTGGTTTTTCGATGGGTCTTATTCAAAAAAGAGTTGGTTTTAGTGTGAAAAACGGGTCGTTTAACAAGGGGCATATTTCTTATTTAGCAATTACTGGGCTAGTTGGTATTGTCATTGCTATTATATTTGCTGGGGCATTCGATATTATTGTGATGGGAGAACCATTTGACAAAATTGTTATCCAAGTATTAGGAGCAACAATTTCCGATGTTATCGTTTTCTTAGTAGTTGGATTGCCACTTACAATTGGCTTGGCAAAATCTAATATGAAACATACACATTTAAAAATTGAAAAGTAGGGATGTTAACATGAAACCAATTATTTCGTTTGAACAATTCACCTTTCAATATGGGCATGCTGCGCAGCCTACTTTAAGTGATATTACCTTTCATATATACCCTGGGGAAAAAGTACTAATTGCTGGACGAAGTGGTTCAGGAAAGTCGACATTAGCTCATTGTATAAATGGGCTAATCCCATTTTCTTACGAAGGGACTAGTACAGGTAACGTTTTAATTGCCGGTAAAGACCCGAGGGAAGGAAGTATTTTTGAACAAAGTAAGCAGGTAGGAACAATTTTGCAAGATCAAGATGCTCAATTTATTGGTCTGACAGTAGAAGAAGATGTAGCTTTTTATTTAGAAAATGAATGTGTAAAGCAAGATGACATGAAAAAGATTGTTTCGGACTCATTAAGAAAGGTGAAGATGCATACGTTTCATAAACAAAGTCCACATGAATTATCAGGAGGTCAAAAGCAAACAGTTTCTCTAGCGGGTTTATTAACAACAAATGCGGATATATTATTGTTCGATGAACCGTTAGCTAATTTAGATCCACTAAGTGCCTTACATACGATAAAACTTATGAAAGATATACATGAACAATATAATAAAACGATTGTTATTATTGAACATAGAATAGAAGAAATTTTAAACCTGGATTTAGACAAAGTTATATTAATTGATGAAGGTAAAGTCATTGCGATAGGAACACCAAAAGAAATCTTAGCGTCAAATATATTACCACGTATCGGCTTAAGAGAGCCTATTTACATCGAAGCATTAAAGAGATTACATTTTGATAGTAATAATGACGTAATATATCCAATGGAAAACCTTCAAAAAGAAAAGGTAAGCAACGTTATAAAAGAGTGGATGGAGAAACAAGTCATATTAAAAGGGAATACTAAAAACAAGGAATTACTTAAAGTGGAGAATTTATCATTTTCATACTCTAATAAACAAAAAGTATTAGAAAATGTAAACCTTTCAATATATGAAGGAGAAATTGTGGCACTGTTAGGGCATAATGGAGCAGGGAAATCAACATTAGCTCATAGTCTTATAGGCATAAATAAAATGAAAAATGGGAAAATCTTGTTAAAAGGTGAAGATATTAGTTCTTGGTCTATTCGTAAACGTGGGGAAATCATATCTTACGTGATGCAAAATCCAAATCATATGATTACACAGCCTACTGTTTTTGAAGAAGTTTCATTTACATTAACATTACATAATTTTTCTAAGGAAGAAATTAAGAATAGAGTAGAAGGAACTTTAAAAATTTGTGGTTTATATCCATTTCGTAATTGGCCAATTCAAGCACTAAGCTATGGGCAAAAAAAGAGATTAACAATCGCATCTGTATTAACAACAAATCCTAAACTTATCATATTAGATGAACCAACAGCGGGACAAGATTATTATCACTATAAACAATTTATGTCTTTTATTAAAAACCTAGCTAAAAAGGGAATTTCATTTGTTTTTATCACTCACGATATGAATCTCGCGCTAGAATATACAGACCGTGCAGTAGTTCTACATGAAGGGAAAATTATTGCGGATAATACAGTGTCTAATGTATTTGGTGATCAAGAAACGTTACAAATAGCTAACTTAAGAGAGAGTTCTTTAACCAAGCTTGTTAAATTTAGTGGGATTGCATGTCCGGAAAAATTTATGGAACTTTATTTAGATAGTAATAGGAGGGAGGAAGGTGCATAGTACATATTTTCATCGTATGGATGGGGTAGTGAAATTGTTTTTATTTATTTTTTGTATGACGCTTACTTTTTTGTTTTTTGATTTTCGGGTGTTGCTAATATTATTTATTATTGGGTGTATCGGGCTCAGCATTGCTAAAATTCCATTTCGTAAAATTTTAATTGTTTTTAGTGTCATATTTACATTTAGTTTATTAAACTCTGTCATGATTTTATTGATTACACCAACTCATGGATCTGAATTAACTGAATCATATACCGCGTTTTTACATGTTGGATATGTAACGATTACATATGAAACATTATTTTATGCAGCTACACTTTCATTAAAGTATTTTACGTTGTTACCATTTACACTTCTTTTTATTTACACGACAGATCCAAGTGAATTTGTAAGTAACTTAAGTAAACTTGGTATTCATTATAAGATTACTTATGCAATAAATATTGCACTACGTTATATTCCTGACATCCAGTCTGAGTATAAAATTATTAAACACGCGCAAGAAGCGAGAGGAGTGGCTTTTGAAAAAGGAGAAGCAAGTTTATGGGTTCGTATGAAGAACCGTGTTTTAATTTTCTGGCCACTAATCATTCATTCTCTAGAAAGAATAGATACGGTTTCAAATGCAATGGATTTAAGAGGATTTGGAAAGAAGGATAAACGTACATGGTTTTATACAAGTAAGGCGAAACGTGAAGATTTCATCGCTTTATTTGCCGGTATTTTCATATTTATTGTTGCGGTATATTTAAAATTAAACGTATTTCAAAACTTTTGGTATCCATTTTAAAGCACTCTTTAAACGAGTGCTTTTACTTATTTTTATGTAGACATGCTCAAAAAAGGGATATACACATAATGTATAATACGAACCAGTTAAAATGATCAACTACCTATTAGTTTTCAAACCAAAAGGAGGAGAAAATATGAGTTACGGTGGTTCTTGTGGTTTTGGTGGAGGTTTCGCTTTATTAGTTGTGTTATTCATTCTATTAATAATTGTAGGATGCAGCTGCTGGGGCGGAGGATACTAATTTTTAATTAGTCTTCACAAATGTAAACTAAAAAAACATTGAAGATACTTATGTATCGAAACAAATAAAAAAGGAGCAACTATGCTCCTTTTTTATTTGTTTAAATGCGTATTCTTACTATATTTCGGGAACGTAATCGTTAAAGTCGTTCCTTTACTAATGATACTTCGGATTTTTAAACTTCCATGCATCGTCTCAATAATCTTAACAGCAACCATCGTACCTAAACCAGTTCCTTTTGTTTTTGTACTAAAATACGGTTCACCGAATCGATGTATTTGCTCCTGTGACATTCCAACTCCGCTATCTTCAATTCGTATTTCAACTTTACTATTATTGATAGATGAGGAAATATTTAAGGTACCACCATTAGGCATTGCTTCAATACTGTTTTTTATTAAGTTTAAAAAACATTGTTGAAAGTGCTGTTTATTACCAACAATGGTTGCCTCAGAAAAATCCTGTGTAATATGTATCGTATTCATATTACATAATGGCAATATCATATTAATAACTCGATTTAACTCTTGCTTTACTGAAATTTGATCTAATTTTTCTGGAGCAGGTTTGGCAAACGTTAAGTAATCATCGATAATTTCTTGGGCACGATTTAACTCTTCAAGTATATGTTTAATATATTCGTCTCTTGATTCAGGAGTTAAATTTGGTGTTTTTAAAAGCTGTGTAAATCCTTTTACAACCGTTAAAGGATTCCTTACTTCGTGCGATATACTTGCAGCGAGTTGGCTAACAATCTCCATTTTTTCCATTTTAATTAATTTTGAGCGCATTAATACAGCATCTTTTATAACTTCATTTATATAAACAATAAATAACATTAAAGTAGTCGGTAATATCATGAAATAAATAATATACAAATTATTCACTTCAAAATCTGATAAAGTTAATACAATTACAGTTGTAAATATTGCTAGGAAAAAGGTTAAAAACATGGAAAAAGCTACTTTAAGTTTTCTATTATATGTATTAAATTTTGAAGATGCGAGTGCTGTAACGATGAACATTATTCCGTAAACAACGACTGTCAGCATATTAAAGCCATAAAATATAAATCTTGTAATTAATAAAATTGTAAACAATATGATACCGACAGGGAATCCACCATAAAGCGTACCTATTATGACCGGAATTTGTCTTAAATCATGAATACAACTTTCATCCATATAGATAGGGTATCGCATACATAAAATAAGCGGGATACTAGAACAAAGGGTAATCAGTAATATTTTGTATTTTTTCAAATAATGCCTGCTATCATATATGAAATAAAAAACAAATATACTACATAAAATGTATAGAAGATTATTTAATACGTTTTGATTAATATAAACAAAGTCCATAATATTTGCCTCGTTATTCTGAATTTACTTAACATATGTATTATACATGATAACATATGTTAAAGTGAATAAACCTTGTTAATACAAGATTTGTTTGGCTTTTTGTTATAAAATACAAACAGTTTGCAAACGTTAACTATCCAATGATACTTTTACCAAAATTTTTTACTCCTTCTTCCTGTATGTTCGATAAAACATGAGAATAAATACTAAGAGTTAATGAAATGTCAGTATGACCTAATCTCTCACTGATAATTTTAGGGTTAACTCCTTGTTTCAATAGTATAGTTGCGTGTGTATGTCTTAAATTATGAGTTTTAATTTTTTTCACTGCTGCATTTTTTATTTCTTTATAAAAATTTCCCTGAAAGCATTTCTGTATAAACCCCCAACCGATTTATTACAATTAATTAAATCTAAATCTTGATAAGCAGAAACCATTCGTAATTAGAAACGTTTGGATGAGATTCTAAATAAATATAAAAATACTAAAGGAGAGTAAGCTATGAAAAAACAGGTGTTGCAAGAAAAGTGGACGAGCTAGGTCGTGTAGTAATTCCAGTAAGGGTTTATTTGGGAAGTGGCTTTAAAACTGATGTTGTTGAGTACATGCGGTAGTAAAAGGGAGATGGATATTTGAAAAAAGTAGAAATTGATGTTGGTAGCAACAAACTTTTAATAGTGAAGGGCGGAAATGTAACAGTAGTCAATCCACCAATGAGTGGATTTGGTGAGCAAGTCGCGGTTTGGATAAACGGTAAAGTTGATCGTGTAGATGTGAAGTGAAAATCGTAATAAAAAAGAGCCATGAGTGGAAAGGCTCATAGCTCTTTGTATAAGGGTAATGATTTTATAGGTAAATATTATCATGTAATTCCAAAAAAATCAATTTCAGTAAATTGATTGGTATTTGATTTGGATTTTATAGAAAGAGAGCAGCTAACAACAGCTAGCGGCTCGGCAGGTTCTGTAAGACAAAACAGAAAAGAATATTAACAGAATATAGAGGTTTATCCTGGTTGTTTGAACGTAGTTAAAGAAAGAATATCACATACTATCAATGTTAATAAAAACTATCTGTGGCTTTCATTTCTTTATTTTATTCACAAATAGTTCCAGTAGCTATTCCGGTTGGAGCGACACCTACTGGGATATTAGTGATAACAGTATTCGTAGCAATATCAATAACGGAAACAGTATTACTAGCTTGATTTGTAACATATGCTCGAGTGCCATCAGGTATGATAGTTACTTGATCAGGGGATAAACCAACAGAAATTGTATCAATCACAGTATTTGTCGCCACATTTATTACAGATACATTATTGCTAACTTTATTTACAACGTAAATAAGATTTCCACCCGGTGTAATATCTATACCAACAGGTTCGGTACTTACGTTAATTGTATTAATAACTGCATTGGTAGCGGTGTTAATAACAGAAACAGTATTGCTGTTTTGATTTGTGACATAAGCACGAGTACCATCTAGTGTGAAGACGATTATTCTAGGACGAATACCGACAGGAATGGTAGCGATAACTGCATTGGTAGCAGTATTAATAACAGAAATTGTGTTGCTTAATTCGTTTGCAACATATGCAAAGGTCCCATTTGGTGAAACAGTGATTCCTTGTGGAGCGAGGCCAACAGGAATGGTAGTGATAACTGCATTGGTAGCTGCATTAATAACAGAAACAGTATTATTACCATGATTTCCAACATAAACAGTTGTGTTATCTGGAGAAACAGCTACACCGATTGGATCAGTTCCAACGGGAATGGTAGCGATAACAGTATTCGTAGCAGTATCAATAACGGAAACGGTATCAGAAAAAATATTAGTAACATAGGCACGAGCTCCATTTGGTGAAACCGTTACTTCAAGTGGTGCATTACCTACAGTAATTGTATCAACTACTATATTTGTTCCGGTGTTAATTACAGATACTGTATCATTTGTAGGGTCATCTATGAGTCCTGCATTTGTAGCATATACTAGGAAATTACATGCAGGTCCGGTTGGCCCAGTAGGTCCGGTCGGTCCAGTAGGTCCCGGTGGACAATCACAATCTCCGGTAGGTCCCGGTGGTCCTTCCGGCCCTTGGATTCCTTGCACACCTTGAGGTCCAGTGGCTCCTGGTGGTCCTTCCGGCCCTTGAATTCCTGGCACACCCTGAAGTCCAGTGGCTCCTTCCGGTCCTTCCGGCCCTTGAATTCCTTGTACACCCTGAGGTCCAGTGGGCCCTTCCGGTCCTTCCGGTCCTTGAATCCCTTGGATACCCTGAGGCCCAGTAGGTCCCGGTGGTCCAGGAATTCCCATTCCGGTCCCTGAACCAGTAGGCCCAGGTGGTCCTGGTGGTCCTTGAATCCCTTGTACACCTTGAGGTCCTTCAGGTCCTTCTGGTCCTTCAGGCCCCTGAATTCCTTCTACACCTTGAGGTCCTTGAGGCCCTTCAGGCCCTTCCGGTCCCTGAATCCCTTGCACACCTTGAGGTCCTTCCGGTCCTTCTGGTCCTTCAGGCCCCTGAATTCCTTGCACACCTTGAGAACCCTGAGCGCCTCTAGGTCCAGGAAATCCTCTAGGTCCAGTGGCTCCAGTCGGCCCCGGTGTTCCGATGTTACTTAATAGCGAACTATTTAAGATTCCTTGTAAAATTAAGTTGAATGTTTGCTGTAATAAGGGGTCCGATATATTTGAACAACTTATAAGTGAAGACAAGCTTTGGAATAGAAATTGGAATAATGCTGAGATTTGAGTGAGAGATGCGGTAGGTAAAGAATTAATTAATTGATTTATAGTTCTTATAACTAAATTTCTATTTGGTGTATTTGGTTGTACTGCTATTAATAAATCATTTAATGCCTGTAATGCTGATTGGAGTATTTGTATAGTTGTTGGATTTGGTGTTGTGAAAAAAGAAAGGATGGCTTGATTTAATTGATTTATTATTTGCAATAATTCTTGTTGTTGAGCATTCGAGAAAAAAACAGGTGTACAGCAATTACTTTGATCACAAGGGGATATAGAAACAAAGCAGGGTTGCTGAAATTTATCACACGAATTTGATTTTCGATTATATCTCATAAATACCTCCTTTAAAAAATTAAATGTTAAGTAATTTTTGGTAAATTATTAGCAACTGAATTTGTAGGTATATGTTTAATTGAAATGTTTTTTCCTTCAAAGTATATGCCAATAAAATTGAGGTGTTCATATGGGGGGGATAGCCAATACTTGGTTGCTAGTAGGAAATTGTAATCATAGGAAAGGAAATGAAGGTTACAAAGTTTATAGAAAAACGATTGTATTTTAAAAAAGCGTTATTGTAATAAAAGTTGAAGTTTATTAAAAAGAAGGAATGAAGGAAGATGTAAAAGATTTTAAAAGATCCATAAAAAAAGAATTCAGTGAAACTCTGAATTCTTCTACACGTATTTTTATTTGTTAATCCATTTAGAAATAATAGGATAATGAAAGTCTTTTTCTTGTAGCACATATAAAATTCCTTTTATAGGTCCAAAAATTAACAAGAGAAACAGTATTAGATATAAAGAAGCTACCCCGAAAATAATCAAAGCGTTATTTGAAGCCAAGTCTAAATTAGACCAAAATAGCATTAAGATTCTTATTATGAAAAGATTCCAAATCACTGTAATTATCCAAATGAATAGTTGAAAAAAAACAGCTTCAAGAATATTTTTCCGAATGTTTTGTGATTTACATACAAAATAGAAAACCAAAGGTATATAAAAAATTGTGACACTAAAGAAAATAAGAATAAAAAAAGATAATAATGTAAGAAAATGCATAATTAATTTTATGTTCTTTTCTTGAGTTAGGATCATTAAGGTCCTCCTATATTTATGAGATTTGTTGTGCCTATTAAAATATGTACTGTTGGTAATTATAACATGAAAATGAATTGTAATAGAATAATGCATTAAAAAGAACAAGTAATAAATTAAACAAATGCTTTATTTTGTTATAGATAAATAGGTGACTCAGCAATTGTGCTAGCCGAGTCACCTAGTACTATCGAACCAAATAATGTTCTTTTTCTATATGTAGTTATGTTGAGTTCCTAGAGGCTAGCCCAAAAAACAGTTAAAGGACAAAGAAAATCATAGTAGAGAGTTTTACATTTCATTATGTCAATGCTACAACAGCAAGAGTTAAGCCCAACGTATTTAATGTATTAGAATATGGTCCTACATTAACAGTAAGAGTACTTGTTATACCTGGAGGTGTAGTGAAAATTGCGGGGGCTGATACAGAAGTGAATCCGGCTGTATATCCTAGAGAAGTACCTGATCCAATGATTGGATTATTATTCAGATACATAGTGATACCTGCCGAATTACCTCCTGGTTGAATGATAACTTGCACTTCATAGATTGCCAAATAGGTTCTTCCACCTTCAAGTAAAACAGTTGTTGGTGGTGTGAATGAGATTGCCGTGCCATTAGAATTTACCACAGTATCTAGTGGAATCGCAGAGTTTACAGAAACTATTGATGGGGTAGTTTGAACAACATTTAAACTGTTAGCCGTGGGAGATGGACAAGAACAAGGTTTGTGAATGTTAGAGTTGTTATCATTTTGATAATTCACAAATAATCAAGCTCCTTTACTTAAGATAATTTTTTATCCTATATAAAACGTAGCTTTTTTGTATCTAAGTTATTTTTAATAAGTTTTTAAAGATAATTCGAATATTATTGGTCAGTCAACTCTTAAAAGTATTTGATACTCTGGGATTTAAAAGTGCATCTGATAAATATATATGAATGTTTTTTAAGGACATTACTGTAAGTTAGGAAACATAATAAAATCGTTATTTTAATAAAAAACGGGAAAATGAGGGGAGTAAAAGGAAAAGAACCCTTTATATAAAGGGTTTTTCTGGTGATTTAATCTATCAATTACATTCTTGGTAATATTCATCACATGAATCGTTATTATCGTTACAGCATATACAAAATGTTTTTTGAACAAATAAACTAACTACACTAGTAGAACCTTCCTGCTTTGTAAGAGTAAGACTTTGAAAATCTTCAACTTGAAATATTTTTGTTTGAACAGGTTGTAATGTAGTAGTAATTGGTACGCTAGATCTTCTTGTTAGAATAGTTACTTGAACGGGTGCACTCATACCGACAACGAATAACTGAATTAATGTTTTGTTATGATTGTTTGTAAAATCCTCAAATACAGTTTGTGGAGCGGTGGTTTCAAGGAAAACTGACACAGGTATATTTCCATTTTCATTTTCTTCAGAACCAGCTATCGTATGAGTTTCAATAAAACAGTTATTTTTTTGATTGTTGGAATGTGATTGGTTTTTATAATATTTTTTACCATCTTTATAAAAGTAATCAGCCATATGAATTTAAAGCTCCCTTCTTTTAAATATCTATATAGTCTATTTAATAAAGTGAAGTAGTGCTTGTACAACATAATAAAATCCGCTCTCGTAATTATCTAAAAATGTTATTTGGAAATTAAAGAGCGCCATTCAAGGCGCTCTCGGATAATCATTAATATTGAAAAAGAATACCGCATTATATTTTATGCATGTTCTTAATAAATGTGTAGTTTTTTAGCAAAATCCTTATTTGAAAACAAGAAGCCCTAGAGTTAGGGCTCTAGGGCTTCTTATTTTGGTATTCTCACATGGTTTTTCAAAAAGAATAGAACATATTGAAGATAACATGTGAATGTTTCATAAATGTATCAAAAAAGTGAACAAAATTGCTAGTGGAGAAGAAGCAGAAATGAAGTTTCTAATACGTAAGTACGTGAAAGGTATTATTTCCAATGAATAAAATGCGCATGGGACACCTAATCATTATTTTATCGGGGGAAAAGAATATGTTATGAACTTGGTTGAATGAAAAAATGAAAATTTTACTTTTAGAGTGAAACTAAACAAAAACGCTATTTTATTAGAAAAGGAGGATGAAAATGGAGGTCCAGTTAATTCACGAACAAACATATAAAAGTCAGTATGATTTAGAAAATGCAGTAGAAAAATTCTACGATAGTCTCCCAGAAGAATTCGGAATGTTAGAGGACGAGGATATCAAGAAATTTGATCATATAAGCGGAGTATTTGAGGCGACGGCCGTAATGAAGAATGGTTTGAAATTGAAGGTAGAAATATTCTTTGCGGATTGATGCAGACGAAGATGAATCATGAGTTTGTAAAGCTTATCAAGTAGCTTAATAAAAACTTCATTTGAAAGGAAAGTGATCAAGGTGGAAGTTCAATATGATGCGCAGGGCCGAATGAAGTATCATCCCGATTACCATCCGAATCATAAGAAGCCGTATACAACGAAAGGATTAGCCTACATATATAAGTATTATGGATTCGGAAAGGTGAAGGAAATTGCTTTAGCATTAGGAAGAACGGAATTAATGATAAGGCAGCTAGTAAATACTCTCCGGAAGGGATGTTTGAAAAATATAAAACTATAGGTGAGTAATTACAATAAAAATTTCATTTTATAAAAATAAAAACCCTAGTTTCCTAGGGTAATGGTATAACAGCCAAATATATTTTATTCGTTTATATCGTAACTTAATATTACGTTAAATACATCAGGTAAATGAAACCAATTGTAGAAAATAAGAGTAGTTAACAAAAACTAACTGCTCATCTCCAAGGGGGAACAAGGAGAAAATCTAATGTCATATATAGTATTGACGTAATATTTAGTTTTATTCGTGAAGAATTACATTTAACTTAATGCATAAGCAATGATTAAAGTTAGTGTTAAAAACACTGATAATAACAATGTTAGCAGAACTGTTACTATGCTTCTAAGCATTGTTATCCAATTACCTGCTTTAGAGAATCCTTTAATACCAGCAAAAAAAGTTCCTATTGAAAAAATGAGTACAAAAAATAAAGGGTGAAAATAAACGATTTTTATAAACGACGCATTCATTTCAGGTGTGCATACTTCAAGATATAAAAGAAAAAAAGCAATGCAAACGAATGAAAAAATAAAAGACCATAGATTTATATTATGCTTCATAGGTTGCTCCTTTGTTATCAAAATATTGCTATTAAATTTTAATGGAAAATATAAGAAAAATATAGTGGTTATAAATTGGAATGAATTTTTAAACAAAATAATCCTTTTGTTTAAAGAAAAACAAGCTACCACGTTACAATGATTGGAGATATTTTCCGATATATCCTTAAGAGGGTGGGAATAGAAAGAGTATCTTCTAGAGGAAAGGAATTAATTTATGTTAGGAAATTGGTTGGGTAAATTAAAATAACCTAAATGTATACAAAGATATAAACTTATTAATAGTCATGACAATGAAGATTTTAAAACTGGTAAGATGGGAATATTTAGTTATTGTAAATGTGAAAAGTGCTGGAATTGTTCTAAAGGAAGGAATATCTGAAATATAAATATAATTGAGGGGAGTGAAATAATAATGGAAACTAGTACTTTTTTAGGGCTGTTCTGGGGATGGATGACGGTTATCGTATCGGGAATACTTTTCGTCCGTCCATCGGTGCTACGTGACTTAAAAAAATTAGTGGTTGAAGACAGAGGGTTTGGTATTATGTATGGTTTTCTATCAATTTTCCTAGGATTAGGTACTGTAATTCTACATAATGTATGGGTATTCAACTGGCAGGGATTCCTAACGGTTATTGCATGGCTTGCATTATTAAAGGGAATTTACATAATTGCATATCCTGAACCCTCCAAGAAAACAGACTTTGAAGTAAGGATACTATCTACACGTATAGTACTCGCTATCATTGGTGCTTTGGCTTTATGGATGCTTATAGTAATCTATATAAAATAATCTTTTTTTAATAAATAAAAGAGCCTAATGTGAGAGAAAAGGCCTTTTCAAAAATTGCATATGGGGAAAATCAATGTCAATAGTTTAATGCCAATAAATTAGAATTAATTCTAGGTATTAAGTATTGAGAAATAAAAAATATTTAAGGCAACAAATTGGTTAACTTTATGAGCTAACCAATTGTTACACAAAAGAAAATTAGGCCCTACAAGTAATAGATGTGTAACTTAAATTTACAGTTATAGTGTAAGCGAGATTGAAAATGTTATACGAAAGTAATTCTGTTTAAAAGTTTTATTTTGTCATAAATAAGAGAGCATTTAGCCCAGCCTAACTGCTCGATACAGAGGTAATAGTCTAGCTACATAGATATTATATGCTGAGTTATTGATTTTATTTGTGTAAAACACAAAAGAGCAGCTAACAAAACCTAGCCGCTCTAAACAGTGATGTGTCTCTAGATGTAGTTGTAGTATAAACAGAACGTTGAGTTTTATTCATGGGGAGATAGAAATGGGCTTGAAAATAGAATATAGTCCGGCTAGAAAACTAGAGGACACCAATTTTTAGAACTGCGATAAAATTGTTTTAAGAAATGGTGTTCTCTTTATTTTGAAAGGGGATTTAGGAAATGAAGGTATTAGAATAGAAATGGTTAATAAACGCATAGATTGATAAAAAGTAAAGGGCAAATCCCTTATGAGAATAAGGAATATTATCATTTTTGTTACTATTTTCTTCTATCTTTATATATAATTAATTTGTATTTTATATATAAATTAGGAGGGAATTTATGACTACAAATAAGGACTACATTCGTTATATCCGGGGAAAAGTAGGACATGATTTAATATTTCTTAATTTTGCTGGAGGTATTGTTTATAACGAACGAAATGAAATTCTTTTACAAAAACGGGGAGATAGAAATGAATGGGGTCTTCCAGGTGGTACTATGGAACTTGGAGAATCTCTTGAAGAAACCGCTAAACGAGAAATATTTGAGGAGACAGGATTAAATGTTGAAGTTGAACATCTTATAGGTGTCTACTCTAAATATTCTGGTGAGTTTCCGAACGGAGATAAAGCTCAGACTATCACTCATTGTTTTCAATGTAAGCCAATTGGTGGAGAACTTACTGTAGATGGTATTGAGACTTTGGATTTAAAATACTTCCCAATAGACCAAATACCAAAATTATTTACAAAACTACACGAAGATGCCTTAGAAGATTGGCTTTCCAAAAGAAAAGGTGTATTTAGATAAAAAACTTTCAAATTAATTATCCATAATCTTTAACTAACAGGTGCTTTAATTGAGCAAGAAAATAAAAACCTTTAACTTCCGCTAAAGATAATTATGTTAATGATCTAGTGATGGCAGTTCTCGTAAGGACAAAAAGAGGAACGTATATAAATAGAGTTGTAGAAATAGAAAGAGTGGATTCCTTGTGAGAGAGTAGGGATCCACTCTTTTCTTACCACTGATAAAGAGACACTATATCTGACTTACATGAATATCCTATTTATTCAAATTTGTCTTTGCTAATGGTACAATTAGATTCATGGAGGGATATTATGGTAAGTTTTTATGTAACACTGTTTCTTATATTTGGTACTGCGATATTTTTATTTTTCTTGTCTGGTTCATCAAAAATTTAGGCTAAAAATCTATCATTGATAATGATCTGTTTAGGGATAAATCTACTCACAAGTCCAATGGCTTTATTTATAGGTGTGATGGCAACAGACTCTCCATATAGCACTACGCTTGATTTTTTTGGAGGATTTCTCTTTATTCAGGGAATACCGATCCTCCTCCTACTTGCAGCTTTTTTGAAGTTTGCAATAGCAAAGAAAACAAAACAAGTATAGTATAAACTCTATATTTCTTTTAATAATTTAGGGTTATATCTTTTCTGCGTTAGCTGCTTTTAACCACGCTTCGTAGAATTCTGTAACTGATGCATACCGTTCTGCGCGATCTTTATTTACAGCACGATACGCTACCTCATATAATTCCTTACTTGCTTCCCATTTTATAAAAGAACGATCTTTTTCACCGCCTAAAAGTGAGAAAGCCATTGCTCCCATATTAAATACATTTGTTTTTTCATCGATTGTTGCGTTTAGTTCAAATTCCTCTGGTGACATAAAACGGGAGGAACCCCATAGCCGGCCCATTTTATTTATGTAAGGTTTCTTACTGTATAAATCTATATCACAAATTTTTGTTTCGTTTGTATTAAAATTATATAAAATACTACCGTCATAAAAATCTATTGCTACATAGTTTTTCTTTTCTACATAAGTATGGAAAGAAAAAATGGAATATAAGGAATGAATTCGTTCTATAGCAGATAAATGCCTAAATTTATAAAATGGTGAGTTTGGATTTTTATATTTTTCAGGAGGTGGGAAACTCCAATGCGAATGAAGACATTCACCATCAAACCAATCGAAAATTAATACATATCCAGATTGGACTGGAAAATGATCAATTAGTCTTATGAGCGATTCATGCTTTAAATCTTCATAGATAGTAACTGAATTTTTTAGCCTTTTAATAGCGTGACCCGTTGTTCCTTCAAATGCAATTGTTTGTGCTCCTGCGTATTTGATAAATTTCTTATGCCCATCTTTTTCTACACCAAAACTTATATTACCTGAGTCTTGCTGGTCAAAAACTGCAAATACGGTCCCTAATTTAATAAGCCAATCAAAATTATGATATTCTTTTAATTGGAATGTTACGTTATTTAACTGAATTTCCACGGAATTATCTTTCATAGATTACCTCACATTTAATATAATTATGTTGTATATTCCACTATTCGACATATTTTATGGAAATCCTATACTTATAATATAAAATTTTATAAATATAATGATAAACACTTATAAAGCGGTGAATACAATGGATCAACAAATTGTTATTAAAGCATATCAAAAAGACTGGGTTGAAGAGTATATAAAAGAAAAAGAGAAATTCTGTTCCTTGTTAGGACAAGAAATAATTGCTGTTGAACATATAGGAAGCACAGCAGTAGAAGGATTAGGAGCTAAACCTCTTATTGATATGATGATTGGCGTAACAGACTTACAAATTACTGAAAACTGGATTGAAGTTCTATCGGAAATTGGATATGAGTATGTTCCAAAAGATGCAACCAATTGGCGTTTTTTTAGAAAGGGAAAATGGAGAGCGGGTACTCATCATTTGCATATTTATATTTATAATAGTGATGAGTGGAGAAACAATATTTTATTTCGTGACTTTCTAATAAGCCATGAATGGGCACGTAAAGAATATAGAGAATTAAAAGAGAGGCTTGCTATTACATATGCTTTTGATCGTGTTTCATATACAAAGGCAAAAGCGCCATTTATTCGAAAAATATTAGAATTGGCTAGAATTCAATAAATTTATAGATTCTTATCTAACTAGTTTTGAAACCTCTTCCTATACTTTTTATAGGGAGAGGATTTTTTGTTTTTTTCATGACAAAATATATAATTTCTAATTATTGGAGGCAAACTATTTTATTTATTTTGATATTTCTAGTACATTGGAAATATTAAGGGGGAATTAAGCAATGAAAGCTATTGTACATCAATATGAAAAAGGATTAGAGGGGTTAGAATATAAATTTTCACCTGAGATAAGTCCTAATGCAGGTGAAGTAAAAATAAAGTTAAAAGCTGCAGGGTTAAATCATAGGGATTTATTTATTATAAACAATAGAAAAGAAATGAATCTACCATTAGTAATAGGGTCAGATGGCTCAGGAATTGTTACAGAAATAGGAGAAGGAGTTTCAAATATTACACTACATACAGAAGTTATTATTAATCCTAGTATTGGATGGGAACATGCTACTGAAGTACCAGAGTTACCGGAAGTGCTAGGTGGACCGAAAGGTGGAACGTTTGCTGAATATGTAATTGTACCGGCTGAAAATGTAGTAGAAAAGCCGGCATATCTTACTTGGGAAGAATCAGGTGTTTTATCTTTATCCGCATTAACAGCATATAGAGCACTTTTTACAAAGGGTAGATTGAAGTGCGGTGAACATGTTTTAATTCCGGGAATAGGCGGTGGTGTAGCTACATTTGCCATGTTATTCGTGAAAGCAATCGGCGCAAAAGTGAGTGTTACTTCAAGGGTAGAGAATAAAAGGGAACTTGCTGAAAAATATGGTGCAGATATTTCTTTTAATAGTACCGGAAATTGGGAAGAGAGCTTACAAGGTGAAAAAGTAGATTTAATAATAGATAGTATAGGCCCGGCAACTTTCTTGAAATATTTTGATGTATTAAAGCCAAATGGAAGAATCGTGAATTTTGGTGCAAGCTCAGGAGATAAAATTGAATTACCATTACGCGCATTATTTTATAATCAAATTGATATTATGGGAACATCCATGGGTAGCCGTGAGGAATTTAATGAGATGATAAAGTTTATTGAAAAATATCAAATTAAACCAATTATTGATAAGGTTTACTCGTTAGAAGAAGCAATTCGAGCACTAAGCCGTATGGAACATGGGGAACAATTCGGAAATATTGTACTTCAAATGAATTAAAAAATATGATTTTGCAATTAGTATATTTAAATGAATATGTTATGTATTTCAAACATGAAAAAAATACGAACCGCCTTATTATAAATGCTTACCGGCTTTATACATAAATAGCTTATAAAATTTGTTTAATAATTGTCACATGAGTAATAGTAAAATGAGAATTAGATGAAAAAAGTTTAAGCCTATTTTCATAATGGTATTGTATACTGTGTAAATCAAGAACACTTGTATGTAAGGAGAGAGTTTAATGAATTACACAGTATTTCAGTGGTTTAATAATTTTGCTGATTCATCCAAACTATTAGATACGTTAATGATTGCTATTACAAATAGCGCTGCATACGTAGCCGTTCTATTTATGTTTATCTTATGGTTTAATAATGGAAAGAAAGAAAAGGCAATTAGAAAACAATATACAGTTTTATATACGACGCTTTCGGTTATTATTGCATTATTAGTAAATGTTCTTATACACGCGGTATATTACCATCCGCGTCCGTTCGTATCACATGATGTACATCAATTAGTACCACATGCAGCAGATTCATCATTCGTTAGTGATCATTCTGTACTTGTATTTTCAATCGCCTTCGTATTTATTCTTAGAGGAGAAAAACTGAAATATATCGCGCTATTATGGGCAGTACTAGTCGGTATATCACGTATGTACGTAGGTGTTCATTATCCTTTAGATATACTTGGTGCAGCATTCTTAACACTTATTACGAGTGCTTTAGTAATGCAAAGTACACGTATGTTTGAACCAATAGCGAAACTTGTATTCAAAATGTATGCATTAGTAGCGAGACGAATTCCTTTCTTAGCGAAATATAACCATATCGCATAATTTTCCTATAAAAAGTTCCGCTTTGGACATCCAGAGGGGAATTTTTTTATAGGAAATACGAAAAGAGTTTAGAGTGCTCTGTAATCAAGTTGTACTAATTAATATTCTGAAATTTCACGCACCGTATTTTAAATATATAAAATAATAACACAAAATAACAACAGTTAGTTTTGCATTGTTTTAAAGGAATTAAAAAGAAAACTTCGAAACATATAGTATCGTAAACAAAAACTACAAATTTTAAAACGGATCTTCGTACGAATCCATTCCAAAAGAGAGGAGATAAGTATGCAAAAACTCCAAACGAATAAAGGCGCTCGATATATGATGATTGCTTTTATTGTTTTGTTTCTTATTATGATTTTGCGTATATTCTATATTCAGGCAGTAGGAGTCGTGCATAATGTGAATGTAAAGGATCTCGCGAATGAACAACATAATAAAAAAGGTGTTTTAGAAGCGAATCGTGGCACTATCTATGATCAAACCGGAAAGGTGTTAGTACAAGATTCTACAACGTATCGAGTTGTTGTGAATTTAAAAGGAAAAGATAAAGTGAAAAATAAAGATGAAACCGCACAACAATTAGCCGATGCGCTTGAAATTGATAAAGAAGAAGTATTAAAAAACTTTCATGAAGGGCGTACGCAAGTTGAAATTGGGAAAATTGGTCGGAACTTATCTAGGGAAAAGAAGGAAAAAATTAATGATTTAAAAATACCAGGTGTATCTTTTATGTCGGAAAAAGCAAGAGTGTATCCGAATGAAGACTTTGCATCCTATATACTTGGTTTTGCTAGACCAGATGATAAAGGGAATACGGAAGGGAAGTTTGGGCTTGAAAAGAGTTTGGATAAATATTTGCGCTCTACAAACGGAAATATAGAATATGTGGGTACACGAAGGGGAATTCCGCTTACAAATGATATAGGTAAAGTAGAACCAGCTAAAAATGGGAATAACGTATATTTAACGCTTGATAAACAAATTAATAGTTTTTTAGAAGAAGCGATGAACAAAGCGCAAGAACATTATGATCCTTCTATGTTAATTGGCATTATTGCTGATCCAAAAACAGGAAAGGTTTTAGCGATGTCTAGTAAACCTAGTTACAATCCTAATGTAGGTGATATCGAATACTTTTTAAATGACCCGATTGCAAATGCATATGAACCAGGTTCAACAATGAAAGTTTTTACATTAGCAGCTGCCATTAATGAAGGTGTATATAACGGAAAAGAATATTTTCAATCTGGAAAATATTCCGTTGGTTCATCTGATATAAAAGACCATAATGGTGGATTTGGATGGGGATCAATTACATTTGATGAAGGATTTGAAAGGTCATCAAACGTAGCTTTTTCTATTTTAGAAGATCAGTTACTGAAACCAAATAAATTTAAGCAATATATGAATAAATTTGGATTCAATCAAAAAACAGGGATAGATTTACCTGGAGAAAGGAAAAATACTTTATTATTAAATACACAAATTCAACAGGTTACAACTTCTTTCGGTCAAGGTTCTACAGTAACTCCGATTCAATTAATCCAAGCGGCTACTGCTATAGCAAATGACGGGAAAATGATGCAACCATATATCGTTGATAAAGTTGTAAATCCAACAAACAAAGAAGTTATTATGGAAAATCAACCGAAAGAAATTGGGAATCCGATAAAAAAAGAAACAGCGGACAAGGTTAGAAGCTTAATGGAGCGTGTTATAACATCTTCAAAAGGAACTGGTACAATGTATAAAGTGGATGGTTATCCAATTGGAGGTAAGACAGGAACAGCACAAATCCCGAATCCTGAAAATGGCCGATATATGGAAGGGAAAGAGAATTACATTTTCTCCTTTTTAGGAATGGCTCCAATTGACGATCCGGAGTTAATCGTATACTTAGCTATTAAGCAGCCAAAGTTAAAAGGAGATGAGTATGGAGCTCAGCCTCTTGCTGAAATATTTAAACCTGTTATAAAAAACAGCCTTGAATATTTAAAGGTGAAACCGTATACAGAAAAACAAATAGCTGATGCAGCAAAACAATCTCAATTAAAAGTACAAAATTATGTAAATCAATCGATGGATACAATAGAGAAAAGTGTAGAAAAAGAGAAGCTACAGCCGGTAATTTTAGGAGAAGGAAAAATAATAAAACAATATCCACAGTCTGGCGAGGTAATGAGTGAAGGTGATCGTATATTTTTATTAGGGAATAACGCACAAATGCCAAATGTAAAAGGGTGGTCCATGCGTGATGTTATGTATTTCTCTAAACTTTTGAAATTAGATTTGAAAACTTCTGGTACGGGTTATGTAACGAGTCAAAGTATTGAAAAAGGACAAGATTTACAAGAAGGAGATACACTAGAACTAGAATTAGAACCGCCGTTACAACCGTTAACAGAGGCGAATACGAATTAATCCAGGCATTTGGAAGGAGCTATATGCAAATAGCTCTTTCTTTAGAGTTGCGAGTAATTTCACGCACCGTAATTTTTAGAAAAAATAATAAATAAAAGAACTAAAAGTGACACGTTGTTAAATATCTGATTATTGTTTATTTACAGTTAAATGCATATGTGATAATATGGAAAAAATAAATGCAGTGAAGAGAAGAGTAAATAAAATGAATTTTTCACAGAGAGCTCCATGTAGCTGAAAAGGAGTAAAAATTCTTTATTGAACCAAGCCTCTGAGCAGCATATCGGAACCTATTATTAGGGGATGGTGTGACGGGAGCTCCCGTTATAGAGCTATGGTATAGGCATGAATTAGAATGCAGTACCTGATAAGGTTAGTATGGTGACATATTAACAAACTAGGGTGGCACCGCGATGATAAATCTCGTCCCTAAGATTAAAAGTCTTGGGGGTGGGATTTTTTTATTGTTGTAAAACAATTTTGAAAGCGGGGGCCAAAAATGAAAAATTTACTTAAAGATTGGAAATATCCTTTATTACTATTGTCCGGAGTTGGTATTGCGAATTTAGGGACATGGATTTACTTAATAGCACTGAATGTACTTGTCTATAATATGGGTGGCTCAGCCTTAGCTGTTGCTACTTTATATGTAATAAAACCATTAGCCACTTTATTTACAAACGCTTGGTCTGGGAGTATGATTGATCGTTTAAATAAACGGAAATTAATGATTCACCTCGATATATATCGTGCGTTATTTATCGCTATTTTACCTTTACTTCCGTCACTTTGGATTGTTTATGTATTCGTATTCTTTATAAGTATGGCCAGTGCAATTTATGAGCCAACTGCTATGACGTATATGACGAAATTAATTCCAGTAGAGCAAAGACAACGTTTCAACTCATTACGTACTTTAATAGGATCTGGTGCATCATTAATTGGACCAGCAGTAGCGGGGGGATTATTAATTGCAGGTACACCAGAGTTTGCTATATATATGAATGCTATAGCATTTCTCTTATCAGGATTCATTACATTACTTTTACCTAATCTTGATAAGAAAGAAGCTTCGGATACAACAAGTAATACATTATCTCTTACAGTATTAAAAAAAGATTGGAACACTGTTATAAATTTTAGTAGAAAACATGTGTATGTCGTATGTGTGTATTTCTTATTTCAAAGTATGTTCGTATTAGCAACTGCTACTGATTCACTTGAACTATCGTTTGCGAAAGAGGTATTACTACTAACAGATAGTGAATATGGTTTTCTAGTTAGTATAGCTGGTGCAGGATTTATTTTAGGTGCCATAACAAATACAATTTTGTCAAAGAAATTAGCACATTCATTTCTAATTGGAATAGGATCATTATTCATCCCAATTGGTTATTTAATTTATGCTTTTTCAAATATATTTTTAATAGCTGCTATTGGATTCTTTATTTTATCTTTCTCTATGGCATATGCAAATACAGGATTTTATACGTTTTACCAAAATAACGTTCCCGTTCATATAATGGGACGGATCGGAAGTATATATGGACTTGTTATTGCGTTAGTAACAATCTTTATTACAATATTATCTGGTGTTGCGACTCAGTTCATTTCTATACAACTTGTAGTTATTGTAGGTTCATTGATCATGTTATTTATTACTATCGTCTTGTGTGTGTTTACTTTATTCCCATCACAATCTAAGTTGTATTCTACTGAATCAATAAAGTGAAACTTTTAATCAGGGGGCATCCCCCACTGATTATCAGCCCCCACCAATCGGGCTTTTACGGGCAGCAGGGTCCCCACTTAACTTCTTTGCTTTCGCTGAATTTTGAGATGGGGGTCCTACTGCCCGCAAATAGCGGAATACATTCGAAATGAACTTTGTGTTCTCATTAACAATTTATCGTATTTAATAAGGGGAAAGAACAATACCGAAAGATAAGGGTGGTTGTTGTGATAAAAACAAAAGATGAAATTAATAAAATTGTAAAAGAAATACAAAAGAAAATAGATTTCTCTGGGGTAGTTTTAGTAAAAAAAGAAAAAGACATAATCTATGAAAAAGCAATGGGTTACGCAAACAAAAGTGAATGTATAAACAATACGATACAAACAAGATTCGGCATTGCCTCAGGATGTAAAATTTTTACTGCAATTGGAATCTGTCAACTTGTTGAAAAAGGTGTTATTTCTTTTCATACAAAATTAAAGGATTGTCTAGAGATAAAACTTCCAAACTTCGATGAAGATATTACAATACATCAACTACTAACGCATAGCTCTGGTATACCAGATTATTTTGATGAAAGTATTATGGATAACTTCGAGGATCTTTGGAAACAAACACCTATGTATCTATTAAAGAGCTTAAAAGACTTTTTACCATTATTCCAAAACAGTAATATGATGTTTGCACCTGGGAGTAAGTTTCACTACAACAACGCAGGTTTTATCATACTTGGATTAATAATAGAAGAACAGACGGGACTTAAATTTACGGAGTATATAGAAACAAACATTTTTAATTCGATTGGCATGAATGATTCTGGCTATTTTTCGTTAGATAAATTACCAAGACATACAGCTCTAGGATATATAAAGGACGAAACCAACCAAAATTGGAGAACAAACGCTTACGCTATACCAATAAAAGGAGGGGCTGATGGAGGTGCATATGTTACTGCACCAGACATGTTGAAATTTTGGGCGGCACTATTTAATAATGAAATTTTAGGAAAGGAATATACAAAGTTACTTTTAACTCCCCACATTCATGTAAATGATAAACAGTCTTACGGATATGGAATATGGATTGAAACACGAGAAAACAAGGTATTCAAATATCATGTAATGGGATATGATCCAGGCGTCAGTTTTCGCTCGGCCATATATCCAGAATTAGGAATCACTTTAGTTATTCCATCGAATAAAGAGGCAGGACCTGAAAAATTAATGACAGAAATAGAAAGAGCTTTTTAATTATATGGATATAAAAGAAGAGATACGAAAATAATTTAAACGGGTTTATGATTGTTTCTGTTCTGAAAAATATTTTAGTTAACGAGGAACCCTTTATTTAGTAAATAAAGGGTTTTATAATTTCATAAAAATATATACGATTATATAGATTTTAGAATTCAAAAACATTACTATATAGTTGTAAATTTTAATTATTCATTCATATGAAAGGGCGTGTTGACAATTTGTATATGATCAACGGTAGTTTGTTTATTATTTTAGGGGTTATTTGTTATTTAATTGCACGTGGAATATTAATTGGTACAAAAAATAAAAAACATATGATTTGGTGGAAAGAAATAATAAGTTTTTTATTTGTGGTCTATATTTGTATGGTTGTTGCAGTAACTTTATTTCCTTTACCAATCGGTTTTCCTTCTAATATTGAAAATCTGAATCGCTCGGTCAATATAATTCCATTTGCATCAATTATTAAAGACATCAATCAAATTGGTAGTGCTTATGATGGGGATGCCCTATTTATGATTGGTCTAATTGTAAGAAATGTAGGCGGGAATATTTTATTATTAATGCCTTTAGGATTTTTAGCACCAATTTTATGGGATAAATATAAAAAGTTCAAAAATACTATTTTATTGGGATTTACTATATCAGTTAGTATTGAATTGCTACAATTAATTCAGTCTTTATTTAGTGGAGTGGGACGTATTACTGATATTGATGATGTGATCTGTAATGTTATAGGTTCTATTATTGGATATTCTATTTATAATATCTTTTTAAAAGCCATTAATAAATTTAACATTCGAGTGTTGGGTAAAGCTAATTCTAAAGGTGTGGAATTAGTTGATAAATAGGAGTTTAAACGAGTTATTAAAGGCGTACGAGTAAAAAGTACGTCTTTTTATTTTTATAAATAATGCTTAAGGCTGATGAGAAATCACATTTTCCATCTTACACTTGAAAGTAGCTATCGTATTTCAAGTATGGAATGAAAAGAGGAGAATATAAATTTTAAAGATAAACAAGTTTATAGGAGGATTCTAAATGGATATTTTACTTGTTGTTCTTATTATTGTTTTGATGCAAAGTAAAGAACGAAAAGTGAAAATAAACCGTATTTGGCTCATTCCGGCTTTGTTGTGCTTTGTAACAATCCAGTCCATTATTCATATGGGACAAATAACTTTGCTGCAAGGACTACTGTTTGTTGTAATGCTTGGAATCGGCTTAGGTCTTGGAATTATACGAGGAAGAGCTTTAACATTTCGAGTAGATAGTGAAACAGGTCATGTACTACGAAAAGGAAATTGGGTAAGTACAATAATCCTTCTTATTATTTTAGGAGCAAAAATTATAATTAAACAAAGTATGTTTTCTGGTAGTACACACCAGACATTAATGGTTGTAACAAACGCCTTTTTATGTATTACATTAGGCACCGTGATTAGTAGACGTTATTATATTTGGAAAAAATATAATGAATTAACACAAAAAGCGTAAATACATTCATCCCTTGTTTAACATTGCTAAGAACGGTAATACTAATTAACATTGAACTTTTACAACAAGGGATGATAATATGATATACATTTACACAGACTTCGGCGGTACTCATACAACTTCACTTGCTGCAGCGTATCATTTAAATAAATTACCAACGGATCGTAAGTTAACGAAAGAAGAAATTTTGAATGTAGATTACTTTAATAAATTGAAAACAGAAGATATGGGAAAAATTATTTTTCATGGAATTGATGAACATGGTCATCCTGTATATACGATTGGATGTGGCGCATCAAAAGTTGTTGTACCTGCGATGAAGCATTTAGGAGAAATCTTGCAAAAACATTATCAAAGTCATGAAAAAATTATTTTTTCTAATACATCACCAACTGTACCTTTACCAATGACTTTTGGTGGTCTGTTTTCTAGAAGGTTCCATATCGATTTTATTGGCGTACCGTTACTCGTATGGGGAGCAAAAATTTGCTGTGATAATATACAAAGGCTTGTTAGTTATACAAAAGAAGCTGGAAGATTAACGAATGATTATGTTGTAATTTTAGATAATGAAACTTTTAAATAGTATATGATAAGAAGAAAATCGAGCAAATTCCTTGATTTTCTTTTTTATTTGTGAAATAGACAAGAAATAGTCACATTTAATATACATCTACTATAGCCAAAACAATAAAGTCCTGTTACTATTACAGGGATATTCTCTTTTTATAACATAAATATATAGAAAAATTAGAAAAGAGGAATTGAATTAAGGGAGGAACAACATGAAGCGTGTTGCTTGGATTACTGATAGTACAACTGCGAGTTTTAAAACAGAAGGAGATAACTTTGTTATCCCAATTGAAGTTATTATTGATGGTGTGTCGTACAAAGATTGTGAAGAAGGTGTGCGTGAGCGCGTTTATAATGCTTTGAATGAAGGTAAAACTGTCACTACATCACAGCCTAACATAGGGGAAATGGTAGATTTATTTTCGAAATGCAAAGAAGAATATGAAGAGGGATTTGCAGTTGCTATTAGCGGAAAAGTAAGTGGAACTTATCAAAACATGAAGTTAGCTGCAGAAATGGCAGGTTTCCCATTAACGGTATTGGATAGTGAAACAACAAGTTATCCAATGGATGAACTAATTAGAAAAGCGAAATCGTTATACAATGATGGTATGACGTTACAAGATATACACAAAACATTAGTAGATGAAAAAAGAAAACCTTTCCACGTATTCCCGAAAAGTTTAAAAGGCCTTTACGCAAGTGGGCGTGTAAAAGGAGTTCAATTTTTACTTGGAAGTTTATTAAGTGTTAACTTAATATTAGAAGTAAAAGGTGGAGAGCTTTTACTTGAAAAGAAAGTTCGTAAAATCCAAAAATGTCGAGAATATATTAAAAATGAACTTGAAAAAGAATTACCAAAAGTACTTCATATGTTCCATGCTAATGATAAAGATGGAGCCGAAGAATGGATTGCAGATATTAGACAAGCATTCCCTGAAATGGATTTCAAATTATATCCATTACCAATTTCATTTGCGGTTCATGCAGGTGAAGGTACAATAGCAATTAGTTATTAAAGTAAAACCCGTGAATTATTCACGGGTTTTTTATTTAATTAAAATGAAATGTGATCTCGACATATCTCCATCGAGGTTAGAAATCGATGGTCGAGTTACCTTCTCATATATAACTGTGGAATGCCTTTTTTATGACTTATCCAATTATTTCTTACAAGATTTAAGGAGGATTGAGTTGAAAATGAATTGATTAAAGTGTAAAATTACACTAAATAACACATTAGTTACTTTTGAGGGGGAAGTAAAGTGAATAAGGAGCATGCAATTGAACTTATTTCAATGAAAATAAAGTTAATACGCACTGAAAAAAGATATACACAAGATAAAATGGCTGAAGTTCTCGGCATATCAAAAAAAACGCTTGTTCAAATTGAGAAAGGGAGAACGAATGCAGGTTGGACCAACACTGTTGCTATTTGTGCATTGTTTAGAGATAGTGAAGTTTTACAGAATACTCTTGGGGATGATCCATTAGTAGTAATCGAAACAATGGCCCACAATAGCACTAACAACTTCAAAGAAAAAACATTGGGAGGAAAAGTCTGGTGGAAGCAGATTCAAGAAAAAGGGAACTTTCGCTTACAACAAAATCTAATTAGTCAGCATTATCGTATTCTAGACAGACAGGATTACCGCTGGTTTAATTCGTTTGATTTAGAAGAAACGCTAAATCAACTTAATAAATTAGCAACGAATTCAGAACATCAAATAACCAGAACTACAATGAGCGAAAATAAATAGGAGGAAATTACATATGATCATCTTGCATTTTCTTTGGATTTACTTTATGCCAATTTACTGGTTATGTGGATTTATAGGTGGAATCTATTTAATTATTGCAGGTATCAAATATCTTAAATTACTTGTAAGTGTAATGGGATTACTTTGTCTTACCCTTGTCGTGTTACCTATTGTTTGTTGGGGGACAGGGATTAATGCGGAATTTCTTCTTACACCCGTTTCCAACTTTTCACTATTCTCTTTAAGTGGGTTAATAGCAGGATTTATTGGATTGTGGTCAAAAATTAAAGGCATAAGAAATATGGGATTTACTATTTTTACTTGTGGAGTAATAGGTGCCCTATTCTATTATTTAATGTCTATACCCGATTCATACTATATAGGATAGTTTTTCAAAACTCAGTTCATTTACAAACAAAAGGATAGTGAAACAGGAAAAACATTATTTCTATTCTTTCTGTCTAACTTATTAAATAAAAAGGAGGTGCTATAGAACTGGTAGCGTTTCCTTTTTCACATGAATCATTCACCTATCAGATAGGTTGCGCTCCAGTACGTAGTAGGTAGCATATCAATAGCTAGCTATAATTTCTACATTCTCTGACTTTAAATGATAAAGGAGATGTTATCACAGTTGTTCCTGCAAAGAAAAAATGAATAGTTGTAGTAAAAACATTCTAGAATACAGAAGCTTAGGAATATTGGATATAAAATATGATAAATACGAGGCATAAGCCAGTTTACAATTTTTATGTCAACACTACAAACTTGACATGTGTGTATTTCGTTTTGCACTGTAAATCATTCATATTGAGTAATAGAATTGTAGAAATATATAATAGAATATTCGCACTAATATTTATACAGCTACAATCTATTTACATATAAGGTTATTAGGATTATATTGAAAATGAAAGAGAAAACAATAGATGGAAGGGGATGTTTTTTATGTTTAAAAAAGCAGCACTAGGGATTTCATCGTTAGCAATTACAGCGTTCGTCGGATTAGGAATGGCAACAGAAGCTTCAGCTGGACCAGCAGCACCACTTACTTCACTAAACGTCGTACAAGTAGAGTCTGAGCTAGGCGGGGTAGAAACAATTAATCAGAACAGCTTCAGCACATCGCGTAACCACGGGGGAAAATATTTATATATTACAACGAAAGAAATGGGCTATGGCCAAAACCCATTTGCTAAAATGAATGGTTCTAATGTAAAAAGTATTGATTCCACTATAATTGGCGGAAGACCAATCGTTGGCTGGTATTATAAATGGGATGCTTCTGGACACCAACAAGGAACGTTTGAGTACCAAAAGACATCTATAAATTCACCATTTAATACAATGCGTACATCAATTTATATCCAATAATCTTGAAAGCGTTCGCACATATAGAATAGTAAAAAAGGTACTTCTAGGAGTACCTTTTTTTGATTTGAATCACGTTCATCTATATTTACAATCCTGATTTCACAGCAAAAATACTTACCATAAAACAAAATCCTTAAACGTCTATAAAATTAATATGAACGCGTAGTACAAGTCCGCTACAGTTAAAGTACGTAACTTTACATATTTCAACTCAATGAAGAAGGAAGAAACTGTAGTACTTACGCCGCAGTTTTTAATTTATCCATGAACTCATAGTTTAATTTTAAGTTTTTTAGATATATAGACATAACCGTACTACCTGCTACTCTTTTTTAAAATTCAAGATTAAAAAGAGTAGCTAAACTTAAATAAGCTTAGCTTGATGGATATGTGGCGGAACTCTAAAATTAATTACATCTTTTTCATAATATAAACAATTTTATATAGGGAGATGAAAGGATTTTTTAAAATAATAAAGAAGTATGTATAAACAAATATATAAATGGTAGTGATTAGGATGAAAATCAGTAAGTTTGCAGAAGTAAATAATGTAAGTGTAGATACGATTAGACATTATATGGATCTCGGACTCGTTATTCCTGAGAAAAAAGGAAGTCACTATTTTTTTGACGAGTATTGTCAAAAGGATATAGAACTTATATTAGAGTACAAATGGATAGGGTTTAGCTTGAATGAAATTAAAGAACTGTTTCTTTATAAAAATTTAGGGAAATCCTTAGACTATGAAAAGGATATTTTTTATCAATCTTTATTTAAAGTAAAATATGAAAAGATTGAACAAGAGATAAAAACCTTAAAGGAACGAAAAGATAAATTAAAGAAAACGTTAAATAATTTATCTATAGAAACTGAAATTTCGAGTTCAATTTTAGGGGTAGATTTAAAAGTACTTCATTTATTTAAATGTGTTAAGTGTAACGGAAATTTAATTCTTGAAGATGGCATTATTAATAAAAATCAAATTGTTGAGGGGAAATTAATTTGTAATTGTGGTGAAGAATACGCGATTACTTCCGGAGTTTTAACAGCTGGAAAATTATTTGAGGTGTATAAGAGGAAATCACTTGAAGATTCTATTTCAGATTATATCCATGAAACGGATACTGCTTTTTTGGAAAATGTTCAAAGAGGAGGAGAATGGGCGAAAAAGAAACTAATGCAATTAGATTTAAATGAAAAAATACTACTTGATTTAGGGTCTGGTATTGGGTTCTTTTTACGAAATATTTATGAAGAACTACCGGAAGAGTGTTTATATATTGCTGTTGATCGAGATTTGAATAAACTTTTACTTTTAAAAGATGTAATTGAGAGAAGAAATGTGAAAAGAAATATTGTATTTATTTGTGCCGACTTTCTAAACATACCTATTCAGAATAATTCTGTTGATATTGTAATCGATCAATCAGGTACAAGTAATTATAGTTTTGAATATGAGGAGTTCTTATTGTGTGAATTAAATTCCCTTTTTAAACACAATTGTTATTTATTAAGTTCATTTATTTTATTTAATAAATTCAGCATAAATAGCCAAATTGCACCTAGACTCAGAGAGAATTTTACATCTGCAAAAGTAACAAAAGAAATCGAAAATTTACAGTTTCAATCTATTGATGAAAGTACTTCAAATTATTTGATACGAGGGGGAAGGTACGAGGATTTCTTTGTTCAAGGAGAAGAAATTTATACATATTCATTTTTCGGAAAAAGATGGGGTTAACCCCATCTTTTATTTATTTCCCCTTAAAACTTTTCAAATAGTACATATTGCTATTGGGTTGACCCAAGAACTTACAATGTACGTAACACAAAGTTAGGTAGGGGGAAAAGTGATGGGAAGTTTACGATTACATATAGAAAATAAAAAAAGAAACCAAGAACTAAGAAATATGTGTCTCTATTCATTCGGGAAAACAGTATCAATATTTGGTAGCTCTATTTATAGTTTTGCATTAGGATTATATGTTTTACATATAACCGGATCAGCATTAAATTTTGCCATTGCGCTTATTTTAGGAACTATTCCGATGATTGTTATGAATCCATTTGCTGGTGTAATTGCAGATAAAGTTGATAAAAAGAAATTGGTCATTTGTATGGATTTACTAAGCGGAAGCTTATTAATTACTGTTTATATATTTAGCAGTAATTATGGATTAGACTTATTCACCATTTATGCTACTACCTTTCTTATAACGGTATTTACAACATTTTTTGGAATAGGATTAGAAGCTGCAAAACCAAATATCGTCTCCAAAGAGAGGCTAATGAGTATTAACTCTATAAGTAAAATTATCGATTCTATATCTTTAATTCTAGGTCCTATGTTAGGTGGTATTGTTTTTGCAGTCTTTGATATTAAAATTTTTATAATTATAAACGGTATTTCATTTATCCTTTCGGCTATTTCCATATTATTTATTAACTTTAAATTGTTTGAGCAAAACATAAATGAGGAATGTTCAATTAGAAAAATTAATTTTATTGAAGATATAAAGGAGGGATACTCTTACTTAATGGAGCGGAAAAGCTTAAAAAATACGTTCAGTATTTTAATTTCACTTAATTTCTTCTTAGGGTTTGCTGTAACTGTTCCATTGCCATACATTATTAATACAGTTCTCGATCTTGGTTCTAAACAATTTGGTATGATTCAAGGGACTTTTCCAGTAGGCATGATAATTGGTGCGATTTTAGTAAAAAAGATAACCGATCGTTTTTCTTACGCTTATCTTTTGAAAAAGTTAAGCTTTATGTTGGCGGTTTTTATGATTATTTCAGGAATTCCAGTTTTATTCAAAAGTTTTGAGGTAAATGATTTTGTATACGTTATTACCTATTGTGTTGTTATGTTCTTTTTAGGACTAATTATAGTGCTTATTGATATACCTATAGCTTATTTCATGCAAAAAGAGATTCCTGATGAATATAGAGGGAGGGTTCTCAGCATTGGATTAAGTATAAGTAAAATGATGCTTCCTATAGCAATGGCGCTATCCGGTCTATTATTAAATTATATTCCAGCCTACATGATTACAATTGTAGGGGGAATCTTATATTTAATAGTAATTAAAGTTTCATCGAATTGTTTCATATTAGAAGTTCATTCGAAAGATTATAGCGCTTAGTAGATCTTAGATTATTTATATAATGGATACTGCTACATTTTTCAAGATAAGAAATGCAAATACTATAAAATGAAAAAATCGGCTGATTTCCCATGAACAATTTTGAAAAGATTACATATTCGTTTTGGAGACTACTTTAAAATTGTAGGTTGAGGGGGATGAATATCGTTCTAAATACAATAAGAAAATTTAACTTTGTTGATTGACTTTCCCCTTACAGGAAGCAGTATATTTAAAATAATTAATTACAGGAGGTGAGTGTTATGCTTTCAATTGGAGAGTTTTCAAAAATATCTCATCTTACAATGAAGACGCTGCGCTATTATGATGAAATTGGGCTTTTAAAACCAGCTTTCATAGATCCTAAGAATGGATATCGCTACTATGATATTTTCCAATTAGAAATAGCTTTATTGATTACACGATTAAAAACTTATTTATTTTCGCTGGAAGAAATTAAGGATATTTTAGAAAATCGGGAGAAAACTGAATTGCTTAACTCTAAAATGAAAACCAAACAAGAAAATCTAACACAGCAGATAACATATTATTCTTCTTTATTAAAAAAATTAAAGCGTGATATTCAACAATTAGATGAAGAGGAAAGTATCATAGGTTACTTAAATCATATTGAGATTAATCTTGTAAATCACTTAACCTATAATATATCATCTCAGCGAAAACAAATTAATACCGTTGATTTCCTAACACACTTTAATGAGTTGTTTAGTAAAATTTCATTTGAAAATTTATTACCTATTGCAAAACCACTTGCTATTTTCCATAGTTCAGAATATGTACCTGAAAATTATGATGTGGAAATTGCGATTCCCCTTGCAGAAGCCACAAATAAAACAAAAGTGTTTAATCCCGGTCTTTGCGCAATGGCTACGCTTATTGGTTCTTACGAAGAATTACCTTTTATTCATACAAAGCTACACGTTTGGATTGAAGAAAATAACTATAAACTGAATGGAGCTCCGTTTGAAGTTTATAAAACGAATCCTTATAGCACACAGGAGGAGAATAATATCATAGAAGTTTATTTTCCTATACAATGAATAAAGGAAGGAGCGTATCACAATGTATGGTATAAACCGGCCAACAATAAAAGAAAAAATATTAATTTTAGTTACTGAGATTATCTATCTAATCATTGCGTATTACTTACTTTTCATTACTTATTTCAAACCAGGCATTTCAATAGGGCTGTTTATAGCTTTAATTATCACCGCTTTACGATTAACGGCTATGATGTTTATATGGTTGCCTAGAGGGATTTCATGGCAAGAAGCCATTATGAACAGTATTGCTTTTGGAATTTATTATTTAGGTTTTCCAATCTTAATGATTACTAGTAATCAGGATCCTAATTTAATATTACTTACAATAGGTTGGATATTGTTTTTAGGAGGAAGTATGTTAAACACAGTTTCAGAGCTACTTAGAAAATCCTTTAAAGACAATCCTGTAAATCAAGGTAAGCTATATACAGGTGGTTTATTTAAATATGCGATTCATATTAATTATCTGGGGGATTGCCTTTGGGTGTTAGGTTTAGCATTTATCGCTAGCAATATTTATAGTTTATTTATACCTCTAGGCCTGTTCTTTGTATTCGTTTTTGAATATATTCCAAAATCTGATGGTTACTTACAGAAAAAGTATGAAGAACAATTTACAGTCTATAAACAGAAAACAAAAAAATTAATACCGTTTATTTGGTAAATCAGTTTCATAAATTATAAAAAGCGCAGGATCAGCATCCTGCGCTTTTCTATCGTAATTCAGCGGTTTTTCTAATGACAATCTTATCAATATCATCTTCTTCATCACCAATAAATAATCCGCGTTCTTTTAAATATGCTTCAAAATATAAATCTGCTTCAGCGCGTTCGTCATATGGCTTTACAGAGAGAACGAAACCTAATTTGTTTTGTTCTTCTAAGTGAGAAGTGGAGATGTAAGCCGGTACATTATGGCGTAAAAAGAGTTCTTTAACTGGAATAATCATATCGTTCATTAATTTCGTTAGCATACCCATTTCAAACTCGAAATTAAAGCGATCTATACTAGATAAATCAGCGAATACTACACCGATAAAACCTGTATTAAATACTTCTTGATATTCTACATCTTCATCATGGCCGCCATAAAAATTCTTTTCGATTAAATAATTTACAAAATAAGCAACGCCATCACTTTGTTCAAATGGTTTCGTTGAAAGAACAAAACCAATTTTCTTTTGTTTATGTAAATACACACATGACATGTATGCTGAAATGTTATGTTCTTTAAATAAAGCACTTGTTGCTCCAGAGAGACCATCTAGTACGTGATGAACAATTTGAAGTTTTTTACGAGCGAAATAATAGGATTTCTTTTGTAACTCCAATGTATCAATAAAGACAGAGCCGATAAAGCCTGTATTTGAAATAATAGGTGCTTGCTTTTTTCTTCCTCTGCGCTTTAATGGAGCCATTGTTAAAATCATCCCTTCATGTACGTTTAAAATAAAAAGAACGTTTGTTCGTATATTTATATTTTACTATTAAAACGCTATAAAGTAAAGGGTTTTTGATGAAAATATAACAAAAAAGACACCTTATAAAAGGTGCCTTAAACGCTGTAAGGGATAGGGTTTACCCTAACTATTTATATTATGATACAGAAACAATCTCTTCTGTATCTTCTACATCTAAATGACAGTCCATAGTACGAACATCTTGATCTTCATGACTTCCGAAATAAATAGTAATTTTCATATGTATCGCTCCTTTATTCTAGGAATACCTAAAATAATTACTAGTAATGTTAATATTTATTATATACCACTTTTTTCATTCCGACAACGTTATATCATTTTTAATTATTTTAAACTATAGAGCACAATTTAAAGAGGTACTTTTTATAGAAAATGGTAAATTTCTAATATATTATATTTAATATAGAAAAATTCGAGTGTTACTTTTTATGAAAAGGAGAACTATTGATGAATTATAAACAACTACTACTAGATAACTTTGCATTTAAAACTTCATATGTTGCACAATTTGTGCCCGGAATGAGTATAAAAAAAACGAAAGATTATATTGCTGTTGATTGTGGATTACCTGCCGATACATTTAATATCATCACTCTACTAAACAATAATTTAACGGAAGGGATCGAGAAATTATATAAAGAGGTAGAATACTATTATCAAAGAAATTTTCCAATGAGTGTTTGGTTATGGGATGAGGAGCAAGAGCGGGATATAAAAAGTGAGTTAATTAAAATCGGTTTAAAAGAAGTGGAACAGAATATTGCGATGGTAGCAGACTTAAAAACAATTTCCCCAACAATAAACATGCCAGTAAGTTTTACTATTCAACAAGCATCTTCACCTGGACAAATAAATAAATTTGGAGAAACGTTAGCTGATCTATTCGGCACATCAGAAGAAGGTATACATGTACAAGCATTCTATAATCAAATTTCTAATCTTGATATATGTAACAGTGAGAATATGAAATTATTTTTAGGGTTATATGAAGGTGAAGTCGTAACTGTTGGTTCATTGATATGTTCAAAAGATAGTATTGGTATTTATGACATAGCAACTAAAGAAGGAATGAGAGGACGAGGGTTCGGATCTGCTATGTTCAATTTCCTGCTGCAAGAAGTACATAAATTTAAAAATACGTATTGTGTATTACAAGCTTCACCCGATGGAATCAATATTTATAAAAAATCGGGATTTCAAGCTATCGGCAAAATGACTGTATTGGAAAATCGACATTTAATTGAGTAAATCATTCAAGTTAAATCGTCTTTATATAGGAGCTTATAAATCGTTATGAAAAAGATATATCTCGTTACAATAATTTGTGCCTTTATAGTAATAAGTATCTTTGTTTTTCAGAAAATAAATGAACATAAGTATACTAAAGCTATTAATCAATCAAATCATATAAAAAATATCGCACATAGAGGTGCTTCTGCATATGCGCCTGAACATACAATAGCAGCATATAAATTAGGACAAAAAATGAATGGAGATTATATAGAAATTGATCTCCAAATGACAAAAGATGGGCATTTAGTGGCAATGCATGACGAAACCTTAAATCGTACAACAAATGGTACTGGGCTAGTGAAAGAGCATACATTAGAAGAAATAAAGCAACTAAATGCAGATTCTTTTTTCAACGAAAAATATCCGAACTTAGCAAAGAAAGAATTTGAAAATGCTAAAGTCCCAACATTAACAGAAATTGTTGAAACGTTTGGGCAAAATGCGAACTATTATATTGAAACAAAATCACCTAATGAATATCCAGGAATGGAAGAAAAATTATTAGAAATTATTAATCACTACGAAATACAGGATAAAGTTATTATTCAATCGTTTAGTGAAGAAAGTCTACAAAAGATTCATAGCTTAAATAGTAATATATCCTTAGTACAATTATTACCTTATAAAAAAGCAGTTCAATTAAAAGAATTAGAGATAGAAAAGTATAAAACGTACTGTATAGGTCTTGGTATGAATTACAAATATATTGATTCAGATTATGTAAATAAAATAAAGAAAAACGGATTAGAAGTTCATTCATTTACAGTAAATAATGAAAAAGATATGAAAAAGTTACTTTCATGGGGAGTCGACGGGATGTTTACTAATTATCCGGATCGTTTACATTCAATATTGGATTTGAAAAGTCATGAATAAGAAGTGTTATTCATAAAAGGGAAATTTACACAACCTATATATTAGGGTTATCAATGTAAGATGGCATGTTGCATATAAAAAGAAAATACCAAAAACCGCAACTGGAAGACCTGGCTTGCGGTTTTTTTATTGCTTCGATTTCAGTTTACAAAGTTTGAAGCTAGAAATGTAAATCTATTTAGATGAATTAGCTTCTTATGTATTTGTACTTCGTATCGTTCTAGGTATATGTACAACCCATTAGACGAGTTTTGCATATGATAATAGAAAAGGAGATGTTGCATATTGAAATACCAAACTAGAAACGTAAATAATCTGAATAAATTAGCGGATAATACGAAAGCTGCAGCTTTTAAGTGGTATCAGTACTGTATCGACAATGGAATTGAAGTATTAATTTATGAAACAATCCGTACAGTCGAGCAACAACGTGAATATGTTCGTAAAGGAGCATCACAAACGATGCGCTCATATCACTTAGTAGGACAGGCATTAGATTTTGTTCCAATTCAGTCGAATGGTACAGAAGATTGGAATGGCTATAATAAAGAACCGTGGGCTTCAGCAATTCGTTATGCTAAACAAATTGGTTTTGAATGGGGCGGTGACTGGAAAGGATTTGTGGATAGCCCGCATTTGCAATATAACTACAAAGGGTATGGAACGGATACTTTTGGAAAAGGTGCTCAAAACGTAGTGACTCCTCCCACGTCGAATGATAATGTAGGGGTTGCTTATATTAATGGTAGTAATGTAAATTTACGAAAAGGACCTGGTACTGGATATGGCGTTATTCGTCAATTAGGGAAAGGAGAGTCCTACAAAGTATTTGGACAATCAAATGGCTGGTTAAATCTAGGTGGCGATCAGTGGATTTATAACAATCCATCATACATTCGTTATACGGGAGGAAATGTACCAGCAACTTCACAATCATCAAATGATGGTGTAGGTGTAGTTACTATAATCGCGGATGTATTGCGTGTTCGTACCGGCCCTGGAACAAATTACGGCATTGTGAAAAACGTGTATCAAGGTGAAAAATATCAATCGTTTGGATATAAAGATGGTTGGTATAATGTTGGTGGAAATCAATGGGTTTCTGGTGAATATGTTACGTTTGTAAAGTGAAAATAAGAGCCGTCCAGTTGGGCGGCTCTTTATTTTAAATATTCATAGGGCGAACACTCATAATATCATTCGTGATACATAGAGTATAATTTTTCATTCTAATAATCAGAAAGTAATCAAAATGTAATTAATTTCAACTACGCTTTTTATATTTTTTTGATACACTGGCTACGAGGGGGATACCAATTAAGGTCGGTAAAAACCAAAACCATATTGGCGGAAGTAAATTTATAATGGGAATATGGATGCCGACATTTACTAAAAGTGCGGTGACTGCACCAATATAAGAACCTAACATGCCTCTAATGTGGTGATGGAGCCAATTTTTCCAACGTTTTTTTCGTGCAAGGTATCCATAAATCGCAAATGAATAAGAGAAGATTGCTACATAAAATAAATATGCGATTTTATCCCAGTTGATAATGGATAATATTATTGCCGTAAGGGTAATGACAACATAGGATGCATGATATATTTCGCCCCATTCGGCATGTTTTCCTTTCTTCTTTTGGGCAACCATCGCTACAATACCAGTGATTAAGCATATTGTTCCAAATAGGATGTGTATGGTTAAAAGAATGTTAAAAATGCTCATAATAATTCCTCCTTTTTTATTTTTATAGTATTGCAGTATAGGAGAAAAGTTGAAAAATATAGTTAGTTCGGCTTAATATATTGAAATAAAGGTACTCCTAGAACAAAACCCAATGATTTAAATATTTAGTGAGATGATTATTATGTTAAATGAAGGAGAGACTTCTATGTTTACATCTATTACATATTTACAATCGGGCAATGAGAAACAACAAAAAATATATGATGTTTTGAATAGCCTAAACATAATGGAGGATTTAGCTTTATATAATCCCGTTCTTTGCGGGACAATCCCTATAAGAATTGATACTCCTCAATCTGACTTAGATATTGTAATGGAAGTATATAACTTTGATGTTTTTGAGCAGGAAATGAGATCTTTATATGGTTCTTATGGAGGGTTCAACATAAAAAAGAAAAAAATTAAAGGTACTGAATCGATAAAGGTGAATTTTGAATTCGAAGGTTTTGAATTTGAATTATTTGCTCAACCGAAGCCAGTGCGTAATCAAAATGCATATAGACACATGATAGTGGAACACATGCTATTAATGCAGCATCCCCATATAAGGGAAGAAGTTATTCGCTTAAAGGAACAAGGTTTAAAAACAGAACCTGCTTTTGCTCAAGTATTAAATATTGACGGAGATCCTTATGAAGAACTTATTTTATTAGGGCAGGAAATGAAATTGTGGTAAATAAGATACATAAAAAAAATCCTCCAAAAACAAAAGAGGATTTTTTTTATGCCGTTAACTTCCGAATTAATTCACTGAGCAATTTAATTCCGTTAGTCATTTGTTCTGGAGTAGCATATCCATATGATAAACGAATGTACTGATCTGATTCTTCTTCATAAATACGTCCCGGATTTAAAAGAATTCCTTTTGATAGTGCCTCTGAAAATAGTTTTTTCATCGGAATGTTATGTACAACCTTTAGCCATATAAAAAATCCACCACTAGGAATATCCCATGATGCAATATCTGCACAATATTTATTTAAAGCTCGTATCATTATTTGTCTTCGTTCTTTCAGGTGCTTTCTTACGTTTGCTACATGTTCTTCATAAAAACCTTCATTTATCCATTCAGCAGCTACTCTTTGAGATAAAGAGCTGGATCCATAGTCTGTTTGCATTTTTATATCTGACAATCTATCAATAACAGGTTCTGGTCCGATTATCCATCCAATTCTAAGTCCTGGGCTAAGTGTTTTAGAGAGACTACCAATATATAATACATGTCCATGTTTATCCATCGACTTTAAAGGAGCTGGAGGTGATTCATCAAGCCATAACTCTCGGTAAATATCATCCTCGATGATAGGCAATTGCTCTTTTTCACATATTTTTAATATTTCTTTTCTTCGCTCTTTGGACATCAATATCCCCGTTGGATTTTGAAAACAAGGGATTGAATATAAAATATTATTCTTTTGACTATATTTAATTCGTTTTAATAAGTCGTTAGGTAAAATACCGTGATGATCCATTGATATACCGGATAAATTTATATTTGCTGATTGAAAAACATGAAGTGAATATAAGTAAGAAGGTTGTTCAAGTAAAACAGTTGATTTTCTATGTAAAAGACCAATCGATATTAATTGTAATGCTTGGAGTGCACCAGAGACTATTAATATAGAATCCGGTGATGCATGTATTCCAAATGATTTTACATATTTGCTTATTGCTTCACGTAACGGATAAAAACCTTTTTGTTCTTCGTATCCGAAATAATCTAATTCCTCACTGACGTTTTTTATTATAGATTGCATAGTTTCGAGCGGGAAAAGATGAGGTGCAAGTTCACCTTTACTAAGATGGATAAGCGTTTTATTTGCTTCTGCTTCATTTATTTCTCGCACCATTAACTTACTTGGTTTATAAATACCGGCCTTTACATATTCACTCCAATCGGGCGGGGGATTAGTTGCTAATAATGACCATGTATTATTTGTTACAATTGTTCCTGCTCCGATTTGTCCTTGAATTAAACCATCTGCCATAAGTTCATCTAGCGCATTTATTACAGTACTTCGATTTACATGAAATAATTGTGCTAACTGCCGCTGACTAGGGATTTTACTTCCAATTGGCCATTCTCCGTTTTCAATTTTTTCTTTCATATAGTCTATTATCTGCCGATATTTGGGCACTTTTTTATCGGTTGTCATATAAAAAACTCCTTCGTTAATTTAAAAGATTCAAAGTGGTTGGTTTTTCCGATAAATAACTGGTTGAAGACATTGTATCAACTATTAAATATGATGAAAAGAAATAATTGGTAATTTAAAAATGGTTGGTTTATTAAGGAGGGAGAGAAAACATGCATAATAAAAAATGGGATTTACGCATTATATGTGCTCATGCTTTTACAATTCTTATATGGGGAACTGCTTTTCCAGCAATTCGTCTGGGGCTTGAATCTTATACGCCTGAACACCTTACTTTACTACGCTTATTAATCGCCTCATTTATACTTTTGTTATTTTCATTTATATACAAACTACGACTACCGGATTTAAAGGATATCCCAGCAATTTTTATATTTGGTGCTTTAGGGTTTACTATTTATCACATCGCATTAAATTACGGCGAAAAAACAGTAAATGCTGGATCTGCAAGTTTAATTATTTCAGTCACCCCAATAGTGACGGCAATTCTTGCTTCTGTTTTTTTGAATGACAAAATGAAATTAAATGGTTGGCTTGGTGGTGTAATTAGTTTTGCAGGAATTGCCTTAATTTCATTTAGCCAGGGCGATGCTATTCAATTGAATAGCGGGGGATTATTTATATTATTAGCGGCGATTTCAGAAAGTCTATTTTTCGTTTTCCAAACATCTTACTTAAAAAAATACGGCTTCTTACCATTTACCATATATACAATTTTGTCTAGTACTGTATGTATGCTTATTTTCTTACCCGGAGTTTATCAAGAAATACTAGCAGCTCCTCTTGAAGTTAACTTGAGCGTTATATATTTAGGTGTCTTTCCAACAGTACTCCCGTATATTGCATTGGCCTATATTATATCTCGTGCTGGTGCTTCTGAAGCAACAAGTTCTCTATATTTAACGCCAATAACTGCGTGTTTCATTGCTTGGATATGGTTAGGAGAAGTGCCAACTTTAGTTTCGATAATTGGCGGAGGAATTACTATACTTGGAATTGTGATTGCTCATATACCGGTATTAAGAAAAGAAAAACATAGGAATTTAGCAAATAATCAATCCGTATAATGTAATTCAATAATAATTTTATGATACTTTTTTATATAGTTTCTTTCTTATGTTGATAAATATAATATTTTGTATTTCAGTTAAATATTGTATGTTACATTTTATGTAGTAAGCATTTTAAAAGGAGCTGACAACATAATGAATGGAAAAAGAAAAATTTTCACATGTATTTCTATTGTAGGAATCGGACTAGCTAGTTTTTCTAATTCTAGTTTCGCAGCAAGTGTAACGGACAATTCAATACAAAATTCTATTCCCGTAGTTAATCAACAAGTAGCTGCTGCAAAGGAAATGAAACCATTTCCCCAGCAAGTTAATTATGCAGGTGTTATAAAACCGAATCATGTTACACAGGAAAGTTTAAATGCTTCTGTAAGAAGTTACTACGATAATTGGAAAAAGAAATATTTGAAAAATGATTTATCTTCTTTACCTGGTGGTTATTACGTAAAAGGAGAGATTACAGGTGATGCGGATGGGTTTAAGCCACTTGGAACTTCAGAAGGTCAAGGGTATGGGATGATAATTACAGTATTAATGGCTGGTTATGATTCGAATGCTCAAAAAATCTATGACGGTTTATTTAAAACAGCAAGAACTTTTAAAAGCTCTCAAAATCCTAATTTAATGGGATGGGTTGTCGCAGATAGTAAAAAAGCACAAGGTCATTTTGATTCTGCTACTGATGGGGATTTAGATATTGCGTATTCTCTTCTTCTTGCTCATAAGCAGTGGGGATCTAATGGAACAGTTAATTATTTGAAAGAAGCACAAGACATGATTACAAAAGGTATTAAAGCTAGTAATGTTACAAATAATAACCGACTAAATTTAGGAGATTGGGATTCTAAAAGTTCACTTGATACGAGACCATCTGATTGGATGATGTCACACCTTAGAGCATTTTATGAATTTACAGGTGATAAAACTTGGCTTACTGTTATTAATAATTTGTACGATGTTTATACGCAATTTAGTAATAAATACTCTCCAAATACAGGACTTATTTCAGATTTCGTTGTAAAAAACCCACCACAACCCGCACCTAAAGACTTCTTAGATGAGTCAGAATATACAAATGCATATTATTATAATGCTAGTCGAGTACCTTTAAGAATTGTAATGGACTATGCGATGTACGGCGAGAAGCGAAGTAAAGTCATTTCTGATAAAGTCTCTTCATGGATTCAAAATAAAACGAATGGAAATCCTTCTAAAATTGTGGATGGTTATCAATTAAATGGATCCAATATTGGTAGTTATCCAACTGCTGTATTTGTTTCACCGTTTATTGCTGCAAGTATAACGAGTAGCAATAATCAAAAGTGGGTAAATAGTGGTTGGGATTGGATGAAGAATAAGAGAGAAAGTTATTTTAGTGATAGTTATAATTTATTAACTATGTTATTTATTACAGGAAATTGGTGGAAGCCTGTACCTGATGATAAAAAAACACAAAATCTAATAAATGATGCAATTTATGAAGGATACGATAATTAATTAAATTTGAGAATGGTTACTGAAGAAAGGAATTAGCATTCGCTAGTTCCTTTTTAATGTTTTGTAAAACATTATCCATTCTAAAATTCGCATAGATATACTTGCTTTTTTCATATACATAGTTATTGATGACTCTATGTTTTTATGAAGGGAGAGTATTTCTTGGAAAAAGTATTATTTTTCGGAGACCCAGGTATTGATGACTCATTTGCCATTATGTATGGTTTACTGCATCCCGAAATTGAAATTGTCGGTATTGTAACCGGATACGGAAATGTTGAGCATATACATGCTGCACATAATGCAGCGTATATTTTACAGTTAGCAAATAGACAAGACATTCCTGTCATTAGTGGTGCAACAAAACCACTTACAGAAGAAATCACTACGTACTATCCTGAAATTCACGGAGCAGAAGGATTAGGGCCCATCCATGTTCCAGAAAATATATTATCTATTCCAATATATAATTTCGGCAGTATTGCTGCGATTCTTATAAAGTACGGAAAAGATTTAACGATTGTTGATGTAGGAAGATCTACCTCGTTAGCAATTGCTTTTAATTTATGGAGTGACTTAATGCTGAATGTAAAAGGAATCTATTTCATGGGTGGTGTCTTTTTAGAAGTAGGAAATGTAACACCATTAGCGGAGGCAAACGTGTATGGAGATCCTATAGCAAGTAAAATTGTTTTCCATCAAGCAAAGAATTTATTAATATTCCCTTTAAATGTAACAAACAAAGCTGTGTTAACACCAAATGTATTTAACTATATTCAAGCTAATACAAAGAATCCATTTCATATGATAATGAAACCCATGTATGATTACTATCTATCCGCATACCAAAAGCTTAATCCATCTATCGAAGGACCTTTGCTACATGATGTGGTTGCAATAAGTGGATTAGTAAATCCAAGTTTTTTTGAATTTGTGCATCGTACAGTAAATGTAGATACATACGGAGATACGAAAGGACAAACATTTGCTGATTTTCGCCCTAGCTCTATATCTGATGGAGCACATATAGCACTAGAAATAGATGAACAAAAATTCATTCAAGATTTTATAAAAATCATGTTATAAGTTGCTGTCGAAAAAGGGAATTATTTCACTACGTTGAATATAAACATACATCCTCTATATAAGGGAGCTTACAATATTGAATGTCCAGTTAAAGGTTGTTACGAGAGAAAATTGGGAAGAGGCATTAAAGCTACAAGTTAAAGGAAATCAGTTGAAATTTGTTCCATCCGTAGCAGTTTCGCTTGCTAAAGTATATATAAAACCAGATGGTGACAATGTAGAGTACATACCATTCGCTATATACGATGGTGACCTTATGGTTGGTTTTGTTATGCATGCTGTTGTAATAGAGACATCGGATATGTATTGGATTAACGGATTTATTATTGATCAATCGCAGCAAGGTAATGGTTATGGAAAAGCAGCATTACAAGAAAGTATTGATATAATAAAAAATACTTTTAAATCGTGTAAAGAAATAAGATTAACCGTACATAAAGATAATATCTCTGCAAAGAAATTATATGAACGATATGGTTTCATATCATTAGGGCAGGAGTATGATGGTGAGCAAGTATATCGTTTATTTGTTTAACTATTAGGAAGTAAAGGTGTGAAATGAACACTTCAATTTACTGAAGCGAAAATTGAAGTGTTCATTCCTAAAGAATATATTGAAACATTAAGGGATGAATTAAATAAAATTGGAGCATGTAAAACGGGCGAATATGACCATTGTCTTTCCTATAGTTCAGTGAAAGGATATTGGAGACCTTTAGAAGAGGCATCTCCTTTTAATGGAGAAATTGGTCAAATATGCGAAGGACAAGAATGTAAAGTTGAAATAAAGTGTAAACGAGAACTTGTAAAAGATGCTCTTGAAGTTATTAATGATATTCATCCGTATGAAACACCTATGATTTATATTATACCAATACTAAATGACTATTTTGAGAAACTATACATTAAATAACTAGGAGGAATATCAATTGAAAAGTAAATTTCATCATATTGTACGAGCAGTCATGATAAAAGATGAAAAATTATTAGTTGCTGAATATATCGGCCATCATTATTTTTTACCTGGTGGCCATGTTGAAATTGGAGAATCAGCAGAGAATGCATTAAAAAGAGAGTTAAGAGAAGAACTTGGAGTAAACTGTAGTATACAACAATTTTTAGGCGTCATAGAAAATCAATGGCAAGATAAAGAAGTTCTTCATCATGAAATTAACCACATTTTTGAAGTAGAGTCACAAGATTTACATACGGATTTAACACCGAAATCTAGCGAGTCTCATTTAGCATTTCACTGGATAGCTTATAATAAAGAAGCCTTAAATCATTATGAAATCATGCCAATGCCTTTAGTAAAGGAATTACTAGAAAGTAAGTTAAATGATGAACTCCTAAATTGTTGGATTAGTAATTTTTAAATCACTTTATTTATAGTAAATACGTCCATCGAATGAATATAAAGAAAATAGGCTGAAAAACAAGGTACATCACCTAGTGTAAGTTCATATTTTGTTGATGTACGCATTTAGTCTATAGTCTTGTTTCTACTTTGTTTAAAAGAATTTATTAACTTTAATATTTGGACGGAATTTACATTTATAAATGGAGGGTTTCATAATGAATCAGTTTCAACAAGAACTACAATCATTAAACCTTAATGATTATCAAACTGGCAATGTTGTGTATTGGGATCAACAACAAAGTCAATATCCATACTATTACATTCAAGACGATGCACGTCGTTGCGGCGGATGTGGCGGTTGTGGTGGACGTTGCGGTGGATGTGGCGGTAGATGTGGTGGTTGTGCAGGTCGTTGCGGCGGATGTATAGGATGCGCAGGATGTTTCAGTTGCTTTAATTGCTGGAACTGGTGGATTATTTAAGTATAGAAAATCCAAGTTATTTTATATGAAAGAAAGGTGTAAAAACTATTTTGCACTTTTCTTTCATGCTGTAATTTTGATGTGTATTAAGGGGGATTTATTTGTATATATATGATAAGTTGATTTCTTGGGTAGAGGATATAAAAGAAAAAAATCATAGTTCTGCTACAGCACTTTGTATTATAAAAGATAATAAAATCGTACTAGAGCATTATAGTGGTTATCACTCAAATACATCTACAAGCAAGAAAGTAACAGCATCTTCACAATTTAACGTTACTTCTGCTAGAAAATAGCGTATGCGCTTTATGAGGGGAAAATAAACTCTATTGATGATGAAGCGATAAAATATTTTAAAGACTTTGATCCTGCATTGCTTAGTAAAACGACGATAAGACATTTAGTAACACATTCGCACGGATTAGAAGAAACGAATGACAGGACAATTTTTCGTGAATTTGCACCGGGACAATCATGGGCGTAACGTCTTATTTATCAGCTATATAACAAAAGTTTTCCTGAATTGTTAAAGGAGCATGTGTTTAAACCTGCTAATTTTCAAGAAACAGGTTGGAGAGTTCAGCGAGATGAAAATTTAGTTGACGTTGTTAATGATCCAAATGAAGACGCAATTAGTGAAATTGGTACGGTAGATGACGGTATTGAAAAAAAATTATTTGTCTCAACTAGAGAATTTGCGCAGTGGGGCAATCTTCATTTAAATCAAGGTATGATAGATGATAAACAAATTGTTCCAAAAGAAGTTATAAAAATCGCTACATAAACAAAGAGCTACCACAAAATGGGGTGTTTTGGTTCATCCAAAATGAGCCTGCACAATTAAGCGAACTTGGTGAACGTATTCCAAAAGGGTCGTATCAAATATTAGGGATTACTGGACCGACTATTTTAGTAATACCTGAATATAATGTAGTTGTTGCAAAAATGTATAATAAAAGATATAACTACGGTGGTGATAATTACTTATATTATTTACGTGAATTTAGTAATTTAGTCGCTGATACATTTAGTAACGGTAATAGGGCATAATTACTCCTATAACAAAAAGGAGTGATTGAAAATGAAAGATAAAGTGAACAAAAATAAAAAGCAAAATATAAAAGATGTAAATACAGAGCAAAATGCAATTTATAGCGATCCTAAAGATGCAGCTAATATGCAAACTGTACCGCAGCCGAAAGATTTTGATGAAATCGAATATTAATTTTTCATCCGACTATATGATGAATGAAAAATACGTCTTAAGTCTCATAACATTTAAGAAATTATTTGATAACATATATACATAAGCATTTGAAAATGTCTTATCTTAACAAAGCTTTCTTTAGAAATATCTGATATAACCTGCAAAAGGCACTTCTTTATGAAGTGTCTTTTTGTGTATATGAACTTAATTACCATTTTCCGTACAGTATCTTGCAATTTATGATGGATATACTAACTGTGAAAATTCATGTCAAGATAAAAGAAGGGGACAGTTAGTATGAAACAAACTTCTATAAATCCGTTACTAATTGTTCTAGGTACAATCATCGTTCAAATTGGCCTTGGAACAATTTATACATGGAGTTTATTTAATCAACCCCTTGTAAGTAAGTTTGGATGGAATCTTAATTCAGTAGCGATAACTTTCTCCATAACTAGTTTTTCTTTATCATTCTCAACTTTATTTGCAGCCAAGTTGCAGAAAAAATTAGGACTTCGAAAACTTATTGCTACTGCAGGAATTGTTTTAGGACTCGGCTTAATACTTAGTTCACAAGTTTCTTCTTTACCACTATTATATTTATTAGCTGGTGTCGTTGTTGGTTATGCGGATGGAACAGCTTATATTACATCACTATCTAATTTAATTAAATGGTTTCCAAATCGGAAAGGGCTTATTTCAGGTATATCTGTATCAGCGTATGGAATGGGCAGCTTAATCTTTAGATATATAAACGGAAATCTTATCGATAACCTTGGTGTATCACAAGCATTCTTATATTGGGGTATTATCGTGTTACTTTTAGTGTTAATCGGATCGTTCTTCTTACGTGAGGCAATTGTAAGTAATGCTGTAACTGAAACATTACACAATGACTATACTCCGCGTGAAATGATGCGAACGAAACAAGTATATCTGCTATTTTTTATGTTATTCACCTCGTGTATGGGTGGTTTGTATTTAATCAGTATGGTAAAAGATATCGGCGTACAACTTGTTGGACTTAGCGCAGCAACCGCTGCAAACGCCGTTGCTATGATTGCAATCTTTAATACAGTAGGTAGAATCATTCTTGGGACGTTATCAGATAAAATCGGGCGAATGAAAATTGTCTCTGCAACGTTTATTATTATAGGTTTGTCAGTCTTTACTTTAAGTTTTATTCCGCTAAATTACGGGATCTATTTTGCTTGTGTAGCAAGTGTCGCCTTTTGCTTCGGCGGTAATATAACTATATTCCCAGCTATTGTCGGAGATTTCTTTGGATTAAAAAACCATAGTACAAATTACGGGATTGTCTACCAAGGTTTCGGATTTGGTGCGCTTGCAGGATCATTCATTGGAGCGATACTTGGAGGATTTCAACCAACTTTCATTATAATTGGTGTTTTAAGTGTTATTTCCTTCATTATTTCAATATTAATCCGTCCACCAACTGCAGAGAAGACAAAGGAACTAAAACATCTACATCGGAAAGTGGCGTAATACTAAAAAGAGTCCTAATATAGGGCTCTTTTTAGTACAAAACATTTTTTGTGTAGAGAGAATAGAGTTATTTAATTTAAAATGAAATGAGTAGCAGATACTTAGAATATTCATATTGTTTTATAAAGGAACTAACATGTTGCTAAAAACATTTAGAAAATTACAGTTAACCAACTTTGTGATGGAACGTGCACTTCATTCATAGACCATTATTTTCTTATAAGTTTACAATGAAAGTAGTTGGCTTTTATTGATTACAACCATAATTTCTTCTGTTGTGGCATTCGCTACAACAAATATTGATGACATTTTTATACTGCTTGTTTTATTTTCACAAGTAAGAACAGAAGTAATTAGGAAAGAAGGAAGAGCTGTCCGCGAAAAAGCTACGAGAAAAAAACTTTATATTGTTATTGGACAATATTTAGGATTTAGTATGATTATTTTTCTAAGTATCATTGGGTCTTTAAGCTCTTTTTTCATTCCTGTTTCGTGGATTGGGTTATTAGGATTAGTGCCAATTTATATGGGGGTTAAAGGACTATTGTCACTTCGTTCTTATAAAAGTAATGAAGTTATCGATAACGTTACTGTTTCATTATTTAAAGTAGCTTCAATTACATTAGCTAATGGAGCTGACAATATTTCGATTTATATACCAATGTTTGCTAGTCAAACTCTTGAAACAAATATCGTTACATTAGTTATCTTTTTTTCCATGATAGCGATATGGTGTTTTATTAGCTACAAATTGATAAAAGCTCCTATACTAGCTAAAGTACTTGAGGAAGACTGTCATATTATTGTTCCAATTGTTCTAATTGGTTTAGGAATGTTCATTCTTTTTCGTAGTGGTACAATTGGACTATTCTCCTAAGGTGTTGAAATAACGGAAGTTTTCATAAAAAAGAATTGAACAATTTTAATATTTTTTGAGCAATTACATTCATTGAGATTAATTAGATTCTACACAACGTATATAAGTCTTATTACAGATGAAATGTAATAGGGCTTTTTTTATTTTAGTGAAATGAAACAATTGTATTAGTGATCTACGACTATTATTTAAACAGGACATTAGAATTTTGAAGTTGAATAGCTATCGTAAAAGGAGTGTGATACTTAAAATGAAAATAGTACAGCAGTGGGTACAAGAAGATAGTGATTACATAAGAGAGAAAGTAATTGAATATAATCAAAAATATCTCGCAGATGAAGAAAAAACACCTTCAGAAAAGGTTAGTTTCATAGTAAGAGATGAAAAAGAAGAAATCGTAGGCGGGGTAACAGCGATAACTTTTTGGCACCATATACACGTTGACTTTCTATGGGTTTCTGAAGAATATAGGCATGAAGGTTACGGAACCAAGTTAATAAAACTTATTGAAGAATTTGCAATTGAAAAAGAGTGCAGGTTAATCAATTTAGATACTTTTAGTTTCCAAGCTCCTGATTTTTATAAGAAGCATGGATATAAAGTAATCGGAGTAAGTGAAGATCATCCGAAAGGACACAATCGATACTATTTAGAAAAACGCCTAAAAAGTATATAGAATTTGTTAACATTAGTATTTGGAATACACATGCAATAAGGGCGAGGTTATTATTAATTTCAGTATTAATTGAATCAATTTTTATTCTAAAACTGCAAGAACGTACTTTGGATAATCTTCCTAAGGTACGTTCTTTTTTTATATCAGTAGCCTATTCTTATTAACTCCAACAATAGCGGTAAAGGCAAGACTTAACTAACTTATATATATTAAAAGGAGTTAATGGTAAAATGAATAGAAGACAGAAAATTCCTTTTATTAAAAATAGAGGAGGTACATATGAAAAAAGTAAATGTTACATATGCACTTTTATACGATAAAACAAACGAAAAGATCTTAATGGTAAAAAATAAAGGGGAAAATGGTTCTTATTATACATTACCAGGTGGCGCAGTTAAATTAGGAGAAACGTTAGAAGAAGCAGTAATTCGAGAAGTAAAAGAAGAAACAGGGTTACATATAAATGTAAACGGGATTTGTTCTATCAGCGAAGCCTTTTTTGAGGAAAGAGATCATCATGCAATTTTCTTTAATTTTCTAGGCGAAATAATCGGCGGGGAGACATATATATCAAGGCCAAAAGAAATCGAAGAGATTACTTGGATGGAATTACATATAGCAGCACCGTATTTACGCATACCAGAACATTTACTAGATTTATTACAAAGGAAAGAAACAGTACCGTACTTTTTTAACGGAACAATCGTTCATCAATCTTCATAAAAATATTATCTCATGTAAGGTGGGGAAAATATGGAGTTCATCGTTAATCACAAACAATTTACTCAAGCACTTTCAGAAGTTAACAAAGCGATATCAACAAAATCTTTAATTCCTATATTAACTGGTATAAAAATAACTGCAGATCAATCTGGAATTACTTTAATTGCAAGTAACTCGAATATTTTTATCGAAAAATTCATTCCTGTTTCAATTGAAGACGAAAAGATTGCAACTATTTTAAAGGCAGGAACTATTGTTGTACCTGCAAAGTATTTCATTGAAATAATAAAGAAAATGCCAAGTGATATAGCAATAAAAAGTAAGAATGAGCAATTAATTACGATACAATCAGAAGAAATCACATTAAGTTTAAATGGATTTCCTGCAGATGAGTTTCCGAATGTACCGCTTATAGACAACCATGCAGAAATCAAGATAGAAACAGAGCAATTGATTGAAGTATTTAAACAAACAGTCTTTGCGGTAGCGAAAAATGAATCTAGACCTGTTCTTACTGGGGTGCATATAGAGTTATCTAATAATAAGTTAATTTGTGCTGCAACTGACTCACATAGACTAGCGATACGTGAAACATTGCTTTCCTCAGATGTAAAAGCAAATTGTATTGTACCAAGCGCAACCATTAGTGAACTTCTAAAATTAATGAACAGCAATTCGGAATTCGTATATATCTACCTTTCAGAGAGTCATATTATATTTACGTTTGGAACAACTACATTATATTCAAGACTAATTGAAGGGAAATATCCTAATATTTCTAACCTTATTCCAAATGACTTTAAAACGATTATTAACATAGATAGAAAAAAGATATTACAAGGTGTAGACCGATCAAGTTTATTAGCAAGTGAATGGGCCAATAACAATGTTAACTTAGAAATCATAAACGAATCTACAATTAAAATTTCTTCAAACGCTTCTCAAATTGGGCAAATATCCGAAACGCAACAAATAGATGCGATTCAAGGTGAAAAACAATTAAATATATCTTTCGATGGGCGTTTTATGGTTGATGCTTTAAGAGCAATAAAAGAAGAAACGATTACTTTAAGCTTTGGCGGTTCTATGAGACCGATATTGATTGAAGCAGGAGAGCAATCTGCAGCAGTACATCTTATATCACCAGTAAGAGCTTATTAGGGATAGAGGAAGGGATTACATTATGTACAAGCAGACTTTTGTTTTATGAAATCATAAATTAATACATTATAAGAATGATGTATTAGTAAAGCAAACAGTTTACTAAATCCTACATAATATAATTCAATCATAGACAAAGCAGCAATGGTAATCTGAAATACAAAGCAAAATAATAATAACCTAAATATAAAAGCATAGATTAATCGATATGGGGTGAGTACGATGAAGAAAGTAATTGTTTTACTCATTGGTATAGTTTTAATTATTTTTGCTTTTTATCAATACAACAAAAAAGACTATGCAGCTAAAAGTACTAACTTGTATGTAGAAGACTTTAAAGGGGCAAATGATTCAATAAAAATACAATCTGCTATTAATAAAGCAGCGTCTAGTAAAATAAAAACCGTATTGCTTGATGATAAAAAGTATAAAATCACGTCACCAATCACTGTTAAAAAAGGTGTGAAATTATTATTTGGTTATGGATCACAATTTGTGGTTGAGGGAAACTTTAGAGTTCTAGAACTAGAGAAAAACGCATCCATTGAAGGAGCGTATATAGCTATTGACGATCCTAAATTTAACTCTGAAGTTATTTATTTAGACGGTAAAAATAAATATTATAACACTTGGAACAAAACACAAATAAAAGATATAAATATTATTAATTGGACGGAAACGAATAAAGGTACCGGAATTTCTTTATACTCTGCTGGAAAAGAAAATGAAATTTCGTTTGTTAACTTCGAAAACATTAAAATTGTAGGAATGGAAACCGGACTAAAATTAGTAGCAAAAAAACCGAGCACCGGACAAGCTTGGATAAATGCCAATCGTTTTATGAACTTTTCTTTAGAAGACTGTGTAAATATGATTTATATGGATAGTCAAGTAACTACGCCAAATGAAATTAGTGGGAATCAATTTACAAATCTTCAAATACAGCCTTCAAATAAAACAAAAAGCATTATACAGGTAAGTGGTCAGCATAATGAATTTCATGGGATGGTGTGGGATTTAAATAAAATAAAACATGAAAACGAACTCATTGAACTGACTGAAAAGAGTATGAATACAGTGGTTGAAATGTCCAGTGTACCAACAAATAGAGTTTTAGATAGTGGGAAATCCAATATAATAAAGTAATATTTTTATTTATGAATTCACTTCTAAAAGCAGATAGAAATAAAAATTTTAGACAGGAGATTCAATATGTGGAAAACAAATATTATCAAAACTACTAGAGGGAAATTTGAGTATTTTGTGAAGGGAGAAGGGCCACCTTTATGCGTTACACATATGTATAGTGAATATAACAATAATGGAAATACTTTTGCAAACCCATTCACTGATTTTTATAGCGTATATTTAGTTAATTTAAAGGGTTGTGGGAATTCAGATTTAGCAAATAGCGATTCCGAATTTAGTATGACGGAAACGGTTAAAGATTTAGAAGCGATTCGGGAAGCTTTATATATTAATAAGTGGGGATTTGCTGGTCATTCAACAGGAGGGATGTTAGCTCTTGTATATGCGACTGAAGCACAAGAAAGTTTAACGAAAATAATTGTTGGTGGCGCAGCGGCGAGTATGGAATATGCATCCCATAAAGATAGTATATACTGTAGTAAAAATGAAAAATTTAATAGAATCGTATCAATTATGAATACATTAAATGATGATAGTATAGTACAAGAAGAAAGAAAAGCATTAAGTAGAGAGTGGGCACTTATGTCTTTTTATTCTGAAGAAAAGCTTGAAGAGGCATTAAAATTGCCGAATAGCGGAAAGACAGTTGGCAATCGGTTAAATTATTTTAGACAAGTTGAATATAAAGATTATGATGTTCGTCAGAAACTTAAATTCGTAAAAATCCCAAGTTTTATATACTGTGGTAAGCATGATGCGCAATGTCCCTACATATTTTCTCGTGAAATAGCAAATTTAATCCCGAACGCAGCATTAACTAAATTTGAAGAAAGTAATCATAATCCATTCGTTGAAGAAATAGACAAGTTTAATCAGTTTGTAAACGATACATTATAATCAATAAGTAAAAAGCGAATCTTCTATATAAGACAGATTCGCTTTTTACTATAATTAGACTTTTCGCCACCAAGCATACCTAGGATAGTCTGTAGATTTCAACGTAATAGATTCGCCAATTTGAGGCGTTGTAATTTTAACACCTAAACGGTTGGCTTCTTTCGTAACACGTTCTATCGGGTCACTCCATTCGTGTAATGCTAACGTAAAAGCACCCCAATGAATCGGAAGAAGTATTTCTCCTTTAACATCAATATGAGCTTGTACCGTTTCTTCAGGCAACATATGAATAGCAGACCACCTCGGATCATATTGCCCGCATTCCATTAATGTAAGATCGAATGGACCGTATTTATCACCAATTTCCTTAAAGTGAGGGGCATAACCGCTATCACCACTAAAGAAAATTTTAGTCTCTTGACCAAGAATAAGCCATGAACACCATAATGAACGATCTCTATCTGTCATACCACGTCCCGAGAAATGCCTTGCAGGCGCACATACTAACTTAATATTATCAAACGTAATTTCGTCCCACCAATTATGCTCACTAATTTTACTAGGCGAAACACCCCATTTAATAAGATATTGTGCAACTCCAGTTGGAACATAAAAGTGCTTTGCGCGATCTTTTAACTGCATAATACTTTTGTAATTCAAATGATCATAGTGATTATGAGAAATGATAATCGCATCAATTTCTTGAAGGTCATCACGTTCTAAAGAAAAAGCACCACTATAGCGTTTACTATTAAACAAAGGAAATGGGGAAGAGGCATCTCCAAACATCGGGTCTAATAACAGTTTTTTACCTTCTATTTTCAAAAGAGAAGCAGAATGGCCAAACCATGTAACACTCTCTAACGGTTCATTATCTTTATTTGATAAAACGATAGGTAAACCCTTTATAGGACGCAGCTTTGATTTTATTTTAAAGTAATCCGTCATTAAACTTATAATATCTTTCGGTTTAAAACTCATATCAGTATGAATTTGATTTGTATATTTCTTATTCATTCGTTCTCCTTTTTACGATTAACAATTTACGTATGTTGTTATTGTAGCTATTTGTAGTTTAAACTATATTATTTTACCTTTCATCTAAAATGCCTTGTATTTCATAAATCCGTCAAATTCATTATTTGTATTTATAAAGTACAAATCGCACAGCAGCAGCTAAGACAAATATTAAGTACATGTAAATTGTTTTTATTTAGTAAATTCCTTCTTATACGCAACGAAGAACGTATGTTTCGTTGTATGTTATAGAAGAAAATATGTCTCTAATAAAAGAAAGGAAGGAGAGGATGTAAGTGCACATAGAGCGAAAAAAGAAATCAAAATGTAAACTATCAAAATCTGAAATAACGCAGCTATATGCAGAGGGGAAGAGTACCTCAGAGATCGCTACACTTGCTAATGTGTCTGCAAGGTATATTCGTATGGTTTTATCAGACAATAACGTACCAAGGCGCGCTATAGGGAGTTGGAAGAGAAAGTATGACATAACAGAAGATTATTTTAAAACGTGGTCAAACAATATGGCTTATATTTTAGGGTTTATAGCAGCAGATGGTGTTATACAGAAAGAAAATCAATGTGTCAGTATATCTCAAAAAGAAAATTATATTTTAGAAGATATAAAAAAAGAACTAAAAACAAACCAGCCACTTTATCAAAACAAAAAAACAGGCGTATATATGCTAAATATTAATAGTAAAACAATAAAAGACGACCTTATGAACATACACGGAATTATGCCATGTAAATCATTTAACATCGAATTTCCTTTTGTACCAGAAGAATATTTGCATCATTTTGTTCGTGGGTATTTTGATGGGGATGGTTACGTCAAGTATGAAACTTATACAGTTAATTTCGTAGGTGGATCATATAACTTTATGAATTCTTTACATGAAATTCTTCAAAATCGCAATTTACGAGCCGATTTACTAAATCAAAACAAACATTATCGCGTTATTTTATCTGGAAGAAAATCAATACAACTATTTTCAAATTGGATTTATAAAGACAAAGATATTTATTTGCATAGAAAATATGAAGTGTTTCAGAAAGAAAGTCTGAGTTTAGATCAATTACAAGATCGAAAATTAAAACAAACTCAAACTGCCGTTAAACAAAGAAAACAAAATTTCCTTGAAGAATATATGAAAAATAAATGTAATACTACAACTTGTTCAAATTTAGAAATAAGCGAATCGGCTTTCAAACGTTGGCTAAAAAATGATAATCAATTTAAAAGAGATTATGAAAAGATTAATTTAACAATGTCCACTAGCGATAACTAAATATAAAATCTTAAAAAACCTTAGAATAGGTATGAAGATAGCTATTCTAAGGTTTTTTATTTTTAAATCATAAAGGATTCTTAATTTTATTGATTGAATATAGTAAATACATAGATTTTACAATTGTCTTGATAAAAAAGGAGAGATACACCTTGCAAAAGAAATTTATCAATCCAGAAACGATGCCACCAACTTTTGGATATTCACATGTAGTGGAAGTTAGTAACGCTAAACGAACAATTTACATATCTGGACAAGTAGCGATTAACACTGATGGTCAAATAGTTGGCATTGGTGATTTAGCTACACAAACGCGACAAGTTTTCGAAAATATTAAAAGTGCATTAGAAACTTCGGAATTAAGATTTAATGATGTAGTAAAATTAACATTTTTCCTAACAGATATTTCTCAAATGGCCACTGTTAGAGATATACGAGATCAATACATTGATACTAAAAATCCACCAGCAAGTTCAGCTGTAGAAGTTAGAAAGTTAATTAACGATAACTTTTTAATTGAAATCGAAGCAATTGCTGTAGCAAACTAATTTTAAAAACTTATTATGAATCATATCCATGCAATTCGGTTAATGCGTTCAGTTAAAACGAATTGCATTTTTTATTGTCTTAAATGTAATTCATATCTGGAGACATTTTCATCAACAACTTATAAAACAAACAACTAAACAATCCATCACACAGAATGATTAAAAAGAACGAGGGGAGGCTAATCACAAAATAAACTTACATATAATAAGTTTATTATTTAAAGTTAGTTAACATAATATATATTATAGGCAGTTATAGAAACAAAGTAATATCAGGTATCAAAAACCAAGTAAACTATACTTAATGAGACGAAACAGAGATTTTTAGTGAAATTCACATGAAATCTTATCTAAACAAATTTCTTCAGCTTTTATCGTTTTTATTTGTTATAAATTCATCACAGCAAATCTTAATCAATAATCACTTAAGATTTAACGAATTAAAAACATTTTTGATTGGTAAGAAATTTTTATACAGAAAAATTATTTCTATACAAAATATAAATTAGTAATTTTATTTTATGTTTTACTTAATGAATTTATTGCTATTTGCACATGTTTTACAACTTTACATTATTTGTTGTTATTTCTGTTATTTAGGCTTGACTTTCATTACACTCATTGTTTTTTATTCTAGTTAACATAACGCTTATTTTTAACATAAAAAAATCCTCCTCACCTTCAGGAAGATTTTTTGTTTGCTATTATTTTATTTATATCTTCTAGTAACAATCCCAATTGTAAATGACGTTGGAAAAATCTAGATTTAACAGCTCTTCCTTACGTATAAAGAAATTAGCAACCCCAGAATCGCCCCACATAATATTTAATGAATCGTCTGTATCGATTTGCAACAATAATATATCATGTTGCTGGTATTTTTCTTCCCATTCTCTCGGATCTGTCTGTGTGAAAAATGGATATCCACCAATTTTATGTCCTTGATCTTTACATAAATCATCATACAGTTCGCCTAATTCTGTATTATTTTCTTCATCAACAATTTCTTCCCAATCAATGTTATCACTAAAAATCATTTCAAATCGATAATCTCTTGGTGTTACTGGTTGATATGCCAACTCAAACTTTAGTTTTGCTGCTTTGGGTATGATAAAATTCTCTAAATCTAAAGTGTTTAAATAACTAAAATCAGTAATCACCTTAGTTAAATCCGCTGTGATTGTAGAATGATAAACAATTCGAAAGTCTTTTTGGCTTGTGGGATGATCAAAATCTGCTCCAAAAAGATCTTCTTCAGCACTTATGAAAAACTGTAACATTCCATGTTGAGGCATATGTTCAATGTTTGGTATTTCTTCAAGGTTTAACTGCGCAAGTAGCATCATAGGTTGTCCGTTTGAGTCTTTAGGATGCTCTTGATCTATAGGTAAATACGGATATCCACCAAACTTACTTTCAAAAAGCGTTGTCTCTGCTAATGTTCCAGACACTTTAACATACGGTTTCACACTTTCTTCTAAAATACTACGATACTGTTCTAGTTCTTTCGGAATTTGAAGTTGATACGTATTCTTCACTACATTTGCCTCCTTTTAGTAATGAATTGAAAATGCCTAACTTAATTATATAGTAAGCGATAGCTTAATTGAAAATCGTTAAAAATCCATTTTCACCCTCATTTTTTGCGCGCTTGGTGGACAAAGTAGATTATGTTCTAAAACCTTTTTATTAATAGTTCGAATTAAATCCGCTGCTTCTGCAGTATTTGTATTTTCTTTTAGCTTTTCTTTTAAATCATCAATTTCTTTTGAAAGCTCAATCCACCTAGGTAAAACATGATTATTTGCTAAAGTTCTATAAAGTTGCTTTTCAGGATTGTAAGAAAGATCTTTATCAAGATTAAGAGGTTTCCCTTTACCAGGTAAATTATCAAAAGCTCCTTTTTGTTCTGCTTGTTTAACGATAGAACTAATATGATCCTCATACGTATAGGACCAAACTTTCTCATCTTTTACTAAAATCTCTTGTTTTTTTAGTTTTTTATCTAGTTCTTCTTGATTCATAGATTTTCTCTCCTTTTTATTTTATAGTGTGGTTTTTATCTATTTCAAAGCTTTCAATCCATCTAACAACTTTTTTCACCCTCACACGCTATCATGACCGTCTCGAAACTCTTCATAAGTGGTTTTTGTACCCTTTATCTTTTAAAGCTCTATACAAGTGGTTATTGGCCGTTAAAAGAGGTTTGTTTTCAAGTTGTCCTGCTACCATATAAAAGTGAAGTTGAGTTGCAATAGAATTTATAGATGAAATTTGATTTTCAATCCAAGGAATATCGTTTTCAAAAGTTAGTTCTTCTAGCTGATTAACATGATCTACAGCAATACATGGCGGTATTCCATTTTCGTAAATTAAATAATTGAGTGTTTTTGCGATTGAAGATTACTTAATGCATGGATTTTTATTAAAGACAATGAAATGTTCTTGAAGATGTGAAGTTTGAGAATAATTATGAGGTAGATCAAGATGTTTTGCCCTTGCTGCAATGTGGCAGTAAGGATATTTAATTTTTAAGAGCCTTGCTACACTTTTGTAATAAGACTCTTTAAATGAGTTATTTACTAGAATAATTGTCTATTGCTTGAATAGAAAGTTCCAACGATTTTATTCTTCTTTCTAAAAGCGTTCTTTGAGGACTCCCAAGCTTTGACTTAACGTAAATCTTTTCAATTGATGGAAGCAAACCAATTAGAACATTACGAGCTTCTGCTAAATCTTCCTGAGTATAATGATGAGTTTCTTGCTTCCAAACACTTTCTAACATAGCTAAGCCGATACTAGCTGCTTTGAGTCTTTTTTTCACTAAAGTAGTATTTGATCCTTTTTGAGTCATCTGTGACAAGGCATTTTCAAGTTTACTAATTGTTGACTGTAAAGATTTTATTGATTCTACTTTATCTATATTTGATACGTTTTTCATGTTAATGTTATCCCTTCTACGTTGCTAACTTGTTTTGTTTAATGTTTAATGAAATCCTTAAAAGCTTGATTTCACTCGAAATATTTTAACATAAATAACTAACTGTATTCGAGTTGGACAATAACTTAAAGCAAAACAGCTATTCCTCTCTCCTCCCCTGTAGCATTCTATTATATGTACTTCTTTCTTCTCATTAGAATTCCTATATAAACTAGTTGTTAATATTGAATGTTTTATGAACAAAAAAACGTACAAGTAATGTAACCTGTACGTTTTCGCTTTTATTCAGTAAGGTAATAAAGTAATAGCTTCCTGGTCTTCTCATAATTCATGAAATCTCTATACAAAATAGGATACTTCACAATTTCTGTTTCTATAAAACGATATTGCGGAAACCACTCAAAAAACGATTTTTTTAACCACTTGATTTGCTGAAACGTAATGTTCTGTTCGTTTCCGTTTAGTACAGAACTTAAAGTAGCTGCTGTATGCATCCAATAATGATTAAAATCAGCGTTTATACAGTCATCTTCGGTAAACTCACTTTTTAAGTTTAGCTGCATTTTTGCTGTAGCACGATAAGGAAACGATTTGTACAGTGGACTATGCATTCTCTGCAATTCATTAAAAATCACCTTTTTACCTAATAGCAACTTTCCACCCCTTTATTTCTCTATCCAATTTAATAAGTTTTCATAATGATATTGAGCATCGATATACCCAAGATTATATAGGTTAACGAGCTTTTCCTTATTTCTTTCTATTCCGCTTATAGGAAGCTGTACACTTGGTTGAATTACATAAAAATTATCTTTTTGTTCTTCTCGATTCATATAAGATATCGTCTCATTATAAAAACGATAATGGTTTACTAAATTCTCTGCGATTTTCGGATATTTTCTATATAAAATTTTAGCCAGGCCTGAAAATTTATTTCGCTGCTTCTCATATCCTTCTGGCTTTGTCATAATGACAACGTTCTTTTCATAACCATCCTTTTGGGCTTTCAAAACTGGTATAGGGTCTATAATCCCTCCATCTAATAATTTTCGATTATTATATTCTACAGCAGGTGCTATAAACGGTACAGAGCTTGAGGCGCGAATGATTTTTAAAATATCATTTCCGTGTTCTGCTTTATTATAATAAATGGCTTGTCCTGATTCGCAATCAGTCGTCCCTATGACAAACTGTTCATTACATTTTAAGAAAGTTTGAAAATCAAATGGTACAATTTTATTAGGTACTTCATCAAATAAAAAATCCATTCCGAATAATTCACGTTTTCGAATTAAGTTTCGATAAGATATATACCTGTAATCTGATACTAGCTCTGTATTTACTTTCTTATTTCTACCTTTTTGACGTGACAAATAGGTTGCTCCCATACAGGCTCCAGCTGATACGCCGACTACATACGGAAAGAATAAGTTCTTTTCCATGAAATATTCGAGTGCACCTGCAGTATATAAACCTTTCATTCCTCCGCCCTCTAATACTAAACCAATATTCTTCATGCTATATCCCTCTGCTTCTTTTTTCTTAATTTCATATTAGCATAAGATTTTAAGATGAGGTTATATAAACTAATTACAACAATAACCAGAAACTACTAAAGTAATGTCATAATATCTTTGTGAGTAACATGTTACAATATAAGTAATTCATTCCACATATATTAAAGGAGGAATTTAATATGGGTTTATTTAGCGGTATTTTAGGAAATGCATCAAATACGAGTTCTGAAAGTGTAGAACGTGATTTAGAGAAGATTATGCTAGACGATGAAAAAGTAGAGCATGCTTATAAATTAATTCGTGATCTAATCGTATTTACAAATCGTCGTCTTATTTTAGTAGATAAACAAGGAGTAACTGGCAAAAAAACAGAATACCATTCTATTCCTTATAAAAGTATTACACAATATAGCATCGAAACGGCTGGGCATTTTGATTTAGATGCAGAACTTAAAATTTGGGTGTCTAGTATGGAGGAGCCAATTACGAAAGAATTTAAAGGTGACGATAGTATTTTAAGCATTCAAAAAGCGTTAGTAACCTTTACGACTAAGTAGTGGTTTTTGTATTTTTATTCATTTTTAAAATTACTAACCCGAGTATTTTGGAAGAACATACATTATTTTTGTATATTTAATCTAAAATAACATAAAAAGGTAAAGCGTATTTTATATGCTTTACCTTTCTTTTTTGTAATAAATAAGTGTAGTTTCATCATTTAATTTCTTTATAACTTCTGTTCTTTTATAACCCATCTTTTCGTATAAAAAGCAATTTTTCTCTTCTTCTAAAATAGTAGCAAGTTCCCAGCTCGTTGCTTCAGGAAACATTTCCTCAATTAATGTAAGTACCTTTTGGGCAATTCCTTTTCCTTGATAACTCGGGTGAATAAACATTGGACTGATCCAAAATTTATAGGGTGTTTCTTTTGGTGAAATGCATATCGCTCCAACAAGATTCATTGCCACTATTATTTTATAGAAGCCACCGTCTACATGATTTATTCTACAAATAGTTTTTTCGATAGTTTCATTTGCTGGATTTGTTTCATAGTCTTTATATTTATGTAATAAAGGGCTAAATGAGTCTATTTGCATTTGAAATATAACTTCTGCATCACTTTCTGTCGCCTTCTCTAATGTAATCTCCATGTTACCAATTAAGTCGCTTTCTTAACGAGGTAATATGAGCGGTATGATGACGACCATGCCATGCGTATAGTCCTATTGCAACAGCAAGTTTTGTTTCACCAGTTTCAGGATGGTTAAATGTCTTTTCTAAATCTTCAATTTCTAGAGAATATAAAAGGTTAACCCATCTTTTATGTAATGAATCTAGCATTACTAGTGAAACATCTACCGGTAATTTTGAATCGGGTAACTCTGCCCACTTCTCTTCTTTATACGGCTTAATAGTGGGATTCTTTTCTGTCAGTGCTAATTTAAAGCGTATGTAGCTATTCATATGACTATCAACGACGTGATGAACTACTTGACGTACAGTCCAACCTCCAACGCGATATGGTGTATCTAACTGCTTCTGATCTAAATCTTTAATTGCCTTTGTTAGTTCATTTGGTAAATCTTCAATTTCTTGAATCCATGTATCAATCATTTCTTCAGTTATAGGACGTTTGTATGTAAATTGGCCAATTGGATAACGTAAATCATTCATGAATAAGTCCTCCTTATTATAAGCGTGAAGTATTTCTCCAAATATAGTGTACAAACTTCACATGTTCTCCATTTAATTCTACAGAAGTTGTATCTGATTCGTTTTGATAAGAAGAAAATCCGCTTTTTTCTAGTACAATTTGTGATGCGAGATTATTAGTAGTTGTTTTAGCATGAACTTCAGTAATTTCATTATTTTTCGCTACATCTAAAATTAATTTTACGGCTGCTGTAGCAACTCCTTTTTTAGTAAATTTTTCTCCGACCCGATACCCTAGCGAACTAATTTGAGTTTCCGTATCTATATCTACTAAATTAATTCGCCCTACAATTTCTTTTTCTTCATTACGAATTAAATAAAAATAAGAATCTCCATCTGCTTGTTCTATTAATAAATCGTCTAGTAGTTTTTGGAAATATTCAAATTCAAAATATTTTGAGCCACGATTTGGCACCATTGTTTCAAAAAAAGATTTATTCGTAAGTTCAAACGTAAATAAATCCTTAGCATCTTGTTTCTTTAGTTGCTCTATGTATATTTTCATCCCGTATTCTCCTTCTAGATTTACTAACTGTTATACATTCTTTTTTAATCAATTATATTCCTGCTATTACTTTCGATTAAGTAATACAGATAGTAGCACTTTCGGATGAAAAAGATGAAATGGACTACGAATTAAATTCATCACTCGTACTAACCGAATATAAACATCAGAATTACTTGCGGATAGTCGATATATTTGTTTCGTATACCATAGCTGAAATTTTTGTTTTGTAGTTAATTCTCTCTTTAGTTGCGGATGACGTGATATTTCCGTTGTTGTCATATCCCATGGGGTTTCTATTATATTAGCTGCCTTTTTATAAAATTGTTGTGTAAATGTTTTATCAAGTTGTTTTCTACCTTGCAGAAGTAATTGCAACTGGTGAGCCTCCATAGCAGCAACTGATACGCCTTGGCCGAAAACGGGATCAAAACGACATTGCGCATCTCCAACAACTAATAAGCCTTCTGGTACATTATTCACTAAATCAAATCGCCGGCGTACTTGATAGGGAATTTTATATGTCTTTATATCAGTAATTCCCTCAGCTTTGTTTAGGAAGTCTGTAACATTAGAAATTGATAGGTTTTCAGCAAAATCATAAAACTCATCATCTGTTTGTGGTGCTTTCTCGTTTGCGTATCCACTGAAAGTAACAAAATAACGATTATCTTCTATCGTTTGAATAAGAACGCCATAAGGGCTATCAGGGAAACTCGGAGACATTAGCACATTGCAACAGTCTAATTTCTCATTTTCTTTAAGTTTGAACATTTTCGTTGCGTAAAATAAATCAATACGAACTTTCTCTTCTTGTACTTCAATTTCATATTCTCGTAACCACTCTATACTTTTTGAGCCAAATCCACTCGCATCAACTACAAGGTCTGCATGAACTTCTTCTTGTATGTCTGTCTCTAAATATTTAACTTTTACTCCACACACTTTGTTAAGCTTTTCATCTACCAATAACCCTTTAACCAATGTTTCATATTTAATAGTAATATTTGAAATCTGATGTATTCGTTTTTGAATATGCCATTCTAGTAAAGGACGACTTTGTTGAATCATATGTACTTCCCCTATGAACGGTTGTTTCCATAGACCGAATTGATGCCATTTTAAATCACGTGTAAAGTTGTTTATAATACTACCCGCTTCTATTAATTCATTCGTAATAGTAGGAAACAATTCTTCAATTGCTTTTTCTCCACCTTTTAATAACACGTGAGGATGATTACTTTGTGGAACTCTTTTTCTTGAAGCTTTTCCATCCCATTTTTCACCGACTTCTAAAATGATTACTTCTTTAAAAAAAGTTGATAATGCTTTTGCTGCAAACTTTCCTGCCATACTTCCACCAATAACGATAGCCTTATTAAACATATTTTCCCCCTTAATAAAAAGAGATCCTGCCTTGTATGAATGAAACAGGATCTTAAACTAATTAACTTCTTTATCATTATACTTAAAATACATCAGTAAATTGCAACGTTAAAATTAAAATACCTAATCCCCATACGTAATACGCGAATACTTTTAAGGAGTGACGTTTTAAATATTGAATCATCCATGAAACGGCTATGTATCCAAAAAACGCTGCTGATAACGTTCCGACAATTAAAGATGTACTAGAAATAGATTCTGCTTTCCCTTGAAAAACGTCTGCAAATTGCAAAGTGATAGCTCCAACAATAGCTGGTGTCGACAGTAAAAAAGAAAAGTAAGCAGCAGTTTCACGGTCTAATTTTCTCCATAATGCAGCGACAATTGTCATTCCAGAACGGGAAATGGCTGGAAAAATAGCAGCAGCTTGAAATGAACCGATAATTAATGCGTCTTTATATGTTATGTCATCCATTTTTTTACGACCATTCTTTTGTTTATCTGCCATGTAGAGAAAGAATCCGGTCACTAAAAACTCCCAACCGATCGTGATTCCTGTTTTTGAAATATCTTCAAAGAAGTCTTTAAACAATAAACCAATAACAACTGCAGGTATCGTCCCAACAATAAGTAATAACATGAGCTTTGAAAATGGGTTTTTAATTAAATATATAAATTCTTTTTTGTAATAAATAAACACTGCAAGTAAAGTCCCAATATGCAACATCGTATCTAAAAATAAGCCTGCTTCATCTAATTGAAATAAATGCCTTCCTAAATAAAGATGTCCGGTACTACTGATTGGTAAAAATTCTGTTAAACCTTGAATTATACCTAATATGAAAGCTTCTAACCAATTCATGATGGTCTCCTTTCTCTTTTGCTTGTACCAATATATGAGGGTTAAATTTTCGATATGAAAAAAACTATATTTCTCTATGAATTTACTTTTAGTTTATGGATATATATGTAAAGAGAATTAAGGAGGGTTATTATGTGGAAGCACACAAAATTCGGTAATGTATTACTTTGGATGGGCCCTATCCTTGTATTTTTAGGACTATGTATGACAAATGTTATTTCAGATATTCCTTTCTTTGAAGGAAACCATAAAACGCTTGGTATTGTACTTATATTTATAGGGATATTCTGTTTTATTGTGGCTAATCATTTGAAAAAAGGAGAAAGATATGAAGAATAAATCTAAATAAAAAACAATCCTGGCATATTAGCTAGGATTGTTTTTTATTAATGTTGATTATTTGTAGAATACTTTATCAACGTTATATTTCGCTTTGTATTCATTAATGATATATGTTTCGTAAATTTCTCTTTCTGTTGGATCTTCTACGATACATGCATCAATGCGGTATACTTCATCACGGTGATTTTTAATTGGTGAAACATTATCTTCAAAATGCTTCTTAATACGTTGTCTAATTTTACGAGCTTTACCTACGAAAAGTAGTTCGTCATTAATATTGTAAAACATAAAAATGCCGCCTTTATCTCTAGGGAACAAGTGGAAATCGATAAATCCATTAATTGGAGTAATGATTGGCTCGTCTCCTTTAATAACTTGTTTACGTTCAGTAATTGTAACATCAACTTCAGGGATACTAATTTTAATCAAGTTCATTCACGTCCTCTTTTATTATAAAGATAAATAATAGCATACATATGTAAGAAAAGCTACGTTCATAGTTATATTTCATTTTATAATTCAAATATTATAGGTGTATCATGTAAACTCTTCTTCCAAATCATATGATCACTTGATTCTCCCCAATAATCTTTCAGTACATAACTAGGCTCTCCAAACTTCTTTGTCCATATACTTTGCGCTTTTCTGTATCCACTATCTAAACAGAATTCTGTTATTCCTCTGCTAAGTAACGTAAGAAACATTGTATGTAGCAGTAAACTCCCGATACCCTTTCTTTGATACTCTGGAAGTATAAATACAGTTCCTATTTCATACAAATCCTTAAGTACACCACCTGTACAACTATTAATCAATGTACTTGCTGGACCAACTTCAATTGTTCCAATGATTTTATTGTTATTTGTATCAATTGCTAATAAAAAGTAACGTTTTTCTCCATTACTATCAAAATCTGTTTTCAAATATTGCTTTTTCATGTTAATTTCATTTTCTATGTCATCCAATAGTTGTGATAATCCTTCATTTTTGTATGTATTCGTAATAACGATACGGAAAAATAAATATAGTTCATCTACATCATTCAAATTCGGTCTTCTAACTGCAACGTTAGTCATGAATACATTCTCCAATCTTCATTATGCCATTGTCAATACAACACTTTACATAATATATTCATCATTATTCTGCAAAAACCTGCATAAATCCAGCAATATAGAAAGCTCAGTATAAATATTAATAAAATAATTTTCATGTCCATAGTTGTATGAACAGTAGGACCAAGTACCGGAAAACGGAAAACATCGAGAACGATCATAATACCTATAAGTAGACACGTTGCTGAAAAAGAAACTATCCAAATTCTCCTCTTAAATTTTAAAAAGGCTAGTCCTAAGGCTAGACCTAATAAGCCTGTAGTAAAAGGAAAGATAATTAGTTCACTTGGCTCAATAATAAATAATAGAAAAATAGTAAGAATATAAGAAAGTATTCCCTCACGAATAGAATAGAAAATAGCAAAAAAAATCGGTAATGTCGAAAATGGACTAATGAGCAAACCTATACCAGGAACTAAGTTACCCGCTGCTTGAAACATGGTGGCTAATGCACTCATCAAAGCTGTAAGTACTAACTTATTCGCAAGGGACAATTTTCTTTTATGAACAAAGCTTATATCATGCTCTATCATCAGTTGATACCAATAACGTACAAACCGATTCATTAAAATCCCCCCTAAAGACACCTCATTCATTACTTTCTATATTATTCGTACACATACGGTTTATGAGTTACTTTCTGCAAGTTAATAGATGCTCATACATTGAAGATTTTTAGGGGGATAAGTTAAGTCGTGCGTTTTGGGAACAGAATGAATTCCTTATATTATATTTTTAGACTGATAATTTGTATCGTATTAAGGGATAATTTCAAAAATGGTACCTTTGTTAAAATCAGTTACTTTCATAGAACCGTAAACTCCTAAATATAATCTAGTTTGATTCAAATTTGTTCCTAAACTCATATAATAAGCTGCTTGCGTACCAAAATCATAATTGGTTTCAATAGCATGAAAGTCAGCATGTTTACCGTCTGTACCTGCTCTAGTATAAGCTAAAACACCCTTAACTGGCGGTCGAGAATCTTCTTTCTTAGCAAGGTCAGTAAACACTAAGCTACCTGTTAAATTTGGAATTGCATTTCCCATATATGGCTGAACTCCTGTAAGTGAAGTTCCTCCAAACTTATCTGTTCTAGAATCTTTATGAAAATAACTAAGTAGAGGTAGAATGCGCTTCACTGAAGTTTGTATTGTTTCATCATAATAAGTCATTGTTCTTTCATCCAAAGTCTGATTTTCGGAACAATGCCGTATAAAAGAAGTAGGTAAATCCCCTTCCCATCCTCTCCAACCAAAATTGATAAACCCATCTTGATTGGGAGTGAGCCTCATAAAATGCATTTGAACAAGTTCTGTAACCGGTATAGGTTTATATTGAACAAATGAAAAAATAGACTCTACAATATCTTGTCCGACATTTCCGGCGTATTTGATATATTGATTATAAAACCTTTGAAATGAAATGCCAGTTATATTACGTACTCCTTTTGCAATTACTGTAAGTGTTTCTTGTATAGATAAAGGAAGTTCATCGAAGCGTGTAACTACAGGAGGGTTATTTATAAATGTATTTTTACTTACATCGATTTCAATTATTTTACCTGCTATTTCTAAATCATCTTGGCTTAAGTTAAATGGATCATAACCTGATCCGCCATCTCCATTTGTAAAAACAAGTTTTCCAGTCTCAGGTGAAAAGTTTAAACTATTGACTCCGTTATGATTAAAAAATGGTCTTCTTACATTCAGTAATGTTCGTCGCTTTTGAGCTTGACCATTAGGTTGTAAAGTCCATTCTTCCACAGTATCAATGTGATCATATTGCGTATTTCTATTAACCCACTTTAAATTTAATGTTTTAGGGTCACAAGGATTAGGTTTAAATTGTTCAGAAAGTGCACCTGGCCCTTGAGTTCCGGCTACTGAATAATGTAGATAAAATAACCTATTTTGATAAAATTGTGGATGGAACGCAAGTCCTAGCAATCCGCGTTCATCATAACCGCTACTAGAAACACCTTCTTCAAATGTACCTAATTTAATAATTAGGTGACGAATATCTAAAAATGTCTTTATAACTCCGTCCCCTATGTAAAAAATCTCTCCTAATTGGGTTGCGATAAATAGTCTTTCGGTCGATCCGCCTGGAAGTATTGTTGTTTTCAATACGGTTGGTAAATTTATATTATGAACAATGGGTCGTAAACTAACTTTAACTTTTGTCAATTAACTGCACACCCCTTTTTCTTCTTTTTATAGAAGAATATGATTAGAGTAGTTCTGTTAGTATCAAACAAGTCGTATTCCTTTTTATTACAATTTTGTATATAATATAATTATAAATAATCTGGGGGACGAACTATGATAATCGTACTACAAATCATCTTACCACTAATTTTCGCAGTCTATTTATTTACCCTCTATCATAACGGGACGTATGGATCAGCTTCATTCATTTTAGCAGTCATGATAGGAATTTTCGGTTTAGAGAATATTTTTCAATATGCTAGTCTAACAGATCATGCTATTTATCCATATTGGGGAAGTTTGAAGGCTGTTGTTATCGTTTTATCAGTCGTATTTCTATTTAAAAAAGGTGGTTTAACAGGAAAATATTGATTTGTAATGCGTTACATATTTTCTTGTTAAATTGCTTTTATTTTATAAAAGCAGAAATATTTATGTGAAAACAAGAAGGGATGTGTTACATATGTCTATAAATATTATTTCAATAATCTCTATCATAATATGGATTGTGTTAATTACAGAACTTATAAAACCTTCAAAAGAACAGAATGGACGAAAAATAGTAACTTTAGTAACTGCTGGTTCCGTATCAACACTTATTTTAACGGTTTCTTTTATTCAAAATATCCCGTTTTGGAATTGATAGTGATATAACTAACAAAAATATGTATAAATAAAAAGATTAGGATTCACTCCTAATCTTTTTATATTTTGAGGTAGCACCATATGCCCAGCAAGCTAAGGTCTTGAAGTAGCCCCTAAACAAAATTTTAAATTTTTCTAAAGTTATTTATGTGAATTCAAATCGTTTTCAGGAACATATGTGGTCCTTTTACAATTTGAAGTTCTTTTTAAGCTTCTTATATTTTCTGTACGAACGTCTAACAATGTTTAACATAAAATACGGTATTTTAACGGGGAAAGGCAATTTATAAATGAAAGGAAAATAAAAGGTGAAATATGCCTTTTCTAGGTCTCTCCACTTACTATCTTCTTTTGTTTTTAAGAAATCAGATACATCGACTACATATCCCCTTCCTTTTTCCATCATCACATTTTTCCCGTGAACATCACAAGGAGTTAACCCTTGTTCCCTCGCATACTCTAAAGCCTCATTAATATCAAGTATTACTTGCTTAGGAATTTTAATTCCCTTATGAATAGCATCGTATAAGGTAATTTCTTTTAAACGTTTCAATACTATGAAATTTTCTCCTTTATATATAAGCTTTGAATAAGAAGGATGATCTCCAATTCTTCGGTATACTTCTGACTCTTTTTCAATTCCTTCTCCTTCTCGCACGTAAACTTTCACTACCCAATCTTTGTATTCTTTGTGCATGAATACTGCGGCATAATTACCTGTTCCTAAACACTTCCAAAGTCTAGGAATATCTTTAACTACTACAGGCTCGAATTCATCCTCACTTCTTATACTTACCTCTTTTAATAATTCGTCCTTTATCAATCCCACAAAACTATTTATACTCATCATTCCCACTCCGGTTTTGCTAAAAGGGGGCCCACCCACATTTTAACGAAAATATACACTAAGCGAATTTTAGCATAAAACGAGTCATCTTTCTTCTTAAAATAAAAAGCTAACTCGTTTTATTTAAACTGTTGAATACTTAATATCTATTCCGTTATTCATAGCCAAAAACCGTACGATATAAAAATATTTCTAACTATTTTCATTTTTTCAGAGTCAACTGTATAGGGCTTTTCTTAGTACAAGTTCTCTTAGTAAATTACCTATACAAAATCTATATTACTCTATTTTATAATCTAAAACATTGTTTAGAAGTGTAGCAAAGGTTTGTTAATGGTTCCATTCTTGTTCCAATACTATCTTTGTTAGCTAAAACTTTTATTGTTTTAATAGTCTTTTGTTTAATTCCCACAATGCTGTTTTGTTGCTATCCCATTTCAAAAACGTTACTGCTTCCTCAAAGCATAACCATTTATAATTGAAGTGTTCTTTAGATAATGATATGTTTTTTGTAGGGACTTTAACTCCAAAAGAAAATTCTTTTATTACATAAACCTCTTCTCCCCAAAGGAATCCTCCAACTACATCTTCTACTGATAGTGAAGACACAGAATCTAATTGTATATATGGACATTCTCTTGTAATACCAGCCTCTTCAAATGCTTCCCGTTTTGCTGATTCAATAGGAATCTCACCGTCTTCTCCGCCACCAGCTATTCCTTGCCAATAACCATAATCACTTCGGTTAAAAATGGCATATTGAATAGAATCGACAGTTTTTATATAAGGAAATATCAATACTTGATATGGCGCTCTCATTACTTAACCTCCTCTCGAAAATAAGTTTTAAAGCAATATGAATAAAGAGCCGACATCACAATTCTACATTATTAATGCAGGTCTATAATGTCGGCCCTCTATTTTTAAATAATTTTATTTTTCATAAACAGGCTTACTCTTAACAGAGGAAAAACTACTTATTCTCTGTCGAATTTGTTTAGCATGGTTTTTCATAAATGTTAGCAGTACTCCATATTATTCAATTGCGCCAGCAACGTCATAATCATTTAAATCTAATTCAATCGGTTGTCCGAGCGCTAGTTTAGCAAGTTCCGCTCCTAAGTATGGACCAGCTGTTAAACCCGAAGCCCCTAATCCATTCGCAACGAGAATTCCTTCAAAGTTAGGTAGTGGCCCGATAACAGGTAAGAATCCTGGTGTGAATGGTCTGAATCCAACTCTCGTTTCAAGCATTGTAGCATTTTCTAAGCCAGGTGCAACTGTTAATGCCTTATGGAATACTTCATGTAAACCACCTGCTGTTACACGATGATCGAAACCAGTATCATTCTCATGTGTTGCACCAATTACGACATGACCATTGTCAAACGTTAAAATATATTGATCGTTCGGTGGCATAACAACTGGCATATTTTCTGTTGCTGTATTTTCAATTTGCAGATGAACAATTTGTCCTTTTTGGAATGTAACTAAGAAATTAACCCCTAATGGGTTCAAGATTTCATTCGCCCATGCGCCTGCAGTTACAATAACCTTTTCTGCTAAAATTGTTTCATCGTTTACTGTAACTCCAGTAATATGATTTCCTTCACGGACTAATACTGCATCGCCTTTTATAAAAGTTGCACCATGTTTTTTCGCAGCACTTATTAATGCATTGCGTAATAATCTTCCATTCACTCGTGCAGCACCACTAATATGAACAGAACTATATTCGTCTGATAATGCTGGGAATAATTTTTTTGTTTCTTCAGCTGATAAGCGAGTTATTTCACCAATCTCTGGGGCATCTTCACGTCGTTTATAAGCTCGCTCTTCCATTTGATCTAACTTTTTCTCGTCAGTATGTAAACTAATTGCACCTACACGATTATATCCTGTGTCAGTTTCGCCGTCTTCTTCTAATTGCTGAATTAACGAAGAATAGTAACGTGCACCGCCTTTAACGATTTTATACCATGCTTTATTACGACGCTGTGATAGCCATGGACATACAATACCTGCTCCTGCATCAGTTGCTTGCCCTAATTGTTGGCGATCCACGATAGTAACATTCGCACCTGCCTTAGCAAGATGATAAGCAGTAGACGCTCCTAAAATTCCAGATCCAACTACAATATACGATTTCATTTCAAACACCTTTTCTCTTTTGCTAATTATATAAATATAAGAACATTCCTTAGTATAATGGAAGGAATGCTTTTTTCAATGCACTCATCACAATTAATTGTTGCAGCATTGTGACTTTCTTAATCATTATTTTTTCTTCTTACGGAATAATTCAATTGTTTTATAGCCTTGTGAAAGGATCTCTATCATTTTCTCTAGACGTTTTTCACGTGTTTTTTCTTGTTTTACAGAAAAAAGATTACGTGCCCAATCTTTCTGATATCCAGGCGTTAAACTTTGATAAAACTTAAGTTCATTCGGATGATTAGCTAATAATGCTTCAACATCTTTAATTCGATCTACATAATCGGCAACACATTGACTCATAGCAGATGTTTTTGTTGTTTTTTTCTTTTCACGTTTTAAACCAACAACAGTAAAGACTTCATCCATACTTACCATTCGTGCAAATTTAATATCGCTTTCTCCCACATAACCATCTTCTCCAACGTTTAATGCCGGAAACATCTCATCACGGTGAATAAACGTACTATAACGAGCATTACCTTTTTTCGGATATGCGAAGAATACGTAACCTTTTTCAATTAGTAATTCTTCATTACTAATAATAAAATTCGTTTGTTTCACCATTTCATCAAGCGTTTCTACAAATATAAAGATAGCATCGTGTTCTTTTGAGAATGCAGTTTCTTTACCTGTAAAAATGTCATAATCACTTGGTTCGTTAATAACGACCATATTTGTATACTTATTAAGTTTCAATTTATCAATAACTGACATAATAATCTTCCTTTACATTCAAAATTCATTGTACATACTTTTTCGTACTGTTCTAGTGTATTATATGTATTAAGAAAATCAAACTTTAAATCATATTATTCTGCTGCAAAAGAACACAATTCTTTACTAGATGGGGTGGTTTTATGCCATATGTAATCCGAGATGAAGGGCTAGTTTTACAAGGGGATGATGGAAAAGAACCAATTTTTCATACATATGAAGAAGCTGAGGAAACATTAAAAACATTAACTATACCGCAGTTTCCGAAACATATTAGAAGAAAACCATTTACACCAAAAATAATAAAGATAGCCGCTTCTGAATAAGAACCGGCTATCTTTATTATTCATAACTTAATAGCAAATAAAGTATATAAAAACTCTTTATATTGATCTTCTGTAATTTCACGCTTAGTTTTTTCCCCATGAATAATTTCGGTTAAACTTGTATTCGTTAATGAAATATGGCCAGAGTTCGTCAACTTTACTGCAATTGGTCCCTTATTAAAAATAGACTTCTCATCTTCTATCACTCTTCTTTGAACATCATTTACTACTATCTCATCAATAATATGTTTATAAAAAGCATGACAAACTTTCCATTCTCCAGCAGCATCTTTTCTTTCTAAAACATAATTTCCTCTACTCGTAGCTTTTTGTCTCACCCGGTACGAACCATTTTTTGAAGAAACAGATTCACCAATAAAAGGTACAGGAACAAGAGGTACTAACGAAGCTATACCTACATCAATTAAATACTGTACATTATTATAAGTTAAAATAATTGTTATATGGCCATCCTCAAGTGCCCATGCATTTATATCGTTTTTATAAACCGTACCTAATGCCAGTTGTACATCATAGCCACAGTCTCTTAAAAAATAGTAAAAAAGAGTGTTTAATTCGTAGCAAAGTCCACCACGGGAACTAGTTAAAATTTTCTCTCGTAAGTTTTCCAGAGAGATTTGATTCGTATTTCGTGCTATAACATCTAAATTCTCAAATGGTATAGTATGCGCAAACGAAAAGAGTATGGTAGGTAATTCTTCAAACGTTACATCATTACGTTTTTTAAGATTTAATCTTGTGAAAAGCTGATCTTGTAAACTTGTCATATTTAGCACCCCTTAAAAATTTATAAGTTAAAATAATATATGCTGATTGTAAATTTTAAGGGGCACTGTAACAATGTACATTTTACTTAACTGTACCGGTACAAAAATTACGATTCACGAGGTAAATTAATAGAAGGCGTCATTACAAATGTCTTTTCTGTAATTACTTCTTTTTGGGGCAAATCAAAAGCTACGAATATAAATTTAATAGTTTATCTATAGGCAAATTATTAATATCACTTAAATCAACAAAATATTGAAGTTGCCACGTTTGGCTCTTTTTAGCTTGATTGCTAACAGTGGTATCCCAAACAGGATAAATTCTCATTGCCATTTTCCCTGTTTGACTTGGTGTTCTCAATATTTTTTCTTTAAGAAGAATCTCTTTAGGGAAAATAAATTGCCCTAGTTTATTATCAGCAATACAAGTGATTACTAATAAATCAGGAGCAGCTTCATAAGAGAAAGCTCTATTTCGCATATTTTCATCTTTCTCCCAAAAAGAAACAAATTGCCCAATTTTATTAGGAGTAACTTTTGATTTTCTAAAACGAATGGTTTTGTTATTTAAGTGGAATAAACATCCGGCATATTCTGCGTTTTGCTTTTCTTCTTTTAGATTCGTAATCATTAAGTTGTTAGGTTTGTAAACTATATTATTTAAATTTTGGATTATATTATTAAAATTGTTCAAAAAAACTCCCCCTTTATTCATCTCTTAGTTTACCACAAACATCAGTTCTTCTATATCGTATATAATTATGAACTAAGTGAAATGGGGGAATTTAGCAGGATATAATTATTATTTTAATGTACTTAGTTTTTCAATTGCTTGTTGTTCAGTTGCTAAGTAAAAAATGTCATTCCCTTTATTACATTCATAAATAAAATCCTTTAAGCTTTTACTAGTATACATAGAGAAATCTCCAACAATAGCAATCTTTACCTTGTAGTTTATAAACTTTTGAAGGATATCACCCGCAAGCCGTGTTTTTAGGTCAAAGAAATCTTCACTTATTAAAGATTTATGGATAATAATATGTTTCGCATCTACCTCATATTGAACTGTTGCCATAGTATCTAATGCAGACTGAACATCCGATATTAATACCTTATCGTTTCTAATGAGCGCAATATTGATTCCATCGATTACTACTTTCTTTATTTCCATAGTCCCACCCCTTTATAATTTACACAGTATGAGTAAAATTGTTTTACAAAACTTTGTATTAATCATAGATTAAATTAGCCAAAGCTATTAAAATCGCTCCTATTTTTTGTTGTAAGTATATATTTTTTATTGCTAATACGGTCAATGAAATTAATGATAGTTTCTCTTTTTTATATTTTTGAATATATATATGGAATTGCCTTTACTTGTTATAAAAATATTGTGGAGTAACATAACTTAACAAACTATTCAAAGTGTTAATCTCGGCATATGGTTGTATTTTGGTAGTATTCTTGATTTTCTGAGGGTTAAACCACACACCTTTTATATTTGCATTTTGAGGACCAGCAATATCCTTTTCTAAGTCATCACCAACAAATAAAGTATTTTCCGGCTGTAAATTTAGCTTATTTAATGCTAGTTCGAATATACGTTTATCAGGTTTACTAAATCCCACTTCTTCAGAAATAATGATTGTTTCAAAATACCTATTTAAATTCGTGTTAAATATTTTAGCTTTTTGCCTCTGAGTTGAGCCATTTGTTATAATTCCAACTTTAAAGTGCTTCTTTATTTGATTTAAGAAATGAATAGTATTTTGGTCTATTGAAAAACATCTAGGGAAATTATTATTCCAAAAATCTTGGATGTAATTGCGTGGCAATCTATACTTCGGCGTGAATTCATCAAACAATGATTCTAAAACTGTCGTTTTATTACTTATGCCATATTCTCTTTTATCGTATTCTTTGAATTTCTGTAACATGTTGCTTTTAGCCGCACCATCTACATTTTCATAACACTTTTCTAAAACAATTAAAAATAATGCCTCTACTGCTTTATCCCTATCAAGTAATGTATCATCTAAATCAAACAGCATCGCTTTATAACCCATCAAATCATTTCACAACCTTTCTAGCATTATATAAATCTTTCCAAGTTTGTACCTTTAAACTTTTGGTTTAGCAAGAACATTGTTATGTAGTGATTAACGATTAAATAAAAACTAGATGAAAGAAATCCATAGTTCTTGGCACACACTCTAGTATTACAGTAGCTTCTTCTATATTGAAATTCCTTTTCCTCTTTTGGTAAAGAAGCAAAAGTATATTTTCGAGAATTTTAAGAAACTACATACAATTCACGTTATTATACATTAGTTTTTCGTAAATATTAATCGTACATCAATTCATACGATAAGTTTTTTTAAGCAATTATTTCTCCATAAAAAAGGAATATAGCTAATAATACTTTTTGGTAGTAAACGTCCTATGAAGTTTACTACTGTATCTCCACATAAACTCCAGATTGTACGGCTATAATGACTACCAGAGGTGATATTATGAAAAATTATCATATCCTCGTGGTTGAGGACGATCAAGAAATTCAGGAATTAATTAAACAATTTTTAATGACACAGCAGTATACAGTGGTAGTCGCTTCAGATGGACTAGAGGGTATGACACAATTTAATAAGCAATCATTTGATTTAATTCTTCTAGATGTTATGATGCCCAATCTTAATGGGTTTGAAGTTTCTAAAATGATTCGAAGTCAGTCAAACGTACCAATTATTATGCTAACTGCGTTGGAAGAAGAGGAAGATCAAATGAAAGGATTCGATCTTGGGATCGATGATTATATAACAAAACCCTTTTCATTTCATGTTTTGATTAGACGAGTCGAAGCTGTACTTAGAAGAAGTTATGATAAAAATGTAAATAATCATTTAATATTTAAAGAAGTTCGTATCGATGTGGATGCATATAGAGTGTATGTAAATGACGTTGAAATTATATTAACGACAAAAGAGTTTGAAATTCTACAACTACTATTTCAAAATGAGAGAAAAGTACTTACAAGAGAAAATATCGTAGAGAAGGTTTGGGGGTACGATTATTTTGGAGAAACACGAATTATTGATACACATATTAAAAATCTACGTAAAAAATTAGCTATCCCTTATATTAAAACAATAAAGGGTATTGGTTATAAAATTGATGAATAGTATTGTGAAACTCATGAAAATGAAGCAAATTACTTATAAACTCTTTATGACTACATCTCTCATTTTGTTATCCTTTGCAGTATTGATTTATTTAACTTTATACTTCTTTCTCCCTACATTTTATGAGCAATACAAAACAGATCAACTTCAAACAGGAATAAAAGAAATCATTGATAAGTCTAAAGATCTTACGTTTCAAGATGCGATACCACTTTTTGATGAATATGCAAAAAAAAATAATGCGATGCTTTATCTTCAAAATAATGAGGGAATAATTAAATACTCTCCTTCATTTTCTTTTACTCAAAGTGGTTCGCAAACAACAGTAGTTACTAGAGCAACACGGTTCGAGAATGTAGGTACCCTTAGCAATTCATATAACGTTACGAAACCAATTCAATTTCAAGATGGTAGTTTAACACTTGTAGTGTTTGCTACATTTCAACCGATTGATGAAGCTTCACAAGTTTTAGTACGCTTTCTCCCCTATATTAGTATCATTGTACTCGTAATTGGTATAGGGAGTGCTTATTTTTATTCCAGGTTTATTACAAAGCCACTTATTTATATTAATGAAGGTGCACAAAAGATGGCAAATTTAGATTTCTCCGAAAAAATTGAGGTTCGCTCTACAGATGAGTTAGGAGAATTGTCTAATAGTTTGAATGACATGTCTATTAACTTACAACAAGCTATGTTTGATTTAAAAAAAGCAAATGAACAATTAAAAAATGATATTGAAAAAGAAAGAGAAATAGAAACAAAACGCAGAGAGTTTTTTGCGATTGTAGCACATGAATTAAAGTCCCCTCTTACTGTAATGAAAGGATACTTAGAAGGGATGATATACAATATTGGCCCTTATCAAAATCGCGATCAATATTTAAAGAAAAATCATCAAATTATTGAAAGTATGGAACAATTAGTTCGTGAAATTTTAAGCGTATCGAAATTAGAACAACACACCTTCAAACTAAAAGTAGAGGAAGTTAATCCTTCAAAGTTAATAGGTACAATCACAAAAGATCTCGAATTTTTTGCTTCTCAAAAAAGTATCGAAATAATAAAAGAATTTGATTCTGACCTTTCTATTTATACAGATTGTGCTCTTTTAGAAAAAGCATGCAAAAATATTATCCACAATGCGGTTATGTATTCACCACATAATGAAAAAGTCTATATAAAGTTAAGAGAGAATTCTAAACAAGATCAAATCGAAATGAAAATTATAAATACAGGTATCAATATTAAAGATGAAGATATTCAACAAATTTTCAAACCATTTTATCGAATTGAAAAATCAAGGAATCGAAATACTGGAGGAAGTGGTTTGGGGCTATATATTGTTAAACAAATTCTTGAAACGTTAGATATAAAGTATTCAATAAAAAATATGGAACATAGTGTGCAATTTTGCATGAGTATTCCGCTATCTAAACATAAAAACAAATAAACTCTCCTTTAAATAGGACGAGTTTATTTGTTTTTGTAGTAAGTATAAACTTATTAACAGGCTTTTCGTTTAATGACGTATGCTACTTTTTAAATGGCGATTGTCATAAGTAGTGACAAACTGTATTCAACTTAAATGTTTACCTATAACAGCAAAAAAAGCGAAATTACGCTTAGCAGCAAATTAGATTCTCTTATTTGAGATACATTTCATCTATGAAACTGAAAAGGAGGATGAAAAATGTTTATTCACCTCCATTTTTCAGATTAATTTGGAATTCTTTTATGATAAGCTATATGTAAAGATTAAACATAAAGGATGATTCGTATGGAAATAAGACCAAAGGTAAGTGAATATAACTCCTATTATGCAACGTATACCAACTTGGTATCAGACGGAAATATCATACATATTCTAGAACAACAAATGAAGGAAACGAATCTTTTATTAAAGGGAATTTCTAATAGTAAGGGACTTTTCCGGTATGCTCCTACTAAATGGAGTATAAAAGAAGTAATCGGTCATATAGCAGATACAGAACGTATTATGGCGTATCGATTGCTATCTATCGCTCGAGGCGAGACAGCAGAACTTCCAGGCTATAATGATGATATGTATGTTCTTAGAGCTGCTTTTGATAAGCAATCTATGCAAGATCTTCTTGAGAATTTAATAGTTGTTCGCCAATCTACCCTGTATTTACTTAGAAGCTTAGATAAAGAAGCCTGGTCACAAAGAGGAAATGCGAATAATTCTGAAGTTACAGTTCGTGCATTAGCATACATCATTGCCGGTCATGAGCTTCATCATCTTCAAATTATAAAAGAACGTTATCTTGGTTCTGATGCATATCCAGCAAGTTAATATTTGAAGAACAAGAGTCCTATTTATGTAGGGCTCTTGTTCAGTATTTATAACGTATTAGCACTTAGAATCATGGCAATTAAATGCATTTATTTATAAAATTCACCACATAATATATATGCTATCCTCTTTTATTCTGTACATAATTTTCTTTAGGTTGATATACTATAAACACAATAGTTCTGGAAAGGTGATGATATTATGTATGAACAACAAAATAATAGAGATAGAGATCAAAAAATGATGTTTTCGATGCAAGGAGTTCCCACAAATAAAATTAACATGAATCAATTACCTAAATGGATTAAAATTTTTGGATATTGCGCGTTTGGTTGGATGATAGTATTTAGTTTAATTATGATTGTAGGTTTAATTCTGCAATAACTATACAGATACATAGATAGGTAAACGGGACGATATTTAGATTATACATCTAGGTAATGTTCCGTTTTTTATGTATGATTATCCCATGATATAGGTAACCAATTATACTAAAAAGAACTTGTAGAATATCCTACAAGTTCTTTTTCAAATATTATTAAAACGGGAACAACAAACTATTTTAACATTCAGTACAGGGAGACCATTTTGATTATGGCTTGATTTTATTATAAAACAAATATAAGCTTTTGAAAGGTCTAGATTTTGAAAATTATGTGAATTGAACAGCTACGATGTTTATATTAGATTTCATTTACAACCAACTTCTTCTTACTTAAATACACTGCACGATCTGATTTTTTAGCAACCTCCTGTGAGTGCGTCACAACAATAATACATTTATTCTCTTTATGTGCAAGTTCTTGAAACAGTTCTATAATATCCATTGCGGTTTGCTCATCAAGGTTTCCTGTTGGCTCATCCGCAATCAATAAATCAACATTACAAGATAGTGCTCGAGCAATTGCTACACGCTGTTGTTGCCCACCGCTTAGTTGCAGGACGTTTCGTTTCGCTTCAGCTTCTGAGAGTCCTACCCTCTCTAATAACTGTAATGCTCTTGCTGTTTTATTTTGCACTTTAACACCTGTAATTTCCATTGCTGTTAAGACATTTTGAAGAGCTGTCATATAGGTTATTAAGTTATAAGATTGGAAAATTACAGATACATTTTGATTACGGTATCGATCCAAACCAATTTTTCTAATATCTTTGCCATTATACAGTACATAACCATTTTTAGGGACATCTAGTCCACAACCTAAGCTTAGAGTTGTGGTTTTACCAGATCCAGATGGTCCTAAAATCGTGTAGAAATGTCCTTTTTGAAAAGAAAAGTTAACATTTTCTAGTATCGCTACATTTTTTCCATTACTTTCATAATAATAATCTAAATTTTTAAACTGTAAAATTGTCTCCATATCGAGCCTCCTCATTCATCTTTTAAAAGAATTTGTTTTGGGTTTAAACGTAGAATAGATAATGCCGGAAGAAGCGTTGCTATTATAGCAATAGCTAGTCCAATTCCACCCATTTTTCCTACATCTTCTCCTGTTACACTTACATCAATTTTATCAATTGGATCTTCTTTTTGATTTTGTAGAGTACCACCGGGTCCAGCCATCATTACAGTACCATGTTGCGAGGTATCTGTTTCTTCGCTTGCAGTAGCAATTTCATTCGAAAGTAAATTATCCCCGATATATTGAGAAACTTTAGCTCCTGTTGTTATGGATAATCCAAATGCTAAAATAGCGACACACACTACTTCTACTACGAATTGCGCCATCAGTTTCCACTTTTTCTCTCCAATAGACAATAGAATTCCCATTTCTTTACGACGCCCTTTAATTGATAGCATAATGATTAATCCTAAAATAATCGCACCTGCAATCGATACAATATAAATAATCATTTGAGAAGTCGAAGAGATATTTTCGATAGGACCAATCATTTGCTTGTACAATGAATCATGCGCATCTAATTTATAATAATTAAAATCAATATTAGATTTTTTTGCTTCTTTTTTAAATGCATCAATATATTGTGGATCATTCAAGAAATACACGACTTGAACACTACTTATACCTTGGTCTACTTCTAATTTTTTCATAGTTGAATGCGGCATATATAGTTTATTAGCCGGATCCATAATAGAAGGAGCCTGTTGACCCATTGCTTGCTCATTTGTTTCGTAAATACCGATAATTTCAACCTCAAGGGTTTCCTTCTTATCCCCTGATTGCACTTTAACTTTGTCTCCTACTTTCAAATTGTTTAATTCCGCTAATCGTTTTTCCATTAAAGCTACATTCTGATTCTTCATTTGCTCTGTAATTGGTTTTCCATCAATGATTTTACTTTTTCCGTTTTTAAAGCTTTCTTGTAATGCAGTCTTGCGGACTCCCTCAATCATAAAAGAAGCATTCATATCTATTTCTGTACTAGAGCTTGAACCGCCTCGCACAGCCGCTATTCCCGCTTTACCTTTACCTTCTTCTCCTTCTGAAGCTCCTACTAGTTTAAGTCCATCAGAAATACCGAAAGTGTTAGCTATGTAATTATAGTCTTTTACATACTTGGACTTCGCTAATTGTTCTGTTTCTTTTGTATCGAGCTGCGGCGGACTTGGCATTTCTCCAGTTTCCTTAGCTTTTTGACCTAATTTGTCGAAATCAAGACCTAAAGTAACATCTGCACCAAGTTTTTTTCTCGCAGCATCCGCTGCTTTTTTTGACGCATTTTGGATTGTAAAACCTGAAAGAACCAAATTTGTAACAATCAGAAAAACTGCCATCAAAATTAATGATGTTCCTATCCTTTTTTTCATACTGAGAATTGCTCGTTTCATAAAATTCATTTTTTCTTACCTCCTTGATATCTTGTATTCTATATAGGTTATCTAGAGTTTATATGGAGCTAATCGGTAGTTTAACTAGAGATATAAGGAGTTTATGTGTAGTTATTTACCTGTTTCAGAAAAGCTAGAACACAAATTCAAAAACGCAGCCGTTTTTGAATATTGGTAAGGAGTTATTCCGTTTAATAAATTTATATAAAAGGTTAAGATTAATTTAATGTATGTAGCACAAAAAACATTTACTGTGTAATTTCTATACAATAAATATAGAGAAACCTATTTGGATATCTATAATAGGGATTTTAATACTGTATCTCATACAAATCACGTCACTTTAAAAGGTGCATCTTTTAATACGAAAATAAGCAAGTTAATATTCTCTTATATGAATAAGAATATTAACTTGCTTTTTAGATTTTAGTATAATTTATTTATAGTTTTATTTTATTGCAAGCTTTATAATATGATATACAAATTTATCACCTACTATTAGGAAAAGAGAATATTTTATAATTAATTTACAACATAAATTTTGTCCATGTTTTAAACAATATGTATTTTGGAGGAGGTTAATTTGATTTTTTCAAAACTCATTGATCGGTACGCCTTATATGATTTACACAAAAAAAGAAGTGTAGCGTTTCAGTATACTTCCCTTTCTAACACTTCATTAAATATAAAGGACATAGAATCTTTTTATAAAGTAAAACCATCACATATTCATTTTGACATTAAGCATTCAAAACAGGAAAAGGAATACATGGCTGGGCAATTCAAATATAAAAGCTCAGTTCAATCCGGTGATTCACGCAACGACTCTGTAACTGGGGAATTATTCTTACATAAAAATGAAAATGCACCTCATGTTATCTTTGTTCACGGTTGGAGAATGGATTCTAACGAACGTGTGAAAAAAATATTCCACGATCATATGACCAGTCTGAAGTGGAATATGTATTATTTCACTCTACCCTATCATTTTGAAAGAAAACCCGATCAATCCTTTTTCAGTGGAGAGTATATGGTAAGTGCAAATATTGAACGAACAGTACAAGCAACTAGACAAGCGGTAACTGATTTACGAGCTTTGATCAAATGGATTAAAGCAAATAAAAATGGTCCCCTGATTCTAATAGGAATTAGTTTAGGTGGATTTATTACTAACTTAACCTCTCTTGTTGAAGAAGAAATTGATGTGTTAGCATCCATTTTCTATGCAAATCGACTCTCTTATTCAATTTGGAATACAACTCCAGGTAAGTTTATTAGAGAAGACTTGGAACATCATGGTGTTACGTATGATGATTTAATAGATTATTGGAAAATCACTGAACCGAGTCAAGCATTACCAAAAGTACAAAAAGAAAATATTTTATTAATTTCAGGTAAGCACGATCTATATGTGCATTCTGAGGATACAGACTACTTGTGGGAAGCTTGGGAAAGGCCTACACGATATATTTATACATGTGGGCATGCCGGGATCGTTCTTAAACGTAAAAAAATTGCAACTGATACTATTGATTTTATTCAAAATCGATTGAACTCCCCGCACTTATCCAATGTCATGCCTTAAATCGCGAGATTACTAAGTACAAAATCTTATACTTATATTGTTATATTTTTTACTAGTCACCTTTGTAAATCTTCGCCCCTAGCCTTACACGATTGAAAATGAAATAAAATAAATAACTAAGGAACTAATTTACCATATGGAAAAACATTGCTCAACATTTTCACTAGTAGTCCCTGTATATGCAATATTACATATAAAAATCTTTATGTATTCCGTTATTAATTTAAAAGGAAATTATTCATCCATTAATCTATACCATCCGTATTTGCAGTTAAGGATACCCTAATTACATATGAAAAAGAGAGAAGAACATTGGTTAGTTCTTCTCTCTTTGTTTATTTTTAAGATAACTATCTATAAAATTTTGCTTTTCATAATTCTTCATGAGTCTAGAAAAGAATCTAATCCTTTTCTAGACTCAAAAAGAAATTTTTCTAATGTACATAATTACAACGACATTAAACCACTTTGCTCTTAAATCCAATACTTGTATTATTAATTGCATGAAAGTCCTTCTTGAGAAAGGTTTTAATTTCCGAATATTCTGTTGACCGTTATAACATATCCAATTTACAATTTAATTGTGGTGTTCTTTCACAATTAAACTACTTAGAATATACACTTCATTTATTTGAAAACAATTACAAATAGAGGTGCTAAAATGAAAACTAGAGTAAATCCAGAATTATTACAAGGGTTAGAGATGTTTCCGGATCTCGATTTACGCCCGGAAAACTTGCAATCAATCAGAGAAGGAATAGCTCAAATGAGACCACCTACCGTTGTTGATGACTCTCTTTCTTTAACAGATAAAGTCATTGTTGGGCCTGATGATAATCCGTTACCATTACGAATTTATTGTCCAAAATTAAATCATGAATCTTTACCTGTCTTATTATGGATACATGGTGGTGGTTATATCTTAGGTTCTATAGATGATAACGATGATACTTGTATGAGGTTTGCAAAAGAAGCTGGCTGTGTGGTTGTATCTGTAGACTACCGCTTAGCACCTGAACACCCTTACCCAGCACCAATTGAGGATTGTTATTCAGCTTTAAAATGGATTGCTGATAATGCAAAGTCATTACACATTGATTCAAATCGTATTGGGGTTGCAGGAGTAAGTGCCGGCGGTGGACTAACAGCAGCATTATCATTATTAGCCCGAGATCGAAAATATCCTTCAATTTGTTTACAAATGCCACTATATCCAATGATTGATGACAGAAATGATACACCTTCAGCGAATGAAATTAAAGAGGGATTTGTTTGGAATCAAAAGGCAAATGAAGCTGGCTGGAAAATGTATTTAGGAGAAATGTATGGAACGGATCAAATCCCTGCCTATGCAGCACCTTCTCGAGCTGAGGATTATAGTGACTTACCGTATACTTACACATTTGTTGGTCAATTAGATCCATTCCGCAGCGAAACATTAACCTATGTAAGCAAACTAGCGCAAGCTGGTGTTGATGTGGAGTTTCATTTATATCCAAATGCCTATCACTGGTTTGAAGGGTTAAATCCAAATGCCGATGTATCTATTTATGCTGTGAACGAAATAGTACAAGCAATAAAGACTGGTTTCAAACGAGTATCCAAGGTTGAGGCTTAATCCCATTACAAGATAAATACTTATAAATAGTATATATGTTATCATTTAAACATAATAGCCGATTCTAAATAAGAATCGGCTATTAATATGTAAAATCCGCCTAATATATTAAGGTTGAGAAACAGATATAAGATGTTTAGGCGATGTGTTTATTTCCTCTGCTAACGCTTTTATGTTCATCATGATTTGAAGTATTTCTTCTTTTGTGGTTCTTGGGTTGATAGAGCAAAGTCGAATTACTACTTTTTCTTTTAATTTAGTCGTACTTAGCATAGCAAAACCTCTTTGATTAATTTCTTCCACCAATTTTTTGTTTATTTCATGAATTGTATCTGTAGATGTTAGCTCACATGGAATATAACGAAAAGTAACAATTCCTAATTGGGCAGGTGTTACTACTTCCCAATCTTTTTCTTTCCTTAAAAACTCTTCAACTTGTTCAGCTAGCATAATGCCATGATCAATTGCCTCACGAAAAGCTGTAACTCCGAATGCTTTAAAAGAAAGCCATACCTTTAATGCTCTAAATCTACGAGAAAGTTCAATTCCACGCTCCCCAAAATTCACTTTTTCTTCTATATTAGTTTCTGTATCCTTAATATACTCTGGGATCATACGGAATGTTTCACTTAAATATTGGCTATTTCGAATAAGTACACAACCAACATCATAAGGCTGAAAAAGCCATTTATGCGGGTCTAACGTTAAAGAATCGGCACGATGAATTCCACTTAATAACTCCCTTCCTTTTTCACTGAGAATTGCTGCAGCCCCATAAGCCCCATCCACGTGTAGCCATATATCTTCATCACCACATACATCAGCCAATTCATCGAGGGAGTCCACCGCTCCGCAATTCGTTGTCCCTGCATTAGCAATAACACAGAATGGTTTTTTCCCTTTTAATCGATCTTCTTTTATTTGTTTTCTTAAAGTACTAACTGAAATTTTTAAGTCTTCATCTGTCTCAATTCGGCAAATTTGATGCTGTTTAAAACCTAATACTTTAAGTGCTCGATCTACAGAAAAATGAGTTTGGTTAGAAAAATAAACAATCGCATTTTCTATGTCATTATTCAGCTTGACCTGTCTCGCTACAGTAAGTGCAGTCAAATTAGCCATGGAACCACCACTGACAAATAGTCCTTCAGCTGAATCAGGGAATCCTAGCATTGATTTTAACCAGTTAATTGTCGTTAATTCAATTTGTTCGGCACCTGCACCTACTATCCAAGCTGTAGGAAATACATTAAACCCACTTGCTAAAAAATCTGCTAATACACCAACATAATTATTAGGACCTGGCACAAAAGCCATAAAATGAGGATGATCCACATGAGTAATTTGATTAAACACATTGTTATTAAGAAAATGAAGTAATTCTTTTGGATTAGATCCGTTTTCTGGAATCGTTTCAATTAGCTTGTCTCTAAAAATATTACTATCAATCGTTTCTGAAACTGGTTTACTTTTTAAATGATTCATATGATCAACAATCAAGTCAACCGCTTGATATCCTAACTGACGCATTTCTTCGGCTGATAACTGTAATTTTTTTGTCATTTGATTTACTCCTATTCTATTTAAAAAGGCGAGTTCTTGCTCGCCTTTTCATTTTTTATAATTTGTAATCACAAATTGTTTGTATTGGATTTTGAAGAATCGTGTTGATTAACCCATGGATCTGATTTAATATTTCCTGTATTTTCTCTGCTTCATATACCGTTTGATCATATCCAAACTTTATTGTAAGTCTTTCTTCAGGGAAGCACATAATTCCATACTTTACATGTGGCTCATCAACAACTTCGTAATCCGTGATAGCAAAATGTCTGTTTTCATTTGAAGAAAAGATTGCTGGATTAGTTGGATAGTTTTCAAAAACCCAAAGATGGTCAGTCAACTCAGTTTTTAATTCACTTTGCTTTTGTATATCAACAAATGAATAGTATGCATACTCATTACATTTCAATGTCTCTAGTTGTACCTTTTGCAAGAAGTCCACAAAAGATTGCGTTTCTGTCCATGCTAATCGGATAGGCAAAACATTTGTGAACAGACCGAACATATTTTCAATTCCTTCTACTTCGGGAGGTCTGACTGATACTAGATTAGGCAATACTACTTCTCTCGTTCCGTTAAATTTGCCAAGCAATATTCCCCATACAGCTAGTAATGCTGTATTCATAGTTATATTATTTTTAGTTACAAATGTCTGTAACTGATCAGTCAAATCCTTGTCTAATGTTAAATCCATAAAAGTGAAGTTTAACCCTTCACTTTTAGATGGGACTTTCTTTTTAGGAATACTAATTTTCTGATTGTATCCTGATAAATAATCTCGCCAAAAATGACGTGCTTTCTCATGATCTTGTGCCAAAGTCCAATCTATAAATGTTTCAAAAGGTTTTACCATAGGTAACCCCGCCGTAGTTCCGGCATTTGTAGTTTCGTAGAGCTGGAATAATTCGTCTATCAAAATGCTGACGCTCCAACCATCACATAATAGATGATGGGAACTCCAAATTACTTTATGCTCGTTATTACCTAGTTGGAATATACAGAGACGTGTCATAAGTTCATCATTTTTAAATCCTCGACTTAAATTTTCATTCATCCACTGTTTTAGGAATTCTTGCTGTTCTTGTTTCGTCATCTCAATCAAGTTTTTTATTTCTGAATTTATTTGAACATCATATAGAACAGCTTGCCAAGGTTTTGCTTGTTCATCTTGCACAATTATTGTTCTTAAAGAATCATGACGATCAACTAATTGTTGGAAACACTGAATAAAGAGTTTAATATCCAGCTCCCCCTCAAGTGCCCAAATTGTTTGTTCAAAATATGCATTTGTATCAGGTTCATTCGTAGCATGCTCATAAATAACTTCCTGGAAAGGTGCTAACGGGTAAATACGTTCTATTTTCATATCCGGCATTTTTTCTTGTATTTTGTTAAGTGTATGTTGATTAAGTTGTTTATCTTTAACATTTAGTAATGTAGCTTTATTATCGTTCATTATGTTTACATCATTTGTTTGTGAACTTGAAAACTGGTCTAGCTTTTTAACAAATTGAACCATGTCCCTTAATATAGGAAATGAAAATATATTTTTTGGTTCAAGCTCGAATCCTTGTCGATACAGTCTGACGGACACTTGAATCGCTTTTATCGAATCTCCACCTAAGGCGAAGAAATGATCATTTACTCCAACTTGATCTATTTTGAGTACTTCTTGCCAAATACTAGTTAATATTTTTTCCATTTCAGTTTTTGGGGCAATAAATACTTCATTTTTTTGTTTCTCCGGAGTAGGGAGCGCTTTTCTATCTAATTTCCCGTTTGGAGTCAGGGGTAATTGGTCCAAATAAACAAAATAAGAAGGAATCATATAATCTGGCAAGTGATCTCGCAAATGCTTTCGTAGTTCTGTTGTACTAATATTTTGCTCAGTTACCACATATGCAACTAAAAATTTCATTCCGTTCTCATCTGTTTGATCAATTACGACAGCATGTTCGACTTGTTTATAAGTTAGAAGACAATGAGAGATTTCTTCTAACTCTACTCGATATCCTTGAATTTTCACTTGGTAATCTTGGCGGCCTAAAAATTCAATATATCCCTCAGAATGCATTTTTCCACAATCTCCTGTTTTGTATATAAGACCAAAATCAGGATGTGACACAAACGCTTCATTTGTTTTCTTTTCATCATTTACATATCCTTTAGCAAGGCCCACTCCCCCGATATATAAATCTCCAATTACACCAACAGGGCACATTTTCTTTTCATAGTTCAACACATAATACGTTTGGTTTGCCAAGGGCATCCCGTATGGAATACTATTCCAATGTGATTCCACCTGTTTGACCGGATAATAAATTGACCAAATCGATGCTTCTGTTGCCCCTCCTAGTGAAATTACTTCTGCAATCGGAAAATGTCGTTTTATTTTTTCTGGTAAAGAAAGCGGAATCCAATCTCCACTATGTAAAACTAAACGTAAAGAAGAATGTTCAAAATGAGAACCTACTTGATCCAATGCCAAATCCATGATTGCAGGCACTGTATTCCAAATTGTAATCCCTCTACGTTCGACAGTGCGGATTAATTCTTGCATGTCTCTCGGATCACGAATCATTACTAACATTGCACCTGTGCTTAAAGCTCCGAAAATATCGTATACAGATAGGTCAAAACACATGGAAGAGATACCAATAATACGATCATCTTCATTCACCTCATATTTTTGATTTATGTCTTGAATAGTATTTGTAACCGCTTGGTGAGTAATAATTACTCCTTTTGGTTTTCCTGTACTTCCTGAAGTGTATATAATATAGGCAATATCTTCTGGACCAGCAATAGCGGGCATATCTTCTGTTGTATAAAATGACAAATGATTTTCTTCATAAAGACTAGGTTCTAATAAAAGCTTGCATGAGCTATTTTTTAAAATATATGTTTGGCGATCTAAAGGATGATCGGGATCAATCGGAACATAAGCGGCACCTGCTTTTAAAATACCTAACATATTAACAATTGTGTCAACTCGCCTTTTTGCTAAAAGACCCACTTTGTCACCTAGACCAATGCCTTGCTCTTTTAAGAAGTGGGCAATTTGATTGGAGCGTTTATGAAGTTCCGTGTATGTTAACCATTCTTGTTCAAATACCACTGCTACTTCATCCGGTGTACGTTTTACTTGGTCTGTAAATAATTGATACAGAGTAGTTGAAGGTATTTTTTCTGTTGTTTCATTGTATTGCTTAATTAAAATTTGATCCGATTCTTTCATCTGCAAAGATGTTATATCGCTTTGTTTCACCAATTGTTCCAATAAGTCAACAAATTGGGAAAACATTGCTTCTATTACATCAACATCAAACAACTCTTCAACATAGTTCCAGCTAATTAGTAACTCTCCATTTTTTTCAATTACTACATTATCCAAATACACTTGTGGAGTCCGAGCATGAATATAGCGAAGAGAACCAAGTTGTTCCCAAGAGAAAGCACCTGCACCTGCTAACATCGAGGTGAAAACGATTGGCATAACTGCTTTTGGCGTCATTTGATGATATCGAGTAAAATCTCGAATAAAGTTAACTCCATCGTAATGACGATGTTCAAGGCCATCTAATAAAGTAGCTTGCGTTTCTTTTACTCTAGTAAAGAAAGTTTGCTCTGGTTTTACATCAACATCCAATAAAATAAGTGATGTGAAATCTCCAACAATCTGTTCTACTTCATCATGAACAGGATAACGGTTAAATACAGTCAAGTTAATTGCTAATCGACGTTGATTACTCCAATATGCCAACACATCACCATATATTGTACAAAGTAGAGCGGAAGGCGTTACCTCTTTCTCTTGTGCTAACTTTCGTAGCTTTGTCCATTTTTTATTATCCAGGATTTTTGTAAGTGATTGGAATTTAGGAGTAGCAATCTCTGCTGGATCCTTTTTTAACAGCAAAGAAGGTGCAAACGGAAAGTCAGGAAGCTTACTTGTCCAATAATCTTTTGCTGTTTTATATTCTTCGCTTTGTTCCATTTCATCATAGATAAACATATAATCTTGAAAATCAAAAGATAAAGATTCTAATTTTTGATTTGGTTTATAATAATAATGCAACAAATCCTGTCCAACAATGTTCATGCTTGCTCCGTCCATTAATAAAGCATCGTATCGAAAACATAATAAATACGTGTCTTCTTTTAAAAGAAAAGCTTTCAATTCAAACAAAGGCCATTGCCCCAAAGGGAATACATGGTTAGTCATTCGAGAACGCTCTTCTTGTAAGCGAGCATGTTGATTCCTATCATCTAAATCTATGAGACTCTCTATTTCAATCTCGTAATCAGGAACGCTTTGTAATATTTGCTGTTTTCCCTCTGGTAAAATTACAGCTCGCAACATTGGATGACGATGGATCACCTTTTGAAAACTTTTTGAAAGACGATTGATATCCAATGCTGTTTCATATTCAAAATATGTTTGAGGGGAAATACCACTTAATTCAAACTGTGAATTCCTTCCTAACATATACGCTGTCTGAACTTCTGTTAAGGAGAATGGATTAGACAAATCTTTAACATGAGTTGGTTTACTTTCAAAGTTTTCTTCTTTATGCTCTAACTTTACACAAGAACTCAGTTGAGCGATTGTAGGGTGCTTAAAAAAATCTGTTGTACTTATTTTTAAGCAGTCTTTTCTTAATAAATTAATTACCTGAAGTGCTTTAATGGATTCTCCTTTTAATGCAAAAAAATTATCATGAATACCGATTCCCTCAATCTCCATAACTTTTTCCCACGCACGCACCAATTTTTGTTCAATTTCATTGCGCGGGGCAACGTATGGAATTGATACATAATCCGTTTGGGTTATATCCAATAACCTTTTTCTATCCACTTTTCCATTTGGATTCAATGGAATCTCTTCTACCTGAATCATTTTTTCAGGAATCATAAACTCAGGTAATTTATCACTTAAATATTTTCTGATTTCACCAAAAGACACCTTGTTATCCGATACATAGTAGGCAGCTAATAATTTCCTATTTCCATACACTTGATCAACAACGATAGCCTGGTTTATTTCTGGATATTCCCTTAATTGAGTTTCGATTTCTCTTAATTCAATCCGATACCCTCGAATTTTCACTTGATGATCCATTCGACCTAAATACTCAAGTTCTCCATTAGGCAACCAACGAACGAGATCACCTGTATGATACATCATTTCCCCTGCCGCAAAAGGACTCTGTACAAATTTTTCATCTGTCAGTTTACTTTTACCAAGATACCCTCGTGCTACCGCTACTCCAGCAATGCAGAGTTCACCGGGAATTCCAAATGGTTTTAATTGGCCATACTTATTCAATATATAGGAATGATAATTCGGATTTGGTTTGCCGATCGTAACTTCTTTGGAAGTGCTCAAGTCTTTTACTGTTGCGCAAATGGTTGTTTCTGTGGGACCATAAATATTTAAAATTGTTGCTTCACTGATACAACGAATTTTTTCAACCAAATCAATGGAAAATGCTTCTCCTGCTAATAAAATAGATTTTAAATCTTTTAGAAAATTTGCCCCTTCTGGATCACTCAAAATCACTTCCATTCGCGATGGCGTTGATTCCCATAAATCCACCTTATGTTTTTTGACCAAATGAGCCAATTCTTTTGTTGCAAACTGTTCCTCTGTAGCAATTACTACTTTTGAACCTTGCGTTAAAGGAAGACATATTTCTAACAAGGAAATATCAAAAGATACACTAGCAAGAAACAAGAATGATTGATTAGCTTTTACTTTTTCTCTCATTACATTTAAAAAATGAACTAGCGATTTTTGTTCTATCATTACCCCTTTTGGATTTCCTGTCGATCCTGATGTGTAAATAACATAAGCCAAATCATTAGGATTATGTTCTCGTACTAAATTACTTTCTTCACCTTGGAAAAGATATTCTTTATCAAGATACAGTACTTCACCCGCAAATTGCGGCAATACTTCCTCTGTTCGCTTACTAAGTAAATATTTTGCTTGACTATCTTGTAACATATATTCAATTCGTTCAGTTGGGTAGTTAGGGTCGATTGGTAAATACGCTGCTCCTGCTTTTAAAATCCCCATCATACCAATAATCATTTCTAATGACCGATCTACCATAACGCCAATAATACTTTCTTTTGAAACACCTTTACTTTGAAGAATAGAAGCCAATTGATTCGCTTTCTTATTCAATTCTCTATATGTCAAAGATTGATCATTACAAACAACAGCAATTTGATCTGGAGTTTTTAATACTTGCGCTTCAAACAAATCTTGAAATGATTGAAACAAGTCTATGCCCGTTTGAAAAGTATTCAATCCTTCTAACAACTCTTTTTCTTCTTCTGCAATAATACAAATATCTTTCAATGCCAAATTCGGATTTTGTGAAACTTGCTTTAAAACATAACAATACGAATTGGCAAACTGTTGCAAAGAAGAGAATGAACGGGACTTACAAGAAATTTGAAATTCAAATTCATTATGTATTTCATTCCATTTTCTTCGTATCCATAGGGCTAAATTATTCTCTGCGTATTCTTCTAGCGAATTTTCATTATGTAATCCTTCCATCCCGATTACAATTTGAAAAGGAGTTAAATTGTGTTTAACTAATAATTCAGAGAGCGGATACTCCTGATTTTCATACCCGAATAAAGTCGTTTGTTCAATCTCATTTACTAATTGTTTAAAGGTGTGATGCGGATGGATTTCACTTCCTAAAGGAATCAACTTATTAAGATTCTCACTTTGTTCAAGATTCTTTTCAATTATAGGAATACCAATAGTAATTCTTTCTTGATCTGTATAATGTGCCAAACAAACCCTTAAAGCGGCTTGAAACCAGCTAAATAATAATAAATCTTGAGACTTACTTATTTTTTGTATACTTTTACTAAATTCTACATTTACTATGACTTGAACGTACTCACAAGGTGTTTCTTTATTTAGTTGGTAATCGCTATTAAATTTAAATACAGAAAAATCGAGAATCTCGGAAGATAATTGCTCCTTCCAAAACGCTTCTACTTCTTTATTTTCATGAATTGAACTTCGATCTTTAATGTGCATTTTTATCTTTATCCCCCTAATATTCATTTCTTCTACTCGTTAATTTTTAAGCCAACTTCAAGCCCATGGAGAAACACTTGATGATTATCCAAACATAAAAATTGCTGAATATCTTCAAATTTCATATGACCAACTGAACAAACCCCTAAATTTAATGTTTCAGCAACCATATTTAAGGTAGCAGTGATAATGCCTGACTCAATACAAGCAAATAAATATCCATCTGAACCGTATTTCGGGATGGAAGCGTTCGCATTATAAACCAAATAAACTGAGAAGGCAGATTGAGTAAATAAATCCTGATTAATTAACTCATGATCACTTTTGATTACTTGATCAATGCTGTTTACAATCACAAGACTATTTTTTGATGGGTTATAATAATAAAATCCAGCTTTCATACCCTCTATACGTTTTGGTTTTACATAAACAAAGATATCAATGGGATAGAGCCCGCCTGCACTTGCGTAATGATAGTATATTTTTTCTTCCCTAACCTGTTTTAGAGTTGATAAGAATCGGGAAAATTCCGAAAAACTAATATGTTTTTCCATATCAAATTGACGACAAGATCTACGTTCCTTAATTATAGTAGGTAGCTCATTTGTTGTTTCAAGTTGAATTTCGGTCGACCGTGCAGCAACGTGCATGCGATTTAATTGTTCACTCATATACTTATCTAACTTTTCTTTAGAAAAGCGAATCTGGTTGCTATATGGATTTGAAAAAATCTTTTCTTGTGAAGAAAATACTTCTCTTGGGTGTAATATGTTACTTACTAACACACGATTTTTTATCATGAGCTCTATGTTTTTTTGTGTCTCTTCTACATTTCCTAATGAAAAGCGCTCTACTAGTTCACTGATTTTCACACCTTTTTGAGCCATAAAATAAAGATCAGGAAACCACTCAGACAGAATACCTGTAAATCTCATTTCCCCTATCAAAACTTCATTATGCAACTTCTCCCAATGCTTAATCGGAGACCAGTAATAAATTTTCTCGCTCATATAACCCTCCATAAACGTTTAACTTATTTTTGAAATGCAATTTTCTAATCTTCAAATTTTTTTAAAATTCCGTTCCTTGTCTCATAGTGATTATAAATACATGCACTTTAACGAAACTTGAAAATAATGAAATAACTTTTTCTTCATTAAAATTTTTTATTTCATCATAAAAAATGATTTTTTTTTGGATATTTCACATCCTTTCCCATAGTAATCCTATAAGGTATAAACCATTTATAACATTGAGAATATTCATGTATTTCCAATGTGAAATTATTGTAATGGATTGGAGAGCGGTTGAATATAGTTATTAAATCAAATAATGTTGAGAAAGTTTTATTTATTATATTGATAAAATTTTATGATGTAATTTATTACAAATAGATTAAGAAAAGAGTTTTAAATTTTTCTTAATCAGTTAGTGTGAAAATATCACATACTATTACATAGAATCGAGTTACTTACATTTCATATTCAAAATAGAGAAAAGACACCTTGAATGGTGTCTTTTCTCTATTTTAATTCCATATACTTTTTACGCCTTTGTTATTTTTAAACGATTTGTAGGAATTAATACAACTCGAACATCTAGTTCGTTATATGTTCGAATATATAATAAACATTATCTGAATTACGAATGTATTTCAGATAATTTTATAAATAAACTCAAAGATATCTTCTTCTCCTACTGCCACAAAAGAAATAATCTATTGCTTATTTCTTTTGTTAAATTGTAATATAATTACAGTATGTGAAATTATATTACATTAACTTTAAAAACGAAGTGAGAATAATCTTCACTTCGCTTTTTTCATTTGCAATCCTTATTAAATTTGCTCAATGCAGTATTTATTTCCACATTCTTCGCTTTTATTTAATCGGTTTCTCTGTTTTTAAGACAAATGAACTTAATGCAGGAACTTTAATTTTATTGTCATGGACAACATAAAGTGGTTTACTTCCCGCCTGCTTGCTGTCTACTAGTACTTTCCAAGGCCCTTTCGATGGAAGTGTTATTTCAACAGCTTCTCTATTTGCATTGTGAGCCACTGTAAAGTATTCATTTTTATTCCCCTCTATTGTATAAGCTACAGTATTTTTCGGAGCATCAATAAATGATACGTGTGTTTTTATTTGCTCTGCAGATGTCATTCGAAAAGCTGAGTACTTTTTGCGTAATTCTATTAAACCCTTCATATAATCTACTTCATTATTAAACGTTGCACGGCGCAGCCAATCCATCTGGTTAATTGAATCTGGAGATTTGTAACTATTATGATCACCGTATTTCGTCCGCATAAACTCTTGCCCTGCATGTAAAAATGGAATTCCTTGTGATGTTAATAAAATTGAAGAAGACAATTTGTGCATTTGTTTTCGCACTTCTTCACTGTCACCTGAATTAGTTAACTCAAGTTTATCCCATAATGTATGATTGTCATGTGCTTCCACATAAGTTAATACCTGTTCCGGATCTTGATAGGTAGACGAATTTGTATCGTAGTCAATACCTGCCGTAATACCTTTTTTAATACGATCTTCCATGTTTTCCTTTCCATTTATAAAACCATTTTCCTTTTCCTCAAATACACTACCTTTCAACCCATCACGTATATTATCGTTAAAATGAGCAATCCCTTTCATTTTCTCTGCATTTTTTTGATTTGCTTTCAGCTCAGCTGCAAGAGGTGTATTTAAATCCCATCCTTCTCCGTGTAGTATAATAGAAGGGTCAATTTGATTAACAGCTTTACGTATTTCATTCATCGTTTCATAATCATGAATACCCATTAAATCAAAACGGAATCCATCTAAATTGTATTCTTTTGCCCAATATGTGACGGAATCTATCATAAATTTCCTCATCATTTTTCTTTCTGAAGCAGTATCATTTCCTACTCCAGTTCCATTTGCAAATGTTCCATCTTCATTGTAACGATAATAATAACCTGGAACTAACTTATGGAAATTAGATTCAGCAGCGTTATACATATGGTTATATACTACATCCATTACCACACGAAGATTATTATCATGTAGTATTTGAACCATTTGCTTTAATTCAGTTATTCGAACAGTTGGCTCATAAGGATTTGTAGAATAGGAGCCTTCTGGAACGTTGAAATTTTTAGGGTCATATCCCCAGTTATATTGCGGTTCATTTAAAGTCTCTTCATTTACTGAAGCATAATCAAATATCGGTAAAAACTGAACGTGAGTAACACCTAGATCCTTTATATGATCAAGTCCTGTTTTTACACCTTCTGGCCCTTTTGTTCCTTTTTCTATTACACCTAAATACTTCCCTTTCTGTTTAATACCACTTTCAGGTTGGATGGAAAGATCACGTACATGTAACTCATAAATAATAGCATCTTCCGGATTTTTAAATTTTGGCTTTTTGTTTGCTTTCCATTTTTTCGGATTTGTTTCTTCTAAATCAACAACCGCACCTTTATCTCCATTTACAGAAGCAGCACGTGCATACGGATCAACTGCTTCAGTCCACTTATCACCAATTTTGACCTTATACGTATAAAAGAGCCCTTTTTGGTTCCCTTTTAGTTCTGCTGTCCAAGTTCCCTTTTCACCTTGTTGCATGTTTATTTCAGTACCTATTTTATCGTTCCATTTTTTATATGTAACTAACTTCGCTTCACTTGCAGTAGGAGCCCATACACGGAACTTTGTATGTTGCGCGGTATATGTATTCCCTAAATCGTTACCACTATAATAAAATAAATTATCAAATTCCTCGCTACGAATGACTTTACCAATTTCAGTATTCGTATCAGCTAAGTTTTCTATTTTAAGTTTGTATGTTTGTTTTAAATCAATTTTCTGTTCCGTAATTATTTTAACCTTATTAGTAATATCTCCACTGTTTGTATCATAAGGAGTAATATTTTTAATTTTAATGCCTTCAATTTCAATTTTCTTTTCCTTAATATTAAACGGGACATTAGTCGTTACAGTAATTTCATTGAAACTATCAATAGTTGCTTTTTGAATTGAGAGATCCGATGAAGGCTTAGAGTTATATACTTTTTCATCACCCGAAAGAATCCATACTTCAGCACGACCGTCCTTTATATTTTCAATCCAACGATCCCCACCATCTTTTTCCCATTCATTTGTTCGAACTATAAATCCTACACGATTATAGTCACCGTCTATTTTTATCTTAGCGTATTTTCCAAATTCATCTTCACCAGTAAATTCATAAGATGTACCATTTGCATTTTCTCCCCATAACCAAAGATTCCAGTCTTTTGTATTTCCAAGCTTTTCTTTGTAATGAATGATAATTTCAGTTGTTTTCGAATTTGAAACTGCCTTCACACTCTGAAAGGAGAAAACAGATGATAACATAATGATTAAAGTAAGTAATAAAACTGTTTTATTAATTAATCTTTTTGTAATTTGCACCACATACACCCTTTCTTCAAATATTACTAACGATTTATTATGCTTACACTGAATAACACTGCTTAAATTAATCTAGAAATCTCTTTTACTTCACCTCCATATTGGCTATTTTCACGTATGTATTTCAATGACCTTTTAATACGAAAGCGTTTGCATTAATGCTTAAAAAAATAGATTTGTTTATGCCTTCATATATTTGTAAATACTAAAAGATCAGGGAAATCATTTTAAAGCAATCGTTTGTTATCGCTTTCATTTTATAGACTTTCTATCAAGAGGTCAATATATTATTAATTTTCTGTTTTTATACACTTTAAACCTTATTTATTTGTCGCTACTTCTTAAAGAGAAAGCGCCTCATTATTGCTTAGTCAGTTTATTTTCAATAATACATTGCTACGTAAAAAAACAGCTAATATCCTTAAAATGATATTAGCTGTTTTTTCATAATGTATTAATATATGAATGAAAACTATATTTCTAAATTACTTAATTTTTGCTGCATCAAATGCTTTTTGAACTGCTTGAACTTCAGCTGTATTCGCACCATATTTATTAGTTGCCACTCGAATACATGCTGATTTCAATTCCTTGAAATTAGAAGTCATGTTTAACTCATCTGTATTTGCATAATAGAAAATATCAAACATTTTATCTTCACCAATTCCTTTAACAGTTACTCCGTTATGAGTTCCGCCTTTCGCAATGAGATACGCAACTTTATTAATAATACTTGAATTAAAATGAACACCGCCTTGATCCCATCCATTAAAATCGTTAAATTCACTGTAATCATCTGGATAAGGTACTCCTAGTGAAGATGGAACAGAAGCTGGGTTTTCCATATCACGGAAAACAGATCCCGTTTGTTCTCCCATTGTCCAGTTAAATTTTCCATTATTTACGTATTTCTCAATAGATGTTCCCATAATATCAGATAGCGCCTCATTAATCGCACCAGATTCCCCGAAATATTCAAGGTTAGATTCGCTAGAAGTAACAGCGTGTGTAAATTCATGTCCAGCTACGTCATATGCTTTAACAATAGGATCCCCATATACAAGCATACTTCCATTATTAGCACTTAATGCATTCTGCCAATTTTTCGGATCATTCGTCTCTTCAGAATCCCAAGCGTGTACAACTGAAACTACCTTTTGTCCCTTATTATCAAAGCTATTACGCTTGTATTTATCTTTATAAAAATCAAATACTTTTGTTGCTAAGTAATGAGCACTTACTGCTTTTGGATCGTTAAATGTTGCCGAAGTACTAGTCGCTAATGTACCAGGATAATAGCTTTCTTCTTTAGTAATATCTCTGTAATTCACATCATATGTTTCAATTCCTTGCCCTCTTGTATAATCAGCAAGAGCATATTTACCATTACTTTGTTTAGAGATACCAAATGAACGAGAAATACCTAAATCATCTTTTCCTGTTCCGGTTAATGATGTAAGACTGCTTTGTTTACTTTTCTTTAAAGCTCCAACTAGTTTGTCACTGGCTTTTAAGTTAGATTCTTGTACCATATTTTTTAACATATCACCATTTTGTGCATTTACTAAATAAGTACCAGAAACATAGTTTGGTGTTGCAGCTTCAAAGGTAACTTGGTATGCATTTTTTGCTTGTCCATTATTTTCATCAACAAAAATAACCTCTTTAACTTCTGGCTCAGTAATAAACTTGATATCGTTCCCGTACTTCGTATAAATAAATTGTTTTGCTTCATCTTTTGATAGATTAATAGGTTTTTTCAATTCTTCTTGTTTTAAATTTTGCGCGCTATCACCTGAAACACTTTTAATAACACCATTATTATCTACGTGTGCAGTTAATTGATGACCATATACTTCTTTTCCTTCGTATGTTTGCTGCATACGTACAAGTGTAGTTCCATCATACGAACCACGTTTTTGAAGGACTTTATAATCTACTCCTGCTTCTCCATTGACTTGTTTTTGGGACAGAGCTTGCTCTGTTTTCTCCTTAAGTGCATCCTTTACTACATTTTCTGGTGCCTTTTGTGACGGTTGTGTAAGTTCACCCGAACGGAACGATTCCTCCTGAATTTGAACTTGTAACTGATCTGTTTCCTCTGCATGACCTACCCCATATGGTGCCACAGCTGTTAAAGCTAATCCTGTTGTTAATGCTACCTTAGTTAATGTCTTTGTGTTTTTCATTATTTCACCTCGTATAATTTTTGAAATAGAAAGCTTGTACAAAGTATACTGTCTATTTCTGTCGGAAAAAAGAGAAAATACACAATTTATGTAACATTATGCAAAATTACATAAATTGTGGTCAATATTATAAATAATGAACGGAACACATATGAACATTAATTTGAATAAAAAAGAGTCCTTTTAGGCGCTCATCCAATTGGTTAATTATCTATATTCATTCTAATAAAAGTGCACTTACATCTAAATAACAACATAAAAACCCACTCTTTACTATTAAGAGTGGGTTTAATGTTATTAAAATAACAATTACTATAAGAAACCTTATAATTTATATTTTTTTAGTAATCCTACTAAGTTTTTTGTAAAATTCACCTTTTGTTTTTATATGCTTAAACTGATTTGGATTAATATTTGCTTTTTGTGAGAGTGCTACAATCTCTTCTTTTGTAATTGAATCTTTCGTATTTATAGATGCTATATTTGTGTATTTTCCGTCTTCTGTTTTTGGAATTTCTAAAATCCCTTTATTCACAAGATCAACTACAGCCTTATGCTCTGAAGAATGTAAATCTACACCAGTAATTTTCCAATTATGCATAACTTTCGGTGTGTATACACCGTTCTTTACCTCTTTTAAATATGTAATAGCAAGGTTACGAATGGTTCCACCTGTTTCTCCAAATGCATTCTCTTGTTTAGATGACCAAATTTGTTCAAACTTACGCCCCTCTAAAGCTCCCCCTTTTGCCTGAAGAGCCTCCATTCTATATGCATTCATTCCCAGCGTCATAACATCGCTCATTTTGATTGGTTTGTTTGTACGAATAGAGCGTAAATTTGTAATTCTGCTTCCGTATGGTTTTGTTAAGTCAATTTCGTATTTTACGCCTCCAAAGAAATCGTTCGTACTGTATTTAGATGCACGGCGGGTTTTATCAAAGCTAACGGTTACATCTCCGGCACGAGATGAGTTAAAATATCCTGCTGCCCATTCCATATAGTCTTTTAAATCTTTTCCAGAAATCTTATATACTGTAATTTCTCCCAAGGCATATTGGTAATTGTACGCAATATCTTTTTTCTTAATAGGACCTGTATCCAAACGGGCATAATCATTATCAATTTGATGGGCTACTACATCTGCTTTACTGTAGTAGAGCATGACTTCATGAAAGAAATCTGATAAAGGTGTTTCTTGAATCTGAACACTTGGAATACCCTTTATTTCATTTTCAGGAACAAGATTTCTATCCTTTAATTGAGCGACTACAACATTTGCATCTCCTCTCGCATATTCGTGAAAAGGTGTTAGTGTTTCTTCAAGTGTAGGATCAGATAATATCGTTGTTCCATCAGCATTTTTTACAGGTATAGCGGTAGCAGTTTTATCTTTTAAAACCAACTTCCCATCTTGCTTTGTAAAAGTAAGGTCAATACGTGAAATATGTGTTCCATATTTATCTGGCTCTGTAATAATTACGCCATTTACAACTTCTTTTTTTACAAGTTTATGCATGTGAGCCGCAAAAATAGCGCTTAGTTCCGGACAAGCATTTGCAATATCTTGAACACCAGTACCAGGGATACCATTCTCATTTTCTAATCCCATATGCATAACTCCTACCATTACATCTACTTTACCTTCTAATTCCTTAATTGCCTTTTTCGTCTCTTCTACCGGATTTTTCACCACTAAACCATCTAAGTGATCTGTCCCTTTTTCAAAATCACTAATCATTGGTGTATTCATACCAATAATCCCAACTCTAATTCCATCTTTTTCTACAATTGTATATGCAGGAAGAAAGCGCTCTCCATTTTGCTTGTAAATATTTCCTGCTAACGTTTTTCCCTTATATTGCTCACTAACTTTTTTCAATGTATCTAATCCAAAGTTGAATTCATGATTTCCAAATGCCCAGGCATCATACCCCATTGTATTCATCGCTACCATCATTGGCGATTGTGGCTTATCGTTGAATAATTCTACTGAGTTTCCTTGAATTGTATCCCCGGCATCTACTAATATGGTATTTGGATTTTCTTGACGGACCTTCTTTATAACCGTATAAAGCTGCGTCAAACTTCCACTCATATTTGCTCCATCAAGCGCATAATCCCAAGGCATAAATCTACCATGAATATCTGCAGTACCTAACAATGTAATATTAACTTCAGATTCCTCAGCCTTAGAGATAGATGGTTTGACTATTACTGCCGTTCCAAGCAGTAATAGAATTACAAAGTAACATACATAGTTCTTCCATTTCATTTTTTGCATAATAATAATATTTCTCCCCTTTTTGTACTTTCATAAAGTTGCTTGAACTTTAAAAATGTAACTTATTATTCAGGAAACTTCAACTACAAAAGATAATTTTGAAGGTGGTTCTGTTGCAAAAATAAAGAGAATAAATTGCATACATCCCCTAACAGAATTGTATTTTATCGTTTTCTGACAGAATACTCCTTCCTTAAGCGTGTGAAGTGTACTTTCAAAATAAGAACATATCATTTATCATTATTTCAATTTATTAAAACGGGCATATACAATATGTTATGATGATTAATTTTTTGAATTTCGTTGCTGATTTATTTCCTTCTAAATAAAACACTTTCAAAAAAAATAACCCCGCTCTTCATTTAAGACGGGGTTACACTTATACAGAAAATCGGATAGTTTCATATTTTCTTAAGCTTATTGGTCACTTTCAACTAATTTCATTCTATTTTTGTTTTCTTCTGAATCAATATGAATCAACCATTTTCCTTGTTTATAATACGTATCAATAACTAGGGAATAATTTTTACTTTTCAATTTCACAAAGCAATTTTATCTCTTTGATTTGTAACATATGACGCTGTTCATGCAAATAGATCAGTTCTATCCACTGATCAAGGGGCAATTCTCCAAGAGCTGGATGCATCACTGATTTTTTCGCTAATACAGACTCATCTTCTATTGTACTCAGGAAACGAATCAATTCTTTTCTTGATTCGTTTAGCATATTGAGCATTTGCTCCACTTCAAATGGTTCTATACTTGGTTCAATCATTTCTGGAGCTATAAACTTTTTCGTTCTATCTAATAAAATAGTATGAATTTCTTTACGCACATTTTGGGTACTATCTAACTTTTTTAACCCTGAGGAAATAACTGTTATCACTCTCTCATCTAATAAAACTAAATGATGACAAACTTGTGCAATACTCCATTTATCCTTATCTGGTTTCCTATTAAATTGAGCATCACTCAACAAAGAAATTTCCTCAACTAATTGATTTCTCGTTTCATAAAACTTTTCATTTACAAATGTATCCATGCGGATTCTCCTTTCATTGCAACCTACATACTTAAATTTCTACGCTAAAAATATTATCTTCGAAAACAGATTTTCTTTCACTACTATTCCAATTTCATTTTAAAGCCACAAATGAAGTTATTTGTTTTTTTGTATGTTTTTAATTGGCACAAATAAATCAACCTTTAACTTTCCTTCTAGATCTTCAGCAACATTATTTAAGCAAAACTCTAAATTATCTCTATCATAATCTGCACCATACTCACTATTTAGTAGCCACTCTGCATACATGTATTGATACGCTTCACTTAATTTATGAGGTTCATCATAGAACTGGTATAGACCATATGTACCTCCATCTAATCTTTTAAATTGCACGTCATGATACTTTTCTTTATCGAAGTTTTCAGGAATCGTAACACATGCATCATGCCGGCACTTATGACTTGCAACAAGTTCAGGATTATCTAATGATATTCCGATAAATGATTGCTCTGGTGGATACAGTTTATTTTCAATTGACCAGTTCAGTAACTTCCCCCAGTGATCTTGCGGTTCAAAGTAGCTACCAGTTCGTCTTATATACGCTACTTCTAATGGTGGTAATTTTTTTATAACAACTTTCATTTATATCTTCTCCCCTATAAATATGTACACTGTTTAATTAGCTTTTTTTTACATTTATTCCTTCTTAAATTAAAAGAATTCTCTAATCATATAAAGTGAAACTTTAATCAGCGGGAGATGAATTTTAATTGAAATATAATTGATTACTATTACTACTACTAAAGTAGTATGTACTTTCATACTTTTATTTGATTTTACATTCTTTTTAAATCGATATATTAATTGTAAGAAAATAAAAAGGTGGAGGATTTTAATTGATTAAAGGAATATACGAAGCGCATTTACCAGTATAATGTCCTATCAATTTATCATTAAATAAATGTAAAAAATGGCCCTATTTATTCATTTTTAATGCGTATGTATGTACATTTGTTAATTTATTCGATATATTATGGGTATTGAATGATTACGTAAAGTGTAAAGGTCGCTTATATAACACCTTATATTTTTATATCCGTGAAAACTACAAAGTGTATGAAAATCCATTTGTCAAATGAATTTAGTGCGGAAGGAGGTTTGTGGTTACTTCATAGGGTATAATAATCAGTTTTTACTGATAAAAATATAGGAGGCGACATAATGTTTCGTACGATTTCAAATTTCATGAGAGTAGCTGAGATAAGAAGGAAAATCCTTTTTACACTAGCGATGTTAATCGTTTTTCGAATTGGCACGTTTATTCCAGTTCCTCATACTAACGCAGAGGTATTAAAAGTACAAGATCAAGCTAACGTTCTAGGTATGTTAAACGTATTTGGTGGAGGAGCATTGCAACATTTCTCAATCTTTGCTGTAGGTATTACACCATATATTACAGCTTCCATCATAGTACAATTACTACAAATGGATGTTATACCTAAGTTTTCGGAATGGGCAAAGCAAGGAGAAATGGGCCGTAAGAAATCAGCTCAATTCACTCGATACTTTACAATCATTCTCGCATTCATACAGGCCATCGGAATGTCTTATGGCTTTAATAATATAGCAGGTGGACAATTAATAACAGATCAAAGCTGGACTACATACTTATTTATTGCGACAGTTTTAACTGCAGGTACTGCATTTTTACTTTGGTTAGGCGAACAAATTACCGCTAACGGAGTTGGTAATGGTATTTCGATGATTATCTTCGCAGGTCTCGTTGCCGCGATTCCAAATGTTGCAAATCAAATTTATTTACAACAATTCCAAAATGCTGGCGATCAGCTATTTATGCACATAATAAAAATTGTTTTAATTGGACTCGTAATTTTAGCGATAGTTGTTGGTGTTATTTACATTCAACAAGCTGTACGTAAAATACCGATCCAATATGCAAAAGCTGTTTCAGGAAACAATCAATATCAAGGAGCAAAAAACACTCATTTACCGCTTAAAGTAAATAGTGCTGGTGTTATACCAGTTATCTTTGCTTCTGCATTTTTAATGACGCCGCGTACAATTGCGCAGCTCTTCCCTGATTCAAGCGTATCAAAATGGTTAGTTGCAAATCTTGATTTCGCACATCCAATTGGAATGACACTTTATGTCGGTCTTATCGTTGCTTTCACATACTTCTACGCATTTATTCAAGTAAATCCTGAACAAATGGCTGAGAATTTGAAAAAGCAAAATGGATATGTTCCTGGTATTCGTCCTGGTAAAGCAACTGAACAATATGTAACTAAAATTTTATACCGTTTAACATTTATTGGTGCAATTTTCTTAGGTGCAATTTCTATATTACCGCTCGTATTCACGAAAATTGCTACGTTACCACCTTCTGCTCAAATTGGTGGTACAAGCTTACTTATCATTGTCGGTGTAGCACTAGAAACTATGAAGACGTTAGAAAGCCAGCTTGTAAAACGTCATTATAAAGGCTTTATTAAAAAAGTGAATTAATTATCAAAAACACAGTTGGTTATTTTTCCAACTGTGTTTTTGATTTTATCAGTCCTGTAATATACAGGGCTGTTGCTTTATTAAACTACATCTCCTTCTCTAATAACCGCCCTTTTTTGAAATAAGTCCGTAGTGTTGAACGATTGGCCAAAAATACACCAATCAATATAAGACAAGCTCCCATTCCCATTGTAGGATTTAAGGGTTCTCCTAATACGATATAACCTACGATAATTGCTATTAATGGTGATACATATAACCACGTCGATGGAAATACTGGGTTTGTTTTTGATAAGAGCCAGTAATATAATCCGTGTCCACCGATCGATCCGATAAATATGAGATATAAAATAGGCCATTGTACACTCCATGAAGTTAATACAGTTACATTTGGTTGTTCTACAATAATAGATGCGATTAATAGTAAAATCCCTCCATAAAACATTTGAATTCCGTTAATAAGAAATGGTGATACATTTGATAAATCTGAAAGTATTTCTTTCGAACGAATAGAGCCTATTCCGTAAAATAACTCTCCTATAACTAAAACAATACAAGCAATACTCCATATGAAACTTACTTGTTGATGCATTCCTGGTAAAGAAACAAATATAACACCTATTAGTGCAATAACTAAGGCAACGAGTTGTTCCTTTTGTAATTTCTCCCTATTCCTCTTTGCTTGTATTAATAAAATCATCATTGGTCCCGTAGCAGAAAGAACAGCAGCTAATCCCGAAGAAATATATTGTTCTGACCAATATAAACTTGCGAATGTCATAAATGTTAAACAAAATCCAGCATACATAATACGTTTTGAAAATATATGTGGCATAATTTCTTTTCGCTTTAATTTAAAAATAATCATAAGGATTATACCCGCTAAAAAGAAGCGAATTCCTGCTGAAAACAACGGTGGCGCCCCTGCTTCAATTCCAATTTTAATCGTTAAAAATGTTGTCCCGAAAATAATACATACTAAAATGTAATTAAAAATGACCATTTTACTTCCTCCTTTTTACTCTTAAAATGAGTATAGAGGCTATGGTGTATAACAGTGTATCGGTACATATAACAGTTACTTCAAGTTGTAGTTGATTCCCTATATATTTTTCGCTTTAATTAAATTAAAAAGAAAAATAGGTGAACCTATGAAGATTGTATTGCGTAAAGAATCAAACATACCGTATTACAAGCAAATATATATGCAAATTGTTGAAAGAGTACAAAGTGGTATGCTTTCACATGGTGAATCCCTTCCTTCTTTACGTTGTATGGCCACAGATTTACAAATCAATGTATTAACTGTTCGTAAAGCTTATAAACAGTTAGAAACAAAAGGGTATATACGCATCGAACAAGGAAAAGGTGCTTACATATATAAACGTGTAAAGAAAGATTTCAAACCGATACCGTATAAATGGCAACAATCAAGATCTATTAATGTTATGCGTTCTCAATATGCAATGAATAAACACCGTAAATATTATGATTTTTCACAAGCAATTCTGTATCCCCGTCTGTTACCAAATCCATTTTTGGCAGACGAAATGCATAAATTGCTAGATAAAAATCCGATGTTGTTAGCAACATATGGGCCAGTTCAAGGCGATTATGAATTGCGAGTTGAAATAGCAAATTACTTAAATGAACACCAGAAATTAGTGACGGACCCATCTCAATTATTAATTACAAGCGGAGCACAACAAGGAATTGATTTAATTGCTCAAACATTATTAAAACCTGGAGATACTGTATTAGTAGAAAGTCCGTGTTACAGTGCCGCGCTTGATGTTTTCATCAATAAAGGTGTTCAAATCATTCCTGTTTCTCTTGATAATCATGGAGTTCGCTCCGACTTAATTGATGATATTTGTCAAAGTAAAAATCCCGTTTTATTGTATACGAATCCGACCTTCCAAAACCCGACAGGTACAGTAATGAGTAAAGAACGAAGAATGGAACTTATAGAACTAGCGGAGCTATATCAATTTTTTATCATTGAAGATGATTCTTTCGGAGAAATATATTTTGAAGATGCTGTAGTACCACCTCCAATCAAAAGTTTTGATAAGGATGGCCACGTAATATATATAAAAGGATTTAGTAAAACGTTAGCACCAGGATTGCGTATTGCAGCACTTATTGCCGGTGGCCCTATTTTTGAATGGCTATATGCAGTGAAAGGTTCGATGGATATCGGTAGTCCTTTATTAACACAAAAGGCACTTCTACCGTTTTTACGTGCGGAACGTATGAAAAATCATTTAGAAAAATTACGAACAGCTTTACAAATGAGACGTGATTTAACAATTGATATATTATCGCCATTAAAAGAACTAAACTTTGAAATACCAAATGGCGGTTTTAATTTATGGGTGACACTGCCTGATTCGATAGATCCCTTTACCTTATTACAAAAAGCAAATGAAGTAGATGTCTCTTTTTTACCAGGAACAGCTTGTCTATTAAATTACGAAACAAATGATAACCAATTAAGAATTAGCTATTCAATGTTAAACGAGAAAGATATGGAAATTGGATTAGAGAAATTACACGATACAATACGAAACAGTATTTGTTAGAAGTAATATCACAATAGCCAACAATAAATAATACCCGCAAATGAAAATGTATAGTATGGGATATTATCTATTGTTGAGCTTTTTCGTTATTCAAATCTAGTTACTCTATAAGCTGTAATCTTTATTATCATTCCACTTTAACTACAATCTTTCCTCTAACATGTTGTCCTTCACTCAAAATATGAGCTTCTCGAACTCCTGCTTCATTAAATGGCACCACTTTACTTATGATTGGTTTGATTTTTCCGTTTACAATTAAAGCTGATAATTCTTCTAATTGTTTTCCATTTGGTTTTAGCCATAAAAATCCTGATTTTATTCCTTCTACTTTTTGTAGTGGTTCATGAACAATGGAAACTAGAACACCACCAGGTTTAATAATTCGAAAACTTTTTTCTTGCACTTCGCCACCTATTGTATCTAACACAATATCAAAATCTGATACTAGTTCTTCAAATTTATCTTTTTTATAATCAATAACGAGATCCGCTCCTAAAGACTGTAAAAATTCTTTATTTTTACTACTAGCAGTCGTGGCAACAAAAGCTCCAAATGATTTTGCGATTTGGATTGCCAAACTTCCAACGCCACCAGCTCCAGCATGAATGAATACACGGTCATTTTCTTTTATTTTTGCGTAATCTACAAGACTTTGCCACGCTGTAAGTCCTGCAAGAGGAATAGAAGCTGCTTCTTCGTAACTAATATTATTAGGCATATGTGATACTAAATCTAATTGTACTGCAATGAATTCAGCATAAGAGCCGCTTCCTATATTTTCAGGTTTCGTAAACACTTTATCTCCTATATTGAAGCACTCTACATCTTCTCCAACTTCTTCAATAACTCCAGCTACATCTAATCCTAAAGTGATTGGAAATGAAAAGCGTAACTGTACTTGTAAGTCACCTTTTCTTATTTTCCAATCAACTGGATTAACAGATGTTGCATGAATACGTATTAATACCTCATTATTCTTAACAATCGGTTTTAAAACTTGTCTTTCTTTTAATTCTTCAACACTACCATATTGATCAATAACAATTGCTTTCATTTCCTCTCCTCCTTGCTGTTTATTTTAATAACATACAATTATTTCTCAAAATTTTTTGCCTTGAATTACCATATACTTATTTTTGGGGGTAATTATGCAAAAAGCATTATAAATTAAAACTTTAATCATTCCTCACCAATCGGGCTCTTACTGCCCGGCAAATAGCGGGATGAATTTCAAAAAGAATCTTACACACATCTTAGAATTATTCAAAACTGTATTATTAATTAAATTCAAAAGAAATGGGGCTAACTTTATGAGTGAAAAGATATTTAAAATAAACGGTATTGATATATGTACAGAAAGCTTCGGTAACTCTAATGATCCCGCTATTTTATTAATTATGGGAGCTACTTGTTCAATGATATATTGGGATGAAGAATTTTGTGAACAGTTGGCGAACACAGGGAAATTTGTTATTCGCTTTGATAACCGCGATGTTGGACGCTCTGTTACATATGAACCTGGCACTTCAAATTATTCAGTAACAGATATGGCTGAAGATGCAATCGGGGTATTAGACGCTTATCATATTGATAAAGCCCATCTTTTTGGTATGTCATTAGGTGGTATGATTGCTCAAATTGCCGCTGTAAAACATCCCGAAAGAATTTTGACGCTAACTTTACTAGCGACTAGTGTAATAGGATCTGATAATAATACTCGCGATTTACCCCCAATGGATGAAAGGATTTTAACACATCATGTAAAGAGCGCAAGTATAGATTGGACAAATAAAAATGATGTGGCAGAATATTTAGTTTCAGGATCTCGTCTATTATGTGGATCAGAACGAATATTTGATGAAAATAGAGTTTATACACAAGTAAAACAAGAAATAGAACGCGCAAACAATTTATTAAGTATGTTTAATCACGCTTTACTTCAAGGTGATGATGCATATGAAGGTGTACTTCACTCCATACAAGCACCAACATTGGTTATTCACGGAACAGACGATACAGCACTCCCATTTGAACATGGCCTCGCACTAATTGATGAAATTCCAAACTCAGTACTATTAACTCTTAAAGGGGCAGGTCATGAAAATCATCCAAATGATTGGGAAAGCATAATTACTGCCGTTTCTAAACATACATCTGAAATTTAGACAAACAAATAATTAACAGAATGGGCACAAATTGCATTGTGCCCATTCCATTTACAAACAAAAACCCATCACTGTATTCGTATGTATAGTGATGGGACTTCTTATATTTTTCTATGTTTAAAAAAATGGACAATCTAATTGATCAACAGATTCCCATAATTTTTTTTTTGCATTTTCGGTGGATGTATTTGCTTCTAGTGTCATGTTTTTAAAAGGGTTTACTTCGACTTTTAATAAGGATGAAGGCTCCACATATAATGAGAAAACATGGCTGCTTGGTAAAGCTTTTGAAACGTCAATATCTCCTACTTGTTTAAATAATTGCTGCGCAGCAAAAAAGAAGAAATTAGTTGGATTTGATTGTTTATTCAGCCACGCAAGCATTTCAGGTGATACCGATTTATGAATATTGATTTTTACTCGATCACCACGTTTATATCGCCTAGATCGCATACTTCCACCAACTAACTTATCGTTAAGTTTGTAAATCCTAACTCTTTTTGCTTATGCTCTCTATATTTTGGCGAACAAGTATAAACTAATAATCCTCGTGCATTTGTAAATAACGGATTATCTACAAAGATTACATTTTTGAGTCGTCCTTTTTGCTTTAAAATCATTTTTAAACTGTTTTTAATAATTACTGCACCCCCGCCATAAATAAACACGTATGGATCGTCTTTCATATCATCAATTTTATTTATAATATCTGTTGCAACACGTGCTGCTAAACCTAATAGCGCTGGCTGTGATTCCTCAACTAATAAGGTATTTCTCGGATGCTTATCATTTAAATAAATTTGATTGAATTCTGTAATACTATCAATCGTCTTAGTTGGATACTTCCGGTTCCATCTCGTAATGATTTGTAGTAACGTCTCTTTTACACCATAAGATAAACCTTTACTTAGTTGCGGACGGAAATTTACCCCTAATGAAACGACTTCTTCTGTCGTCCCTGCACCAATATCAAAAGAGAGTAGAGTTTTATCTACAAAATCAATTTCAGAAACTTGATTTTGCTCACATTCTATTTTATGTTTCACAACATTTCCTTCTTCATCGTATACAATGCCCCACGTCCCAGAAGCACCCTCAGGCAGGCATTTACAATACTCAATTGAAACATTAATTGTCACATCGCGTCCGTTCGGATAATGGAAAATAACCTTATGATTTCCCATATAACGTTTTGCATTTTCAGCAGCTATTTCTTGTGTAATAAGCTGCATAGGAAGAGCGACAGATAAATCATATCGAATATTAATATGGCTAGAAGTTGGACTTTGACGCATAGCGCTTACCGCCAAACCTGATAGTATTGTAATAACCATTAACTCATCCGTTGACTTATTTGATTTCTTCTCTACCTCAGTACCTTTTAATTGATCTTGAATGACTTTTTCTCCAACGATGTATCGTACATTATTTAGCATTAACGATGGCGAACTTATAGTCACATCAATGTGGTTTTCTAATTCAGATAATGAAACATCTACCTCGTCTAAGAGTCCTGTAGGCTCACCTATATATAAAGAATAAATACTCGGAATAAAAATAGGGTCTTGCCCTTTCACCATTAACTTCAAACCGTTGTTTCCTGCATCTGCACCAGCTTTTAAAAGTATAGACATAACTACCCCCTAAATTAATCTGACATCCCTTCCAAATATATGCGAGCCCATTCTTTTACATTCAAATGTATTGTAATTTTTTATTTATCATAAAACCAAAATATTGCATACTTACATATTATATGTAAAAAGTATTTGACATGATGCTTTTCCAATTTTATACTTATATTTGTAAAGAGTTTTTTACAATCGAGGGGGGCAATTATTTATTGAATACTAAAAAAACTATTTTTATAATCATTGTTTTAGCATTAATTGCAATACTAGTACATGGCACATATAAATACATCACTGAAGGTTCTATTTTGGGTGGTACGATTTTTGCTATCTCGTTAATACTTAGTAATTTAATTAATCACATTACTTGGGGAGATCCCCACGGTGTATCAGAAGAAAGTCAAGATGAAATGGGCCAACAAATTACATATAAAAGCTTTAAAATTGCGTATTTTGTGCTTGTAGTTGTAATGTTCCTTTTATTAATCTTCTCCGAAGGATTTTCTATGGGGGCTAATTTAGATGGCGTTAAAAACCTCCCTCTGTTCATCGCAATTTGCTCTTCATTCTTTATTTATCCTATTGTCGAACTCATAGTTGCAAAACAATATAAGTAAAAAGATGAGGTTTTCTACATGTAGAAAACCTCATCTTTTTATATTTACATACTCTCTACAATTGCTTTTAATTTATTCACAGTACGCCAATTCCTAACTGTAGCTGGTGTATGTAACTTCTGAAACTGGTTCATTAATTTAGAATTTCGAATGCTATTTTTGAAAAACAAATAAGCAACCTTCTCATCTATATAGCAATCTTCAAGTTCACTTTTAAATGTAAGCAATTGACTACTTTCCTCTTCAGAAAGTACATTAGCTAAAAAAGCAACATGAACACTTTCTCCTTCTAACAATGAATGAACTTCATACGGACATTGTTTAATAATATTTATAAATTCACCATATGTTCTTAGCATGACTGGAACATCGAAATCAAATTCATTTTTTATTTCAGATTGTATTCGGTCCTTTAGAAAGTTTATATCTTCCTCAGATTCGAACACGATATTACCACTTTGTATATATGTTTTCACTTGTTTTAACCCTATTGATTCAAACACTCGTTTTAAATCAGCCATTTTGATTACTTTATGTCCACCGACATTGATTCCTCTTAGTAATGCAATATAAAGTGTCATATTATTCCCCTCACAATAAAATAAACTTATCAATTGAATCAATTTTCCCACTCATATTTCTCGGATATTTGTTTTAATTCTTCTAACATATCATGAATAGATAATACCTCAAATAAAATAATAGACTCACTTGAAAAATGGTGATGATAATGATTTGGTTTATAATCTTTTAAATCATTTTTATAACTCCAAAATTGCTTGTCTAATTCAGCAATAAGTTTCAAATGTTCCTCATCAATTTCATTACAACGTTTTCTCAATATAGCAATTATAGAATGAATTGTTCGTTGTAATATTTCCCTTTCACTTTGTGACCAGTCACAAGTCTCAATTGACACTCGAGCTAAATTATCTATATGGTAAATGATTTGCTGTAATATATGAAGTTGGTTCTGCATGGTTAAAAAGCTTCTCATTTCCTTCTTTGTATGTTGATGATATTTCCAATCTTTCTGCTCATATTGAACAAATTGTATCGCCTTATGCAATAATACAGTCAATTTAGATAAACCCTGAGCGGTCTCCTTTTTCATACCTTTTCCTGCAACTAATGCAGTAATCCATTCTTCCATAATATTTGCTGTTTTAGCAAATAGATCCTCTGTACATCCAAAAATCGTTTTCGTGTAGTGTGGTGGGAAAATGAAAAAATTCACTAAAGTAGATACTATAATACCAGTAGATGTAGTAGCTGAACGAATTAAAAATGCAGTGAAATAATGATCTGCCGTAATTGGAATCATAGCTACAGCAGTTAAAGTTGCGACTAATGTTCCCGCATGTAACCTTAGTTTTTGACATGTAACGATCGTAAACATCGCAGCTAATGCATAAGAAATTGCTTGATGACCTAAGAAAAATGTGAACGTCATGGCATATGCCGATCCAATTGTTGAGGCCGGAAAGCGAATAAGCCCTTTTTTTATTGAGTCTGTTGCAGTTGGTTCAATTGTAACAATTGCTGTTATTACAGCAAAAATAGTTGGAATGTTAAAAAATTCACAAACTAACACTGTAAGAAAAACTGCAATCCCAGTTTTAATGACTCTTCCCCCAACGATATTCCATTTTCTATCTTGATTCATTTTTTATATCCTTCATTTCTGTTTCATTTTATATACATATATTATATATTACTAAAATAAAAAAACCTACTACGTGAATATTCAAGAGTAAGTTTTCTATATCATTATTTCATTATAGGTAAATGCATTATTATTTGTTGGCCAATTGGTCCCATTCTTCTAAAACCTTTATCCTCGAAGCCCACTTTTGCATATAAATTTTGTGCAGGAATATTTCTTTCATTCACAGCAAGTACAACTTCATTTTTTATTGGAAAATAGCGTTTTACAAACTCTTCTAATAATAACAATGACTTTTTAGCGAATCCTTTTCTTTGTCTATTGTGATTAATAGAAAATGACGTTAAAAGTAAAGCATCCTCATTATCTGTGAACTCCTTTACTCTATCTCCCGTTTCCAATGCGAAAAGACCCACCGGTACGCCATTGTAATCTAAAATAACAATCACATTTTTTGTACGATCACTTTTTGCTTTTTCCAGTAATGCGCTTGGATCTGTTGTAAACTGAACTTGTTCACTTGGTAAAGTAAATGTTTGTATAACTTCTTTATATTTCTCCTTATACGGAACTAATTGAATTTCCCCTGTGTGTATGTTCATGCTAAACTCTCCCATTTTTTAGCTTATTAACTTATACCTTGCTGTGCTTTTGAATGCACTCTTCCATCTAAAAAGGTAATTTCAACAAATGAATTTGGATTGTTTCCTTTCCAAGCAAAAATTTGTTTAATTTGTGTAGAATGTTCTACCCCTTCTTCTATAAGTAAATCCCCTTCAAAACCAATTAAATCTTTCACTTCTGTATAAGTCATTCCTTCATTTATGTTCGAGAAATGATTTATATTGATAGATTCTTTCTGTTGCCTTTCCATCACAGTAGAAGAAGTTGCTGTTTGATTTTTCACTTCTTTTCTCTTTTCACACGCTGTCATACTGAAACCTAAGCATAAACTAAACAATATACATGCGCTTTTTTTCATCATAACAGTTGTCCCTCCCATCATAATTAAACCATATATTCCCTTAAAAATAAACTGAATATTTAATATTATAGTTAAAAACCTCGCACAATTAAGTACGAGGCTAATTTCATTTATTCAAATGATTATTTGATTGATCATCCTGTTCTTTTCTTAACTCTTGTTCTTCATCTTTTGGTAATTGTTTATCATTATCTTTAATTGGATTCGTTTCTCGATTTTCAATCATATCATTTGGAACTTGTGGCATTACTCGTCCCACAATAGCCGCTAATTCATCTAGTATACCTTCACCTGTTTTTCCTTTTTTAATTTGCTTTCCGATTTGTTTGAGGCGTTCATACGTATCAACATCTGCTACAACGACTGCATTAGCACCGTCAGGGTCATTTTTTAAACTTTCTGCAACAGAATATTTAATTGATTCAACACGAGTTCGATCAAGTTTTGCTTTTACGTCTATACCTACAATAGCATATTTTCCAACAACGACCGCTGTCGCATCATTCACACCTGGCACACTTGCTGCTAAAGATGCTAAATGATCTGCCGCTTTTTCATTTGGCTTATTTGATTTATTCGTATAATTAACATTTTTCATTGAAACATTTTTTTGTTCCGGCTTTTCGTTTGGGTTTTCTTTTGTTCCAATACTGCATCCAGTTATAACGAAGCAAAGCATTAATATATATATTAGAGTTTTCATTATTTTCACCACTTCACTTTTAAGGTTTAATCATAAATTTTTTCAACAGCTTGCATTTTCTTTACCTTTTCCTCGGCCCCGCTATTAGCATTAATGAATATTTGGTACGTATCTTTTCCTAAAGTACCTACAAATTCATAGCAAAGTACTTCATTATGCAAATCATTAACTACTACAGCTTTACGTTCTTCCATTACTTTTACATCCGGATTGATTTTCTTTCTTGCTTCTGCTGCAGTTAGCTTTGCCGATGGAACTGTTCGTTTTTGATGTGACGCTAAATATTCTTTTGCGGAGAACCCTACGATAGAACCGTCATCTAAAGCAATTTTCATTTGGATTGCTTCTGGATAAATTCGTACTCCATTTTCATTTACTACATACGTAAATACACCAACATTATCATATTGAGAGCTATCATAAAGCTCCATATTATTAAACTTATGGTCCTTTAAAAATTTTAAACCTTTACTACCTGCATCGTTTAAACTAACTTTCTGTTCTTTAATTTCGCGGTTATTCATAACCCAAATTGGATATCCGCCTTTTCCGGTAATATCCATATAGAACTCATTGTTCGTTGCTTCATCTTTAATTTTCACACTATAGAAGGATTCTTTCGCACCTTTTCCACTTTTCTCTACATCTACTTTTTCATTTCCTTTTAAATTTAAAAACGATTTGGCAATTTTCGCCGCTTCATCTTTAGAAATTGCCTTTCCTTCCGCTTCAAATCCGCCTTTTTTATTTTTTTGCGCACTTGTAAAGGTCGGTCCGAAGTTTGTAGAAGAATATGATGTTACGTTTTTCTCTACAGTTTTCAATCCATCAATAATTGTGTTATCTGCTGGATCACGATTTGATGCAAGTGCCATTTCTACATCCATCCAGCGTAAATTATTTTTCAAAACAAGATGTTGTACTTTTCTTAGTTCATCTTGTATATTTCCTGCATTTGAATATAAAGTTTGTAGCGTTTTATATTCTTGCTCATTTAACGGCTCTTTTTCTAAATCACGAATGGCTGCACGGTAACTGAAATCACCGATATTCGCTAAAAATTCTTCCGTTTTATTAAATGGCATTAATGTTAAAGGAAGTTGTCCAACATCTGAGCGAGCTTCAGATGTTAAACGCCATACATCCGCTAATGCAGGTGATAAAGATGATCGTGAATTCATCGCAAGTGTTGTGCCAATTTTATCGTGTAATAAATCGACTTCGTATGCTAAATCATGGAATGCACGTTGATAGCTATTTTCCGCTCGAATTAAAACCGCATTTTTCTCTTGGTGCTCTTTATAGCCCCAATAGCCTGTTCCTACTACACCGACTGTTAATAATACAATGATAATACCTCGTAACATTGTCCCACCTCCGCTCTATTTACAGAAAATATGTTTACCGATTTTTTTAATTTGTGGACGAGTCCAAATCCATTTACTAGTCGCAGTATCTGGATTGAAATAATATAAAGCATTTCCTGTTGGATCCCATCCGTTAATCGCATCTAAAACTGCTTTTTTTGCTGTTTCATTTGGCGTTAAATATATTTGTCCATCGGCTACTGCTGTAAATGCTCTAGGCTCAAAGATTACACCTGAAACAGTATTTGGGAATGACGCACTTGTAACACGATTCAAAATAACGGCAGCTACTGCAACTTGTCCTAAATACGGTTCACCACGTGATTCGCCGTATACTGCGTTTGCCATAAGCTGAATATCATTTTGAGAATAACCGTTCGGAACATTTGTCCCTTTATTTTGAGGTGGTTTATTCTCTTGTGCAGTTCCGCCGCTATTTCCTTTATTCGTTGTTGTCCCTTTATTAGCAGTTGACTTGTCATACTTCGTTGCCTTCACGAGCATTTGCTTCGTTTTAGCTCCAGCTAAACCATCAACGGGTAATCCGAATTTCTCTTGAAAATTCCGAAGTGCCCAGTATGTACCCCATCCGAAAACACCATCCACTTTTCCCGTATAAAATCCGTTATATTTCAAACGAGATTGCAGTTCAATGACATCTTCGCCAGATGCTCCTCTTTGAATAACTTGATTAGAAAAAGCTTCTACATTCTTTAGTTGTATACTACTGACCATTAAAGACAGTCCTATGAACGCAAGTAAAACTGCTATTTTAAAAATAGCTTTTTGGCGCATAATTTTCCCTCCTTAATTACGGAAATGATTTCTTGGTTATGTTTTGTAAAAGCCTCGCTTTTATGTAAAGAAGACAAAAAAATCCAAACTAATATCGTTGAAAAAATATGTAAACAATATAAAAAAAGGATGAAAGGAGTTCATCATGAAGAAATCGTTAAAACGTGTCGCACTCGTCATTCTGTTCCTAACAACATGTTCAAATATATATACAGACTCATCAATTGTTCATGCGCAGCCGCCGTATGCCAAATGGGGTAAACTTGCCGTAGAAAAGACGAAAGAACAATACCCAAAAGCAGAAATTATTGACTATCTTCATATAGGTAGAAAACCAAAAACAGTTCAAATAACTGTTGAAAAATTTAAATTGTGGTTACGTGAAGATGGAAAAGAATATGGTGTTTTTGTTGATGTAGAATTTGAAACGAAGACGGAGAAATTTATAAAGTTGTCGTTTCAGAAGACGAGTAGATAAAGTGAAACCCCACTGTTAAAAATGGAAACAGTGGGGTTCCTTGCATTTCTAAAATTCTTTCCTAAAGTTTCGATTCCCTAAAAATCTTACCAATATACAAATAGCGCCAATTACTACAGCTATCCCTATACTATATAAAAGTACTTTACCATATCCACCTATTCTCGGATCTAAAAACGGATATGGATACCAATTCACGATTGGACCACGTATTAAGCTATATACAACGTAAAAGCACGGGAATAAGAGCCAACTTGCAGCTTGTTTCCAAGTGATTTTCTTAATAGGTGGATTTAAAATCCAATCTAAAAGCATTGCAATCGGCATGATATAATGTAGCACAGTATTTACCCATGGTATTGCCGTTTGAAGTGACTCTTCTAACCCTCTTAGTAACAAAAAATAAACGAGTCCTGTCGTAAGTATGTATACCGTTGCCGCACCACGAAGTATACTAAACTGTTCTGAGCGACCAAATGTAGCTGTTCCGATACTGCTTAAAAGGAGAATACATGCAACTAAAATGTTACTTTCAATAGTGAAGAAACTAAAAAAGTTAACTGGATTAAACGGCTTCACTTGTGCCCTAATTATGAATTGCGTAATAATGGCGCTACACACTAGAAGACTTAAACATAATCTAAATAAAGATAAAATTTTTTCATCCTTCATACATTCCCTCCTTTTCTTATATATAATTAGAATTTCCCTGTACATGCTCAATAAATAGTTTTAATGGAACAAGCCCACGTTTTGGCATATGACTACTTATAATAGCTACTATTTCTAACTGAGGAATGATAACGATGTATTGTCCGCCGTATCCCATAGCAAAATATATACAATACGGTATGTGAAATCTTCCGTTATCTAATACCCACCAGTGATATCCATATGCACCGACATGTTCATATGTTTCAAATAGAGCCCTACTTGACTCTTCTAACCATTTCGCTGATACAATTTCTTTTTCATTCCAATATCCATTTTGCAAACATAACTTTCCTAATTTTAATAAATCGGTAGATTTCATTTTCATACCGAAGCCGCCGACATATATACCTTGCGGATCTTGTTGCCACTCGTATTCGTTAATTTCTAATGGATCAAATAAATATTTCTTTGCAAACCGCTCTGTCGACATTCCAGTAGCTTCTTGAATAATATAGCTCAGTAAATGAGAAGAACCTGAATTATAATTCATTTTTGTAGCAGGTTCTTCAATTATTGGCTTTTCTAATATGTACTGTACCCAGTTCTCTGATTCTACAAAGTCATTTGGGAATACTACTCCATTTCCAAACTCTTTCCAATCCTCACCAGTAGTCATTGTTAATAAGTGATAAAGCGTCAAATCATGTTTTTCCCCAGGTACATTTTCAATCCACTCTGTAATCGGTGTATGTATATCATTTATATAGCTCTTATCAAGAGCAATACCAATTAATAAAGATCCAATACTTTTTGTAATCGAATTTATTTTATATAATTTATTTGCACATTCAGGTGTTTTATAGTACTCAGTTGTTAATTCCCCTTTTTGATAAACAAGAAATGTATTCACTTTTTTCTTTTCGAATTTATTTTCTAGTTGCTTGAAATCCAAAAACTTTACCTCCATTTAAATAGTTACTCCATTTATTATATCTTGTTCCTTCATTTTAAACATAATTGTGCTCAAATAAAAATAAACCTGTCAGTCATAATGAACTGACAGGTTTATTTTTATAATTTCGTACGAACATTCCACAGCTCTGGGAAGAATTGTTGATCAAGTACTCGTTTTAAATAAGAAACACCGGAGGATCCACCTGTTCCCATTTTATGTCCAATAATTCGTTCTACTGTTTTCATATGACGAAAACGCCATTGTTGTAGCCAGTCTTCAATATCAATCAATTTTTCAGCAAGCTGATATAAATTCCAATATTTTTTCACATCCGCATATACTTCTAACCACGCTGCTTCTACTGTTGCATCTTCTTCATAAGGTTGCGTAATATCACGGTTTAACACATCTTTATGAATAGGGAATCCTTCTTTTACTAATGCTTGAATCGCGACATCATATAGACTTGGTGCATGTAGCGCTTTATGAAGTCGTGCATGTAATTCTGGATCCTTTTCATAAATTTTTAATGCGTGTGGCGTTTTATAGCCAAGTGCATACTCAATCATACGATATTGATACGATTGAAAACCTGAAGCTTGACCGAGTGAATCACGAAACTCAATATATTCTGATGGTGTTAATGTCGCAAGAATATCCCAAGATTGAATAATTTGAGACTGAATTTTTGATACACGTGCTAACATTTTAAAAGCTGGTTGTAATTTATCTTGTTTAATAGATTCAATCGCCGCATTTAGCTCATGTAAAATGAGCTTCATCCAAAGCTCACTTGCTTGGTGAATAACGATAAATAACATTTCATCATGATGGTCCGATAATCTTTTTTGAGAAGATAGTAAACTATCTAATTGTAAATACTCCCCATACGTCATATTCTCTTTAAAATCCGTATGAATCCCTTTTTCCATAATTACTTTTTCATTTTCTTTCATATTAGCCAAACGCCCCTTTTATATGATTCTACTTATATTGGTCTAATAACGGCTCGAACTGGACTTCCATCTGCATCAGTTAATGCAAGTGGTAATGCAATAAGTTCATAATCACCGTCTGCTACATGATCTAGTACGACATTTTCTAAAATATGAATTCCATGTTTAAATAATTGATGATGTGCTGCTAATTCTTTATCATCTAGCGGATCAACTGATGGTACATCTACTCCGATTAAACGAATACCTTTCTCTGAAAGAAAAGGTGCTATGTCTGCACGTAAATGAGGGATCACATCTGGAAATTCTTCAGCTTTTCCATGTGAAGATGTACGTAATAATAATCGTTCTACACCTTCTAAATGAAAGCTTTCTAATTCCTTTTTCCCGATGCTTTCAAAATTAGAAACGTCAATAATCCGTGCTGGACCAACATAAACTTGAACATCTAAATCTAATACTTTCTTTCCATCATTATCAAAATGAAATGGTGCATCAATATGAGTGCCTGTATGAATACTCATCGTTAACTTTCCGACATTTACCGAGCCACTTTCTTCTTTTGACCATGAAACTTCATACGAGAACGGTGTGTCTCCTGGCCACGTTGCAATATTATTATTTAGCGGTTGTGAAATATCAATCCACTCTGATGTTTTCATATTTATGCCACAACCTCTCGCTTATTTTCAAACTGCTTATACTCTTCATTTTTCATAATTTTCTTTAATATTTGTACAGATTTCCACACTTCTTCGTATGTGTTATATAAAGCGACCGGCGCAAGTCTCACCCCATTTGGCGCTCTAAAATCTGGAATTACTCCATTTGCTTTTAGTGCTTTACATATACGTGCTGCTTCTGCATGCTCTAAATAAATGTGCCCGCCTCGTTTTTCATCCTCTAATGGATTTCCAATTGTAAATTCGAAATCTTTTAATTCATGTTCAATTAAATTCAGCATGTACCTCGTAATATGTAAAGATTTCTCACGTAAACGCTCAATACCAGCATCTTTGAAAATTTCAAGTGAACCAATTAATGGTGCTGTACTTAAAACGTGAGGTGTACCAATTTGATAAGCACCTGCATGATCAGCGGCTGTTAATGTATGCTCCATATCAAACTGCTTATCTTTTCTAGAACTAAACCATCCAGACAACCCTGGTAGTCTATTAAAATGTTTATTATTTACATAAATTCCTGCAACGCCACCCGGTCCTGCATTTAAATATTTATAATTGCACCAAACAGCAAAATCGACATCCCAATCTTTGAAATGATGCGGAATAGATCCTATTGAATGGCATAAATCAAATCCAATGTGAATGCCGCGTTTATGAGCTTCCGTTGTTAAACGTTTCATATCCAGAATTTGACCACTTCTATATAAAACAGAAGGTAATAAAATTAAAGCGATATCATCTTCCATCGCATAAATAATATCTTCTTCTGAAAGTGTTCTACCATCTCGGCTTTTCACTCTTACTAAATGCTCCTCTGGATCTAATCCTTTTAAACGAATTTGACTTTGAAGTGCATAAATATCTGATGGGAAAGTTAATTCATCCGCAAGTATTTTTGTACGTATTCCTTTTGGTTCGTAAAACGTCGCAATAACTTGGTGTATATTTGTAGTTGTAGAACCGGTTACAATAGTTTCTTCCGGTAAAGCACCAATAAGAGGGGCTGTAAGTTTACCTAATTTCTCTGAAAGGAAAAACCACGGGTGCTCACCTTCTGTCCAGCCGTCAATGCCATACTCTTTCCACGAATCTAGCAACGTAAGTAATGATTTCTCTGCTCTTTTTGAAAGTAGTCCTAATGAGTTTCCATCTAAATATATCGTTCCTTCTTTTTTATAGAATTCAGTTTGAAAATCTTTCAGTTCATCATGTTTATCACATTCAAGCGCATATTCATAATTCGGTTGAAATGGTTCTTTATACATGGTGTCACCTTCTCTTAATTTTCTTTTTATTCTAACTAATTGAAATATATCACCTCAATTGATACGACGTCAATGATATTATGTCAGTTGACTTTATATATGAATTTCTTTTACAATACAGTTATATTTTCAGATATTTCAGTATAAAGAGGTGATTCTTTGAAAAACAGTACCCTTTCATCAAGAAAACACCGCTCCTTAGAAACGAAGAAAAAACTATTACACTCTGGTTACACTATTTTTATAAATAACGGATTTCAAAAAACGACAATTACACAAATTATTAAACATGCAGAAACTGGTTACGGAACAGCATATGTATACTTTAAAAACAAAGATGATCTCCTCACCGTTTTAATGGAAGATGTTATGAATCAATTTTATGATATTGCCAAGCGCTCCTTTTTGCCTCAAACGAAGGAAGAAGCACATAAAATGATTCAAAATCAAGTTAGAGCATTTCTACAACTAGCAAAGAAAGAACGAGCTATTTTACAAGTTGTAGAAGAAGCAATCGGATTATCAAAAGAGATACGTCAAAAATGGGACGAGATACGGGAACGCTTCATAAACAATATTACGCAGGATATTACATACTCTCAAGAAAGTGGATTAGCACAGCCTGAATTAAATAAAGAAATTGTAGCACGTGCTTGGTTCGCAATGAATGAGATGTTTCTTTGGGCAATTGTGAAAAATGATAAAAAATTTGAGTTAGAAGAGATAGTACATACATTGACGGAGATGTATACGACGGGGTTATATAAATAGCACACCTGCAATAAATACGGTGTGCTATTTTACATCTATAAAAATATATTATCTGGGTATGGTAGTGCTAAAGTAGGCTTTTCAGAAAATGAGAAATATTGTAGTTTTAAAGATTCACCATCTATCGATTTCAGTTTTCCACTAGTAATTTCACATTCAAACACAACAACAATATATTCTACTTGATTGCCATTCGGATATATATGACGGAACCTTTCCCCTCCAAATACCCCTTTTTGTTTTTTTACTTGCACTTTCAAACCCGTTTCTTCCCACACTTCACGAACTACCGCTTCTTCTGGAGTTTCTCCAGGCTCAATTGCTCCAGCTGGCAAACTCCAGTATTCTCCACCAGGATATTGAAATAAGATTTTCCCTTGCTCATTTTTAATAACAGCAGCTACACTCGGTATTAGAATTAGTTCATGGCCTAATTGCTCACGAATTTTTTTATAATATAGCGACATTGACATACAATTCTCTCCTAACCTATTAATAACTGTATTTTCTGATATTAATTGTATAATATTCTTAATACAAACTACTATATAGAAAGGATAAGAACATGTCACAAGAAAAACTTGTAAACAAGTTTCTATCGTTTTTAGGTGCTACAAAACAACCTACTAGCTTAAAGTTTTTAAATGAGCTTATTAAAGCTCATCAAGAAAAGGTAAAGTGGGAAACTCTTACTAAAATAATTGACTGGGAAAAAAGTAATGAAACAGAGGATTATTTTCCTTACATTGAGACATACATAAACCGTATTACAACAAAAGGTTTGGGCGGTACTTGTTGGACACACTCAATTGGATTCCATTGGTTACTATCCAATCTTGATTTTGATGTTCATTATATGTATGTATATGGATCCTGGACATTTATGTTTACGAGTTAATTTAGAGCAACCTTATTATGTCGATGTTGGTTACTGTGCGCCTTTATTCCAAGCTTATCCACTTTATGAAGCATTTCAAGTAAGTAATGTAAGAGAAACTTTCACTTGTGAAGTCTCAAATAATAGGATTAAAATTGCTAGAAATCCAGGTCCAGCAAAAATCTTACATACAGATCCAATACATTTATCAAGTATGAAAGAACTCATTACAAAGTCTAATGATTGGCGTATATCTCCTGTATTAAAGAAAATTCAGATTTTCGGTTATATCGATGGCATTCCGACTTCTATTAATAATAATGTTTTAAAACAATATTCCCAAGGTAAGAAAATAGAACAAAGCCTTACATTTTCTGAACTTAATTATTGGATAACAGAAAGATTTTGTATTAATTAAGAAATATGTGAAAGAGCTATTGAGATTTTCAATGAAAAATCTTCAAATAGAATATTACAAACAAGTTCTTTAATATCTTTAGGCTGAGGTAATTATCTTTTTAAAATATTTTAGTAGTGGCCATAAAGCATACTCCTTATGATCTACATAACTAACAACATCCCATTTTAACTTTTCATTAATTTCACTCATAAGTTGGGGTATTACTACTTCACCATATTTTTTAAAACATTCATGAGTTCCTTCGTAATTTTAAAATAAAGTTTGATTAAAAATATCGTGTTAACCCGTATTCTATGGTAAATAAAAAGAATCCATTTTGAAAAAGATTGATCAAAATGGATTCTTATCCAGCAGGTTTATGTTTTGGTTTTATAAAAAAGTTTGATCATTTTCTATCAATGAAAACAATTAATTGACTATTTTTATTATGAAAAGGTCGGAGCAGGAAATTCATCAATTTTGATACGAAGTAAACTATAAGGTTTCTGTCGTAAGTCTTTTCCATAATGAAATCTAGGCTGTCGATGTAATTGGTTCACAATGACATACAAATATTGATCCGGACCAATTGAAAAAGTATCCGGCCACAAAATTCTCGGATCATGTGCGATAGCTTCCATTATGCCATTTGGCAATATCTTACGGATACTGTTGTTTTCATAATCTCCAGCATAAACAGCTCCCTTTGCATCGGTGATCATTCCATCAGACGCACCTTTTTCTCCCCAATACTCCACATGATAAGGTAAATTCATGTCCGGTATCGTTCTGTCTCTCAAGGCTTCTGTTGAGATCGAGAACAAATGCCGACTGGTTAGTGGAGCAAAAAATAATATCTTTCCATCGGGAGAAATCGCAAGACTATCAGACGCCAACCTAAATGGAGAAGTTGAACCGTCTTTGTTTCGATTCATTAAAATTTGACCTTCTACTTTCGGTAAAAAATAGGGATCGGGTGAAGTTGAATTTGCTCCATTTAACCGTCTAAACGCGTTTCCATTTGATAAATCTACGACGATAATAGCTCCTGGTCCTCTTGAAGAAGAATCCGTTATATAGGCATAACCTGCTTTTCCAACACGAAAATCAAAACGGACATCATTCAGATAAGTTGTAGGCAGGACAACATCTTCTGTAAAGGTATATACTTTTCTTATTGTATTGGTTTCTAAATCAACAGCGACTAATTTTGCCCCCCCTTTAATAGGTTCAGAAAAATTGGGTGCCGCTGTATCTAATATCCAAAGCGTTCCCCTTCCATCAGCAACTACACTTTGGACACTGATGAAAGTCATTGGGATATTCTCGGGGTTAACCAAATTGGTTTGTAAATTAGGATAAGGCTGCAATTTATCCTCAAAAATTTCCGCCACCGTAAATTTAACATCGTCTCCCCATTTCGGAAAGCAAATGAAAATACGACCGGTTTCTGAAACAGTAACACCTGTAGGCATAGCCCCATAAAATGCATAAACTAGTTCTAAATTACCGAAATATTTTTCACTAGGTAACATAGGTTTCATAATATCCTCCTCAAGCATTCAAACGGGATATCTCCTATATATGATTTATATTTTTTCTAGTGCATGTTTCTTAATAAGTTTTTCTATACGAAAAGATGATTGAATTGATTGTTTTCGAAATTTAATAAGTCTGTCAGAAGAAAGGAAACATTTTAATTTAAAGGTCTCCAGATGAAGTAGAATTCAATTAGCAGGTAGCGAAGTTCAACATTCCCGAATCAACGTTAAGCTGGTATAAAAATGGGGAAATTTCCCCATTTAAATTTGTGAAAAAATGTACTTAAGCTAAACTGCCCGTTAGTTTAAGTGTAACACTTCACAAACAATCTTTTGAGTATTCTTATTATTCCTGTTTCCTCAACACTCTGGCCCTTTAATTGAACAATACAACTGAAATTTAAGGGGCAAAAGAAAAATCTTATATTAATACAGGGTTTTATCAATCTTTTTTATAAATTATCAAACTTTATTTCAAATCAATACCACACTTTATTCCATGTTCCATGAGTGACTAACGGGTGCTTTGAACAAGAAAATAAAGGTGAGTACATATTATACATGACTAATATGCGCTCACCTTTATTTTTTTAGGATTTTTAGCTTTTAGGTCTTGATAATAATTTTTAGTGGTTTTATTAACAATTTATATTTAGTAAAATTGCTTTTTATGAATTTAATATAAGTCCAAAGAATTTCCTGGTCAATATAATAACGTATATCAGCACACTTTTTCTTTATTTATTCTACTTACAATTCCAACTATAAATTTATATTCAATCCTCCTCTTCTTAGTTTTTTTAAACCCTTCTTTCGTATCAAAAATAAAACACGTTTTCCGAAACCAAATTCGTACATATAAAGACTCAAAATAAATAGGTTTTATAATTCCTCGTTCCTCAAATTCAGTTCCATCTTTATTTTCAGTTTCTGTTCGAACGAACCACCTATTTCCGAAGCCAATTTCAATATACTTCACATAAGTCCCCCTTTCGGAAATTAATTTCTAACTGTTCTATTATTTCCCCGGTAAGCGCACATTCCGACAGAACATGAGCCCACAAAGAAAAAGTAGATTACAAAAATCTACTTTATAACTTATATTTTTGCATTCGTTTATAAAATGTACTACGGGGTACATCTAATAGTTTTGCAGCTAATGAAACATTTCCGTTTGTCTTTTGTAATGCTTCAATCATGCTATCACGCTGTATTTTTTCACGAAAATTCAATGTATGTTCGGTTTTATTTTCAACTTGTAACTCAAGTTGTTGTTGATTTCCCATCATTGTTTGTATCAAAAGAGCGACTTGTTTTTCGCATATTTCCCGTCCTTGCGACAAAATGTAAATGCGTTCTAATGCATTTACTAGTTCTCGAATATTTCCGGGCCATGTATGTTGTAAAAATTGATTGCAAATACTCTTCGGAAATACAACATTCCAATTCTTCTGTTCGCAAAAGTGTTGTATAAAATATGGGATATCCTCTTTTCTTTCTATTAACGATGGAACATATAACGGATAAACGTGCAAACGATAATATAAATCTTGACGGAATTTCCCTTCTTCTACTAACCGTAGTAAATCTTTATGTGTGGCAGTAATAATACGAATATTTACTGGTACCTCTTTTGAACTTCCTATTGGAGTTATTGTACGTTCTTGTAAAACACGCAATAATGCTACTTGCATCTCTGGTGGTACTTCACCAATTTCATCTAAAAATAATGTTCCTCCATTCGCTTGTTCAAATTTCCCTTTATATCCTTGACGTCGCGCACCTGTAAATGCACCTTCAGCATAACCGAACAATTCACTTTCTATTAATTCTTTAGGCAAAGAACCGCAGTTAACAGCTATAAAGGGCCCGTCTTTTCTTGGACTATTTTCATGAATCGCTCTCGCGACATATTCCTTTCCCACTCCTGTCTCACCACATACATACACACTAGCATCAGTCGGTGAAACAAGCTTAATTTCTTCTAGTGTGTGTTGAAATGCTCTGCTTGTCCCAGTAACTCCTGGAAAAGTAATTCCTTTTATAAATGTGAGAGCAGAATATGTATTCATTTGTTCGTTTTCCTTTAAATACATACATTTCCCAATCATTCTTTCATTACTATATACTGGTATCTCTAATTTAGTTTCTAATCCATGGTGCATTAACTCTTCAAGTTTCATTCTTGACCAATCATTTATTCGTTCACGAACGCTCTTACTCGCAGAAACGATAACATCACGATGATTACAAATAACTACTTGTTCATCACTATCAATGACATCTAAAAAACGATGAATTAAGTGTAATTCATTTTGATGAACTCTTATGCTACATTCACGTTCTATCGCATGTGCAATTGAAGTTACCATACCGAGCATATATGGATGCGAAAATTCAATTGGACAGGAGAAATCTAGAACACCAATTAATTTCCCGTCATCATTATGAATGGGAGCAGCCGCACAACTCCAGCTATGAGATACCACGGAGTAATGTTCAGTACCACTTATCATAATAGCTTCTTCAATTTCTAGCGCTGTTCCTATTGCGTTTGTCCCCACAGCTGCTTCCGTCCATTTTACACCTTCAATAAAATTAATATGTTTCGCTCGCTTTAACGTTTGTTTATTTCCACTTAACGATAGAACATAACCATCTGGATCGATTAATAATGCCATCATTTGTAGTTCATCAATGGTTTTTCTCATATTTTGTATTTGAGGGATTGCGATATCTAGGAAGATTTCACTCTTTTTCTTTTGATCTTGAAAAAAAATAGAAGACAAAATTTTCTGACCTTTATTCATGTGAGGATTCACATTTGCTTGTTTACATCGATGCCATGACTCTGAAATTCTTTCGTTTATACGGTTCGAATCAAGGACTCCTTCATTAATAAACTTTTTCCATGTATGTAAGTAAAACGGTGAAGCTAACATTGTATCATCTCCCTATTCATTGTTTTGGAGATCTGTAAAAACATACTTTTATTATAAAACTGAATAAAAGCGTTTTCAATAAAACTAGAAAGACGACACAAATATGTTAATAATTTGAATATTTTAATGCACTTCTTTATTCTTTTTTAGTAGCACTATATTTTGTATAATGGAAGCAAAGAAAATACATAACCAAAACCACTTTTGTGGATTACCGTTTATAAAGAAAACAATCACGGCTATTGCAAATAAAATAGTGGATGCTAAACTAAAATATAATTTTGTTTTCATTCCTATTATCCCTCACCCCTCTATTACTTTACAGTACATACTAACTCTTCATTTTTCATCTCTACTATGTACTCCTGTAAAACATATTCTTTCCCGCCATGGTTTTCATACCATTCATGTATTCTTCTAATATGCCTCTCGTCACTTCTAATTTTCGATTCTATTTCTTTATACTGTTCATAACTATCATATTCCCATATGGCAAATACTTCAGACGTACCATTCTTATTATCTTTCATCCAGCGTCCTATTAGCTTAGAACCATGCTTTAATTGATTAGGTAAGTTCGTGTTATTGAAATGATCATTAAATACTTCTATGAATTCATTTTTCACTACATAGTACTTCCTTCTGTAAAACATACTTCTTCACCTCTTTTATGAAAAGTATCAGTAAACCTTCCCATCACTACCGTATTATAATACTTTCCGTCCGATAGTCTTTTGTCATTTTTCAAAACGCCTTCTACTTCAAAACCTAATTTTTTATAAAGATGAATAGCTTTCTCGTTTGTCTCTAATACTTGTAAAGATATTTTATTTACTGCATTTTCGTCAGCCCATTTAATAGATTGTTGTAATAGGCTCTTACCCATTTTATATCCCCAAAACTCTTTTAAAATGCAAACGCCAAACTCCACTTTATGAGATAATCTCTTAAAATTTGATCCTTCACACCTTGAAAATCCAACGATTCGATTGTGCACTTCTGCAACTAAAAAGAGATTCTTCGTCTCTTCACTATCTGTTTTTATTATTTTTTGAAATCCTAGATTATCTATAAATCCCTCTCCAGCATCTCTATCCATATTTTCAGTTTCTCCATCAATCTGAACTCTAATTTTCGATAACTGGTCAGCATCTTTCTCAGCTGCAGAACGAATTGTATAAGTTAATCCATTTATATGAAACTCTTGCTCTTTTACAATCATGTCAAACTCCTTTCAAATGAATATAATGGCGCTATTACAACTTGTTTACCTTGTTTCTCAAAGTCCTGAACAGTTTCTTTACTAGCCTCTTCGTCAGTTATAATAATGTCAATTTTTTTTAGAGACTCTCCTCTTATAAAACAATCTATTCCAAGTTTATTATGCGGAACTAAACAAATATTTCTTCTAGCAATTTCACTTACTCTTTTACTAAAATAAGCAACTTCAGGTGTTGCGGTACTAATACCTTGTAATGAAATGCCTCCACCTGTAGAAAAATACAGATCAATAGAAAATCTACTTATCAATTCAGAGGCAAGTGTATCAGTAATATTCCCTGAAGGTTTTACTTTTCCGCCAATTAAATACGTATCAATATTCTTATATTCTCGTAGATAACCAGCTATTTCTATAGAATTCGTAATAACCGTAAATGATACTTCCGGTAAATATTTCAGCATCGCATTATGAACGGAAGCCCCACCAATAAAAATTGAATCACCTTCTTGTATATAAGATACCGCAACTCTTGCAATTGTGTCCTCATATATTGAGCTATCACTATAACGTTTAGTTGGTTCCGCAGCTAAGTTTCTCACTCGCGTAAGCTCAATTGCACCTCCGTGCGTTCTTTTTAATAAACCATCCTTTTCCATAATAGACAAATCTCTTCTTATAGAATCAATAGACATATCAAATCTTTCCGCAAGATCCTTTGCTATTACTCTTCCATCTGTATTAAGTAGTTCTAAAATTTTCTCTCGACGTTCTTCAGTAAACATGTTATCACCACCGTTATTGAAGGTTCAGAAACTTAAACTTTATTTTAATTATATGCATGCCTCTTCCGTTTTACAATATTTTCAATTCTTATTTATTCTGTTTTATACAGTCTTCTCCCTCTTTCTATCCTGTTAACTTGACAACCAAATAAATGTATATCTGTATATTACGCAAAAATACTTCCATTTACCTTCCTATTGATGTAAAATTATTCCTATGTTTTACTTTTTAATACAGAAAGGGATTACTATGAAATCATTAATCAAAACGACATGTACAGCATTATTATTTACTGGAATATTAACAGGATGTAATAGTAATACTACATCAAAACAAGAAAAGAGCGCTCTCGAAAAGAATGCAATGCACTATGGAGAAATAGTTAAAAATGAATACTATAGAGCGACAGTTGAGAATGCAAAGTTTGAAAAAATAGACAAAGAGCGGCGCCTTACTACTCGTGTTATGATTAATAATGTTCGAGACGATGGACAAACTATTGATCTTTCGGAAATAAAATATTTCATACAAGATGAAAAAACTGGTGAGAAATATGAAGGTGAAGCTCATCCGATAGATGACGAGCACTATAAAAATGTTCCACACGAATTCTCTTTAACTACTGACATTGTGTTTGAACTGAAAACTTCACCAAAAGATTTAAATAATATGTATTTATACATAGATAGCAAAGCTGCGCCGTTAACAAATACATATTGGAAGCTTGATAATTTAGTATCTAAATAGAAAGACCAGTCTTATACGACTGGTCTTTTTACATTTATACATTTAACACTTTCATTAACACTTATATTAATTTTCTAATAACAACTTGAATAACATCAGCTAAACCAGTGTGCCCTTTCCCTTCAACTCGCTCTTGTTCTCCATTAAAGAAATGAATTACCTTATGTTCTTCACACCAAGTAAGGATATCAATTGGATCATACAGCATATCAACATCTTTTGGTCCACCAGTACTATAGTTTATTTGTTTTTTTGAGTAAACTTCAAACATAATTAATCCACCAGGTTTTATCGTTTGTATCATTTTATCTAATATCATTTTTTTATAATCATCATGAAAATGTCCAAATACCATAATTGCCGCATCATATTCATTTTCTGGCAAACTATCAGCTAATAAATCTACTTTTTTTGTATGCACGTTTACGTTATGCTTCTCTGCCAATTTTTTTGTCTTTTCTAATCCATCTTCCGAATAATCAATAGCTGTTACTTCGTTCCCTTGTCTTGCTAGAAATACAGCATTTCTACCTTCTCCCTCCGCAAATGCTATTACTTTATTGTGATTTGCTAAACGAAATGCTTGTTCTTTAATAAATGTATTAGGTTCTTCCCCGTAAAAATATTCATCTGATTTATATCGATCATTCCAAAAATTATTCATCATCTTCTCTCCTTCTTCATATCATTTTCTAACTACAATTAAAGATATTAAAGAGCCTTTTTATCCTTAATTAATTTAAAAATAAAAGCAGATTAAAAATCCACTTTTATTTTTTTCGCAAGATCTACGATTTTTTGATTTCTTAACTCTTCTTCCATTTTCTCTTCTGCTGCGAGCATTGCCTCATTAATTAAACATCCAGGTTTGTCATGTAAACAACAGTCAAACAATGATGTTTTGCCTTCAATTGCATGTATAATATCTAAAAATGAAATATCTTCCCAATTCTTACTAAGCGAGTAACCGCCCTTTGGACCAGATGATGAGTGTATCATCCCTTCCTTCGTCAACTTAGTTAGTATTTTAGACAAGTACGTTGGTGAAACATTTTGCATTTCTGCTAATTGGTGAACACTAACTAACTTATTTGGTGTGGCCTTTGCCAGAAAAAGCATTGTATGAAGAGCATAATTTGTAGCTTTAGAATATTTCATAGTACAGCTCCTATTGTAGACTTCATGTATCTACAATAACTTTATTTTTTTATTATGTCAAACGTTTGTAATACTCCATACAACATTATTTCTTCACAAGTAATACATCTGCTGCGCAAATCGTCACTTCTCTAAATGGAGAGTCAAATAAAACACCTAGTTCAAAACCATCTTCAGTAAGAGCTATTTCATGATATAGCCACCAAGAACTGTCAAAGCTTTCCTGCACAGAACACTTTGTTACTCCTATAAAGGTTACTTCAAGTTTATCAAATTCACTAAAAGTACCACTGCAATCTAATACGATAGACAAAGTATCTTCTGAATCTCTCTTTATTACTTTAATTACACTATCGTGTAGTGATGTCTTGTGTAACTGAGCGACATTTGACGGAAGTTTTTTCTCAATGGAATTAAAATATTCTACGTATGATTGATCTAATTGTGCCATTCTTTTCTCATAATCTGTTGTCCACTCTTGCATAAGTTTTTTCAGTTCACCTGATGGGTATTCTGAATTAATTTTTATGTTTTGTATAATTGAGTATATCGATTCAGGAAGGAATTTTAATAAATCTATTTTCCTTTCCTCTATTTCTTCCTTTAAACTTTGTATATCCATTTCCGACCATTCTTTTATAGACTCTATAAAACTTACAAATTCTAAAACTTGCATTTTTTTATACCATTCTCTTGTAAAATATTTCAATGACACCTCTCCTAAAATATCTTTACATCCAGTAAAAGCAATACATCCACTTATTATATCATTCCAATAACCATTTTTTCTAAAGAAATAATGTAAAAATGTAAATATTCCGCCTATTATTTCTAAAACTTCAGAATATTTACAAAAGTATAAAATTAGAATACATTTTAGCTGTACAAGATTCACCTGTACAAAAATTCAAACAAAAAGGGATGGTTATATGTTGAAGAAATTAGTAGCAGGGACATTAGTAGCTGGTTTTGCATTAACTGGAGGACTAGGTGCAGTAAGTGCTGAGGAAAAAAGTAACACAATTAAGTCATTTGATTATTTAAAAGTGGATGAACAAAATGTTAATTCATTTGCAAAATTAAGTGATCAGGATAAGAAAGATATCCAAATTACTATGGTATTACCAGAGCAAAATGAAAATGGAGATTGGCTAGCTTATGGTTTTACTAGCCGTGAAACATTGGATGCGTATATTGCAAAGGATAAAAAAGCAATTAAAAATAATATTAATCCTTTAGGTAGCGGTGCTGGTAGTACTGATTTTTACGAACATAAAGATAAAGGTGGTCAATATATTTACTGGAGCAGCGGCTTTAAAAACTTACCATCTAGCTGGAATGACAGAATTTCTTCTGTAAGTACAGCGTCACCTTCTGCAAGTTATTCAACGACACTTTGGGAGCACACTTCAACACAAGGATATGGAAAAGGTGTTATATTTAAACACGCTGATTGGTATGGTAAAACTGCTAATTTAGCTCCTGATTGGAACGATATTACTTCAGCGATTGAAATTAAAAAATAATAAGATATTCTATTAATAAAAAATCAAACCACTATTCTCTTATTTGTTTAGAGAATAGTGGTTTATTATATTTCCATTTAAGCATGTACAGCATGTCCTACCGCTTGCATTAACGCTTCATGAATTGCTTCTGATAAAGTAGGGTGTGCTGCAATATAATCTCTCATTATATCAGCGGTAACTTCTGTATGAATCATTATGGTTCCTTGACCAATAAGTTCAGTTGCATGAGGACCGATAATAGAAATCCCTACAATTTCTTGGTATTTAGGTTCTACAATGACTTTTACTTTACCTACTTGTTCTCCTAAAATAAGAGCTTTTCCGTTCGCTGTAAAAGGAAATTCTCCGATGAGAATATCACCATATTGTTCTCTTGCACCTTTTTCACTTAACCCGACACTAGCTATTTCTGGAGCTGTGTATATACAACGGGGCACAGCGTGATAATTTACTTTCACGTCTTCTCCGCTTGCGTGTAATGCTGCTGTCGTTCCTTCATGGAAGGCAACGTGAGCAAGCTGAATTCCACCGATCACATCACCAGCTGCGTAAATATGCGATACGTTCGTTTGCATATGTTCATTCACAGCAATCCCTTTATTTGAAAACTGAACCCCTGCCTTTTCTAATCCTAATTGTTGCACTCGTGGTTTTCTTCCTACAGAAACAAGAACAAATTCTGGAGTTACTTCGTGAGTAATTCCCTCGTATTCAAATGAAGCTTGCTTCTTATAGTTATTTAAACCTTTTAAAACTGCTCCCGTAAAAATTTTCACCCCATCTTTTTCTAATTTCTCTCTTAAAGTATTCGCGATATCTTCATCTTCACCAGGTATTAATTGCGGTGCCATTTCAACTATCGATACTTTTGTGCCAAGTCTACTATAAATGCTTGCAAACTCGCATCCTATTACACCACCACCAACGATTAACAATGAAGATGGTACACTCTCAAGAGACATGGCATGGCTACTATTTAAAATCCATTTTCCATCAAACGGAGCGAATAGTAATTCTGTAGGTTCGGAACCAGCTGCGATAATAAAGCTCTCTCCATCAACTACTTCTTCTTTATTTCCTTGTACAACTCGCATACGATGATCCGTTTCGAATTTCGCTGTTCCTTTTACAACTTTAATTTTATTTTTCTTCATTAAATATTGTATTCCTTGGACGAGTTGCATTACGATTTGTGATTTCCTCGCCTGTATTTGATCCCAATCAATTGATATACTTCCTGTATTAAGCGTAACCCCATAATCATTCGCTTTTCTCACAATGTCATGTACTTCAGCACTTTCTAACAGTGATTTCGTCGGCATACACCCAACATTTAAACATGTTCCGCCAAGGTCAGCTTCATCAATAAGAGTGACATCTTTGCCATTTTGAGCCGCGGTAATTGCTGCTACATAGCCAGCAGGTCCGCCCCCAATAACAACTAATTTACTCATTCTCTCACCTTCTCTTTATAAAAGAATTGTTATAGGTTCTTCTAAATAATGTTTAATTGTGCGTAAAAATGCAGCTGCTGGTGCACCGTCTAATACACGATGATCGAATGTTAAACTTAAAGGTAACATACTTCCTTTTCTTAATTTTTTCCCTTTAAATACAGGAACATGTTCAATTGCACCTACACCTAAAATACCAGTTTCAGGTGTATTTAATACCGGTGTGAAATATTCAATACCAAAGCTACCTAAATTACTAATTGTAAATGTCGTTCCGTGCATATCATCACTACTTAAGCTACCTGCTCGTGCCTTTTGTGCCACATTCTTAATCTCTTTAGACAACTCTACTAAAGATAAATTATTTGCAAAGCGAATAGCTGGAACGACTAACCCTTTTTCTAATGCGACTGCCATGCCTAAATGCACATGTTCAAATTGATGAATTGCATCATCTATATAAGCGCTGTTCATTTCTTTATGCTCTCCAAGTGCTAATACAACAGCATGCGAGACGAAATCCGTAATAGTTAATTTATTATCATATCTTTTTTGTACAACTTCCGCTATTTCTTTATGTAAAGCAACTAAATCTGTTACATCTACTTTCATCGTTAACGTTAATTGTGCGCTATTTTGTAAGCTTGCGTGCATACGATTTGCGATTGCTTTACGCATACCAGTAACAGGAATCGCTTTACTTTCTTCTCGTTCAGATATTTCCGGAACGTTTACTCTTACCTCAAGTGCTTTTAATACATCTGCCTTTGTAATCCTTCCGCCAGGACCTGTACCAACTAATGCCTTGATATTCAGATTTTCAGACTTTGCAATTTTCTTGGCTACAGGTGAAATTTTAATTCTTTGCTTCGATACTTCTTTCCCATTTGCTTCTTGATTTTGTACATTTTGTACTTCTATATTAGATGTTTTTTCTTCTACAACATGTGTGCTTTCCTGCATTTCTACCTTTTCATTCGGTTTACCGATGTAGCAAATTACAGTACCGGGCGGCACTCCTTCATCTTCACTTACAGCTATATCAAGTACCGTACCATCAGCTGGCGCTTCAATTTCCGTTTCAATTTTTTCTGAATTAATACTAGCAATTAGTTCTCCCTTTGCTACATTATCGCCTGCTTTAATATTCCAGCTCGTAATAATACCTTCTTTCATCGCCATACCTAACTTCGGCATTACAACTTCTACAGCCATGTCTCTCTCTCCCTTCTCATCGTTTTATTACACATGTAATAAAGATTGGTCTCCGATCATTTCTGATACAGTTTCAATTACTTTTTCTGGTGTTGGCAAATACAACTTTTCAAGTGGTGGTGAGAACGGAACAGGTGTATGTGGTGCTGTAATTCGTTTAATAGGTGCATCTAACAAATCAAAACCTTTATCCGCTACAATTGCCGCAATATCTGTTGCAATACTACATCTAGGATTCGCTTCGTCAATGACGATAAGACGATTTGTTTTTTCAACAGATGATAAAATAGTATCTTCATCAAGTGGTGATAAAGATCGTGGATCAATTACTTCTACTTCAAGCCCCTTTTTCGATAATTGCTTTGCAGCTGCAAGCGCTGTATGAACTTGCTTTCCGATTGCGACAATTGTTACATCAGAACCTTCCCGTTTAATATCTGCTTTTCCTAATGGAATTGTATAGTATCCTTCTGGCACTTCACCTTTCATATTGTAAAGTGTTTTATCCTCAAAGAAGATTACTGGATCATCATCTTCAATTGCCGCTAATAATAAGCCTTTTGCATCATACGGTGTGGAAGGAACAACAACTTTAATACCTGGTATGCTCGTAAATAATGCGTACAAACTTTGTGAATGTTGAGCTGCTGCACTAAAACCAGCGCCATGCATCGTACGTACTGTAACGGGTACTTTTGCTTTACCTCCAAACATATAACGGAATTTCGCACCTTGGTTTAATACTTGGTCAAGACAACTACCGATAAAATCATTAAACATTAACTCAGCTATCGGACGTAACCCAGTTGCAGCAGCTGCCATCGCAGCTCCCATATAACCCGCTTCAGAAATTGGTGTATCCAATATACGATTTCGGCCAAACTCTTGTACAAGTCCTTTCGTAACACCAAGAACACCACCCCAAGCTTCATCATCTTGCAGGTGATCAACTTGTGCACCGCCTGCAACATCTTCACCTATTAAAATTACATTTTCATCATGACGCATTGAGATTTTCATCGCTTCATTAATTGCAGTTGACATACTTACTGTTCTAGTCATAATTTTTCACCCTCCTCTTATTTGTAAGAAACGTATACATCTTTTAATAATTCTTCATCGTCTGGGTATGGACTATTTTCACTAAATTCAATGGATCTTTGTACTGCATCATCTACTGCTTTTTCCATATCAACAAGTTCAGATTCTGTTAATAAACCTTCATGAATTAAATGCTTACGGAAATTCACAATTGCATCTTTTTCGTTTAAATGTTCTTCTTTTTCTTCTGATGTTTTATATGTTTGCGCTTCACCTTCGAAATGACCATAATTACGATATGTCATACATTCAATAATTGTTGGACCATCACCATTACGCGCACGTTCAACTGCTTCTGCAGCAGCTTTATATACAGCTAGAAGATCTTTTCCATCTACTTGAACACCTGGAATATTATAAGCTTTTGCGCGATCAGCGATAGAATCACAACTTGAAGCATATTCAAATGTAGTTGCTTCACCGTAACCGTTATTTTCTGCAATAAAAATAACTGGTAACTTCCAAATCGCCGCTAAATTAACCCCTTCATGGAATGTTCCTTCATTATTTGCTCCGTCACCGAAGAAGCAAACACTTACATCTTTTGTTCCTTTATATTTAGCTGTTAATGCTGAACCGCAAGCAAGTGGGAAACCCCCGCCTACAATGCCATTCGCACCAAGCATTCCTTTATCCAAATCGGCAATATGCATGGAACCGCCTTTACCTTTACATAATCCTGTCGCTTTCCCGAAAAGTTCAGCCATCATACCATTTAAATCACAACCTTTTGCGATACAATGTCCATGACCTCTATGTGTACTTGTAATACTGTCACTATCCGTTAAGTGGGCACATACACCAACTGCTACCGCTTCTTCACCTGCGTATAAATGAACGAAACCTGGCAAAACGCCTTGCGCGAACAATTCATGCACCTTATCTTCAAACTTACGAATTTCTAACATTTTTTCGTACATCCAATGAGCTTGTTCTTTCGTAATTTCATTCCCTTTACTTTCAGTTGTTTTTAACATGTCCAGCCCTCCTATTTTCTTGTTCGTCTTTTATATTGCAAGTATTGTGCCAATTTCGAATCCTTGTTTTAATAGGTTTTCTCTATCTTTTAACAATAAAAAAGTGGACAAAATGAGACGTTTGTCTCGTTTTGTCCACCTTTGTTCCCTTAATAAGAGAATTGTTACTTTATTCATTATCAAAGCTCTTCTGTAATTTTCGGATGTAAATAATTTGACCAATATGATATGCATTATGAGTTGTTACATTCGCTAGCACTTCCCACCACTTTGCAGAAACAGGAAATCCCACTACATCACTTTCAACCTTTTCTTCATTTATGAGATTTTGCCATTGTAACAGTTTTTCTAGTAGTTTTTCCCGTAATTCATCGAAAGTTTGATTATCTGAGAGCATAAAACTTTTGTTATTATCTCCTATAGCGGGTACTGCATTCACATTTGATTCTTTATACCTAGTTTGCCACGTAGAGTTCCAATACAGTAAATGTTGTACGATTTCAGCTATACTATTACTCTCTTCATTCGGTTTCCAGAAAGCTTCCCTCTCAGATAAATCCTTAACTGCATCTGAAAATGGCATATACCAACTGGGATCATTTGCATTCGCTAATAGCTGATCTGCTAATACATCTTTTACATGGACCATTTTTCTTCCCTCATTTCATTATCATATTAATATACACTACTCTATATACGCTGATTCCCTATGATCCCCTTTTTTTACATACAAATTGATTTCATACTAAATGTAAGAATAATAGATTTTCTTATCATAACTCGTTATGATAAAAGAAAAAGAAAGCTGGCGGAAAATGAATAAAAAAATCGCAATAATTACAGGAGCCTCAAGTGGATTTGGACTATTAACTACACTCGAACTCGCAAAAAAAGATTATTTAGTTATCGCTACAATGCGAAACCTAGAAAAACAAGGAACCTTACTATCCCAAGTTACTCAACTTAACTTACAGCACAATATAAAAGTTCAACAATTAGATGTAACAGATCAAAATTCTATACATAATTTCCAATTGTTTTTAAAAGAAATTAATAGAATAGATCTCCTTATAAATAACGCAGGATATGCAAATGGGGGCTTTTTAGAAGAAATCCCAGTAGACGAATATCGAAAGCAATTTGAAACGAACCTTTTTGGAGCTATATCAATTACCCAGCTTGTTTTACCATATATGAGAAAACAAAGAAGTGGAAAAATCATTAATATAAGCAGCATTAGCGGCCAAGTTGGATTCCCTGGTTTATCTCCTTATGTATCTTCAAAATATGCATTAGAAGGCTGGAGTGAATCGCTTCGCTTAGAATTAAAACCTTTCGGAATAGATGTCGCTTTAATTGAACCTGGTTCTTACAATACAAATATATGGGAGGTTGGTAAACAACTAGCTGAAAACCAATCTGATACAACATCTCCTTACAAAGAATATATGGATAAAATACAAAAACATATTAATAGCGGTAGTGATACATTTGGTAATCCGATAGATGTTGCTAATAAAATCGTTGAAATTGCTGAAACAAAGCGTACTACTTTACGATATCCTATTGGAAAAGGTGTAAAATTTATGATCTTTACGAAGAAGATTCTTCCTTGGAGATTGTGGGAACACCTTGTTTTGAGAAGCTTTAAGAAGATGTAATAAACTTTTTGAAAACTATTTTGAAAGAGGTGCTAATTAAATGTTAGGTTTACCGTATGGGAAAGTGTTTTTAGTGCCGTGGACTGAAGAATGGGAAATTGAGTTTATGAAAGAGAAACAAATCATTGAGGAACAAATTGGCGAACATATTTTAGCGATACACCATATTGGTAGTACTTCTATTCCATATTTAAGTGCAAAGCCAATTATTGATATAGCAATTGAATTAGAAAATTATACGGACGGTATACATTTTATTAAAAAGTTAGAACTACTAAACTATAAATATAGAAAAGAAGTATTACCCGAAAGATACTATTTTAATAAAAGTGAACCAAGAACTCATCAAATTCATATATATGAACAAGGGAATACATATTTAATAGAACAATTACAATTTCGTGATTACTTAAAAGACAATAAAACTGCACGCATGCAGTATGAACAGTTAAAAATTCAACTTTCACAAGCTAATCCTACTGATAAACATAAGTATGCAGAGGATAAAACTAATTTCATTACATCTATATTAACTAAAATAAATGCTTAAATAAACAAGAAACCATTTAGTAGTAAATGGTTTCTTGCTTATTAGTTATTTCATTATTTGTACTATCAAATTTTTATTATACAGCAGGTGGAAAGAAGTAAAATAGTATCGAAGTCATAAAAATAAACGTGAATACCCCAATTACCGAAAATATATATTCTTTCGATTCTTTATCATACTTCCATTCCATCAATGCTCTTAAGATTAACGTCCCACCTAAATAAGTAAAAATGACATAAGCGATATTAACACTTTCAAATTTAAAGATAAATATAAAGCTAGTTATTAAATAAATAAAAAGTAGTCCTATTTCCAATTTTTTATGTAAACTATTTACATGTTTCTTATATCCCCAAAAACCACCCTTGGGCATATTCAATTTTTTTCTTAAAAACTTATCGAGAAAGTAGACAGCTATACAAAAAACAATAGTTATAATCCCAAAAGTAGAAGCTCCCATTTTCACCCCTCCTATTATTTCATTTAATTACTTGAAATAAATTGGACTATATTACGGTTATCCCCTTCTAAATAACTTATGATGCCTTCAGGATATGTCGGCTTCTCCTGTAATTCCTCTAGACTTTTCCAAATTAATATAATATCCTCATGCTCTTTATGCCTTATTTCATTTGTAATGATTTTTTCAACAGTCCCCCAATGTATCAATGTACAATGATGACCATTTTCGTTGCCCCACTCAAAAATATGTTCATTTACAATTGCTAACTCTTGAACATCAACTTTCAAATCGTATTCTTCTATTAACTCTCGAATTATTGCTTCTTTTGACGTTTCACCAAATTCAATAGAGCCACCTGGAAAACGATAAAATGATTCATTCTCATCACATTGTACTAGTACTTTTGAATGTTCGTCGTTTACAATCATTACTTCAGCCCGTAAACGTGGTCTTATCATTTTCTCACCCTTTATTTGTATGACCATTCATCACCAATACGTATTATAGAATACATTCAAAATAAAACCTGTAATTATTAGTAACGGAACAATTCCAAACGAAATAATATATTCTTTTGCTTTCCTATCATATTTCCACTGCATATATCCTTGAAAAATGTACAACGTCATAAAAAAGAAAATTGGTATATAAGTCATGTACATTGGATTCAAAATTGAACCTATCATCATAAGTACTACATAAGAAATAATGATAATCCATTGCCCCCATTTATGTGATTGGCTGACATATTTACTATTCCATCCAGTTTGTCTCGGTATATTTAACTTCTTCCTCACAATTTTTTCTAAAAAGAATAAAATTATAATCCATAACAATAAGACAATTAGTTTCAAAAGAAACAGAAAGGCCTCCTCCTTTACCTTTTCTCCGGCTGATCACTCGGATACGTAGCACTCTCTTTATTTTCAACGTCCCAACTAATTATAGTCGCACTATCGCGTCCGAATTGATGATGAACGTGCTCTAATACATGATGAACACTTTCTTCAAGTTTTTTATTATTTCTATTCATATTATTATACAGATTTACTGGCGTTTCATATCGGCGTTCCCCGCATTCTAATACTCCATCTGTCACCATTACAATTCGGTTCTTTCCAGTACGTAATTCACGAATACCTGATGAATAACAAGGAACAGGTAAATCAAATGTGTTTACATTTCCAATCCATTCGTAAAAATGACGTTGATTTAATGCATATTGTCCTAACTTATGTAACTCTTCATGAAATACATACACTAAACAATCACCAATAGAAAGCCACCATATATAATTTTCTTTTCTTACACATAGTAAGCAAGCTGTTTCACCTTGTATTCTTTTACACTTTTCCTTAAATGAAGATGACTGAAAAATTGTCAGTATATGATTTTCAATAGATTGAAACACTGTATTAATTGGTTCATTCAAAATTACTTTTATATTTTCATATTCTTTTTCGATTGTATTTACTACTAAATCAACACTTTCTGCACTATTATGTCCATCTAATATAGCTGCAAATTCCCATTCACCATTTGACCAAACTAATACACCATCTTCATTCTTTTTCGCTCCAGCACTTATATTCCCGCCATATTTACCAAGTACAATATCACCATATTGCTTAACTGAAATTTCTCCTAAACACATTTCTATATTTCCAACCCATGAATATTGTGTATTATTTGTTGTATGCATACTCATTTACCATATACTTACGTATTCTTTCGCATAGTTTTTTTATTTTCTCTTCATCACCATATGGTGCACCAGTCCATTTCGCTACTTCGGTTGGTGACCAAAATTCTTTTGGTGTATTTGGATAACGTGGAATAATGTGCATATGCATATGTGGTACACCATTTCCTGAAATAAAAGTGTAAATATGCTCTGCACCTTCGCTTTCTTTTAGCGCTTTACTTACTCTACTTGTTATAAGTCCGAACGCTTTCGCTTCTTCATCTGTTAGTTCAGCAAGGCCAGGTACATGTCTTTTTATATCTATCATTACATAACCTAGGTATGTTTCTTCACTATCCCAGTAGACATGTCCAACGTAAACGAGTTCATCTTCGTAAATAGCTCCACCTGGAACTATAATATTTCCTTTATGTTTTTCGCAAATGAAGCAGTTTTGTTCTACTTGATTGTTTGTTGACATATCCATCACCATCCTTTTCATATATAATATCACAAAAAAAGGAAAAATAAGTTTCGTATTCCGAATTTTCATTCTCTTTATACAGCAATTTTTGAAATGAATTTACACCTCATTATTTCTTCAAAAACGCAATCCCAATTATAATCCCAATCACAATTCCGATTACTAAATTATTTGTAAAGTGCCCTTGAAATACACCGATTACAACCCCTATACCGACACCTATTGCCAAAGCATCATTTCTTTTTTTATTTTTAGCCAAAATTGCATCTCCTCCCATCATTTCTCCCTAAACAACATGCATTCACTTAAATGTATTAATATACGCACTATCTCGCTTGAATCTTTTCAAAAAATGCACTTTAACTTCATATATAATATTTTCCATTTTCTGTACATACTCCTTTTATAATGAAAAAATTTCAAGTAACCATTAAATATATATAGGCATTTACTATAAGAAAGATTCGTAATTTATTGAAGGAGGAACGATTCAAATGCATCCTCATTGGAATCCAAATATAAATCAACAGTATGTTTATTCCCCCATCCTGTAAGGAATACATTGCATCATGATTCACAATATATGATGCAGCGCATCGCAAGTCTTGAAAGTCAGTTAGCTAAATTAATCTCATTAATTGAAGAAAATAATCAATTAATTAAATCCATGGAACAACAGCAAAACCAAGTTTGTGCACCAGCTGGAGGTTCTGTTATCGTTCGTATGTAAACTGGATGCAATAAAAAACACACTTTGTAGTATAAAAGTGTGTTTTTTGGTCATTATTTTCTTTTCGTATGGAACCCTTGTGTAATTCGGTCTAATATAATTGCGATTACTACGATAGCTAATCCAGCTTCAAATCCCATTCCGATATTAACTTGTGTTACCGAGCGATATACATCAACTCCAAGTCCAGGAGCTCCTACAAGTGACGCTGTTACAACCATTGATAACGAAAGCATAATACTTTGGTTCACACCAGCCATAATCGTTCCGGTTGCAAGTGGTAATTGTACTTTAAATAGTTTTTGTGATGCAGTGGATCCAAATGCATTCGCTGCTTCAATTAAATCTTCTGGAACTTGTCTAATTCCTAAGTCAGTAAAACGAATTGTCGGTGGCATTGCAAAGATTACTGATGCAATAATTCCAGGTACTACACCTACTCCGAAAAATGTGATCGCTGGAATAAGGTATACGAATGCAGGCATTGTTTGCATAAAATCTAATGTTGGTTTTAAAAATTTTGAGAAACGTTCATTTTGAGATGCTAATATACCAATTGGAATTCCGACAATAATTGAAATAATAACTGACGTAAGTACGAGTGCTAATGTTTGCATCGTTTGTGCCCAGTAGTTAATATTCAAAATAAATAATAATCCAATAAGCGTAAAAATGACTAAAGATAGTTTTCTCGTTGTGTACCAAATGAGGAAACATAAGATAATAATCATCAATATGGCAGGAATTATTATTAAAAAATTAGTGAGTAAATCAACGAATCCACCAATAATATAAGAGAATCCTCGGAATAAGCCTTCAAAGTGCTCATATAAACTTACAACAAATGAGTCGACCCATTCCCCTAACGGAATACGCGGTATACTATTCATCGTCTTTCACCTCTTCCTCAATGTTTCCTGCAAGAGCTTGAATGACACTTTCACGTTTAATAATTCCTCTTAGCCTTTTCTTCTCATCGATTACTGGTAACGGATATTTCATCTCCGCCATTTTTGCATACGTCTCTTCCAGTAAAGTATCTAAATACACATGCGGAATATCATTAAGTAATAAATCAGCAATCGGCCACTGTTTTTGTACTGCCTTACTCGCATCATCCGCAGTTAATATACCTAAAAACTCATACTTTTTGTTTACAACATATACAGTTGAAACACCAGCATTCCTCATAATTTGAAGGGCTACACGAGGTCCACGATCAATTAATAAAGTTTCTGGTCGTTTTAAAATAGACTCCGCCGTAATTACTTTTCCTAAATTCACGTCCGCAACAAACTTTTCTACAAATTCATTAGCGGGGCTCATCATAATTTCTTCTGGCGTTCCAATTTGAACGATTTCTCCATCTTTCATTAATGCGATACGATCTCCAATTCGAAGCGCTTCATCTAAATCATGCGTAATAAATATAATCGTTTTTTCCATTTTATCTTGCAACTCTAACAATTCATCTTGCATTTCTTTTCGAATAAGTGGATCTAATGCACTGAATGACTCGTCCATTAGTAATACATCTGGATTATTCGTTAGCGCCCTTGCGATTCCAACGCGCTGCTGCATACCGCCACTAAGTTGACTTGGATAATTATCTTTATGATGATCGAGTCCTACTAACTGTAGCGATTCTAACGCTTTTTTCTCTCGCTCTTCAACCGGAACTCCTTGTATTTCTAACCCATATGCAACATTTTGTATAACTGTACGATGCGGAAATAGAGCGAATTTCTGAAATACCATACTCATTTTCGTTCTTCTTACTCTTCGTAACTCTTCTTTTCCCATCGTTGCGATGTCTTCACCATCTATGTATATATGACCTGCAGTTGGTTTAATCAATTGATTTAACATACGAACTAGCGTAGATTTCCCGCTACCAGACAAACCCATAATAACGAAAATTTCTCCAGAGTATACTTCAAACGTTGCTTTTTTCACCCCAACGTTCATTCCTGTCTCTTTTAAAATTTCCGATTTACTTTTTCCTTCTTTTAATAAGGAAAGGGCTCTTTGCGGATGTTTCCCGAATACTTTTGTTACGTTTTCAACACGCACCTTTGTATTATCCATGTCACTACTCCTTTTCTACCCATCTATTCACATAGTGTTGCGATTTTACAAAGAAATATTACATAAAAATGACATTCATAAGATTTCTTTAAAATTCTCGTTTCCGTTCATAATAAGAATGCTTACTTATACATTTATTTTATAAGGCAAACGTTACTTAGGAGGTTTTCAATGCGAAAGAAAATTTGGTTTATATGCCTTGCATTATTTATTACTATGATTTTCACTTCATGTAATGCAACAAATGCAAATTCGAAAGGGAAAATTAAACTTGGTGTAACAAGTTGGAAAGAAAATATTGCAACTGCAAACATGTGGAAAGTTTTATTAGAAGAAAAAGGCTACAAAGTTGAGCTCATGTATTTAGAAAAAGCCGCAATTTGGACTGGTGTTGCTCGTGGCGATGTTGATGCGAATTTAGAAGTATGGCTACCAGTTACAGATAAACCGCTAAACGATCGTTATAAAGATGATATTGTCTTAAAATCAAAATGGTACGAAGGTACTGGACTAGGTTTAGTCGTCCCTTCTTATATGAAAAATATAAACAGTATCGAAGATTTAAATGCTCATAAAGATGAACTAGATAATAAAATTGTCGGTATCGAACCCGGTAGTAGTCTTATGAATTTAACGAATAAAGCAATGAAAGAATATGATATAAAACTAAAACTTGTCCAATCCTCTGAAGCTGCGATGATGAGTGAACTAAAGAAAGCATATACAAAAAAGAAACCAATCGCTGTTACGCTTTGGAATCCGCATTGGGGGTTTTCAGAATTTGACTTGAAATATTTAAAAGACCCTAAGAAAGTATATGGTGAAAAAGATGACATTTATTACTCCGTTCGTAAAGGTTTCGAAAAAGATCACCCAGATGTTATAAAATACTTTGATAAATGGAAAATGAACGATGAACAGCTCGGTACGTTAATGGTCATGTTAAATAAAACAAAAGATCCTGAAGAAGCTGCGCGAAAATGGATTAAAAAAAATCAAGCATTAGTTGATGAATGGGTAAAGGATTAATAAAAAGGCTAGAGAATTAATATATCCTCTAGCCTTTTTCATCTTATTTTTTCGTAACAACATCATCTACAATCCCATATTCCTTCGCTTCTTCTGCAGTCATAAAATAATCTCTTTCTGTATCATGTGCTACTCTTTCAATCGGTTGGCCTGTTTTTTCTGCAATCATTTTATTAATATCATGCTTTAACTTTAATATTCTTTTCGCAGTTATTTCAATTTCTGTTGCTTGCCCTTGTGCACCACCAAGCGGCTGATGAATCATAATTTCACTGTTAGGGAGCGCAAACCGTTTTCCTTTTGCTCCAGATAATAATAGCAATGCACCAAATGATGCCGCAAAGCCCATGCACAGCGTTTGCACATCTGGTTTAATTAAATTCATCGTATCTAATATTGCAAAACCTGCTGTCGTTGAACCGCCGGGGCTATTGATGTATAAGAATATATCTTTCTCTGCATCTTCTGCTTCTAAAAATAATAATTGAGCTACGACACTACTCGCTACTTGATCATTAATTTCTGAACCGATAATAATAATGCGGTCTTTTAATAACCTTGAATATATATCATAGGAACGTTCTCCTAATTTTGTTTGTTCTACTACATATGGAATTGCATTCATTTTAAATCCCTCCAATACTTGTTATGCTGCGCAAAGCATACAACTGTAGGAAGAAGGTTGTTTCACATTAAATAATAAGACTGGCTGTTTAGATGGTAACTTAGTAAAATCTATTGACGGAAGCAGTTTCGTTAATAATTCCGGTCTCTCTTCTCGAATAGACGTTACTACAACTTCCATATCATCTGTGAATTCGACTATCTCGACCCCTTCTTCACTTACAGTTTTCAGCCTATTTCTACTCCGGAATAAAGAAGCTTTCACTGCACCTTCTGATACAGAACACACTTTAGCAATATCAGCGATACTATATTGAAAAACATCTTTTAATAATAAAATTGCGGATTGCTGTACATTTAATGAAGACAATACTTTCCCTACCATTTCATGCAAATCTGCAATGTTCTCATGTGGTTCTTCAGAAGTGATTTGTTCTCTTATTTTTTCATGAACAGACTTAGACTTCATCTGATCTAACCAACGATTTCTTGCTATTTTATAGACGAGTGTCATACAAATATCTTTATTTCTATATTTTTGAAGTACTTTACACACTGTTTCTTGGGCGAGATCTTCCCCATCCCATTTGTTTTTCGTTAAAAAAGTACAGTATCTTTTTAACTCTCCATATTGTTCAATTAAAAAGTTTATATTTGAATGATTCATATCGATACGGTTCTTTAAAACATGAGTTACTTTTGTGCACAAAATAACCACTCCTTTTCAGCGCTTACTTAATAAACGATTCAACATTAAAAAAAGTTACGGGGATATAAAAAAATAATGTTTATGTTCAATAATTCGCGGTCATAAATATGTTATGTACAATTTTACATGAGGAGGAACAAATTTGCCAAAATTAACAATTGAAGGTGCGGGAACATTTGATGTAAAAGAAGGAACGAAGTTAGTATTAGCAATTGAAGATAGCGGTGTCAACATTCTTCATCGTTGCGGCGGGAATGCACGTTGCACAACTTGTAGAGTAGAAATACTAGCAGGTGATTTCTGTGAAGCGAGTGCGAATGAGAAACATGCAATGACGGAAAAAGGGATTGAAGATCATTTACGATTATCTTGTCAAATGCGTGTACATAAAGATATAGTCGTTCGTCCGGTACTTACAGTTGAAAATTCAGGTCTTGATGCTGGACCGCGTCCGGCGGAGTAAAGCGATGAATTTAAAACAGCTCGCTGGCGAATATGCCGCTAACTTTGTAAATGATGGCATGAAGATTGGGCTTGGTACAGGTTCTACTGTATATTGGACAATACAAAAATTAGGTGAGCGTGTAAAAGAAGGATTATCATTTCAAGCTGTACCGACATCAAAGGAAACTGAAGCATTAGCACATCAACTAAATATCCCCCTAATTTCGTTAAACGACGTACAAAGTCTTGATCTTACAATTGATGGAGCGGATGAAATTGATTCAAATTTACAACTTATAAAAGGCGGTGGCGGTGCATTACTTCGTGAAAAAATCGTTGCCTCTTCCTCTAAAGAACTAATTATCATTGCTGATGAATCGAAACTTGTAACACATTTAGGTACTTTTCCATTACCTATTGAAATCATCCCTTTTTCATGGAAACAAACCGAAAATAAAATTCAGTCTCTAGGATGTCAAACAACATTACGTTTGAAAAATAATGAAACCTATATAACCGATAACAATAACATGATTATCGATTGTATATTCCCTAATCATATTTCTAATCCTGCCCATTTACACACTCAATTAAAAATGATTACTGGTGTAGTTGAAACAGGGTTGTTTATAAGTATGACGAGTAAAGTAATTATCGGCGCTAAAAATGGGATAAAGGAATTGTAATAAAAGCTAACTTTTTAAAGTTGGCTTTTTAGTATGTTCTTCTCTTAATAGCGCTTTATTATGATATACTATGAAAACACAAGCTGATTACACTAGAAAGGACTGAACATTTTGCAATCCAAACTTATAACAGAACTTGCTGATTTAGAAACTGCCTTTCATATTCGAAAAGAAGTATTTGTAAAAGAACAAGGTGTCCCTCTTGCAGATGAATTCGATACATTCGATGAAATCGGAGAGCAATGTAAACATATTTTAGTTTATTATAATGAGCTTCCTGTAGGTACAGGGCGTATACGATTTGTTGATGGCGTCGGAAAATTAGAACGTATTTGCATTTTAAAAGATTATCGTACATACGGATTAGGTAAAGTCATCATTCAAACGTTAGAAGAAATTGCTCGTAACGAACAAGCTACAAAAGTGAAACTACACGGGCAAACACAAGCTGAAGGATTTTATAAAAAATTAGGTTATGAAACTTCTTCTGATATATTTATGGAAGATGGCATTCCGCATATACTTATGACGAAAATGTTATCATAATAAAAAGGGTAGTGTATGAATCTTATGTATTCATACACTACCCTTTATTATTAATAGAAAAGTGAATTCTCAAGATTCTCTTTTGAAATCAAAGCCCATCATCTCTTAGTTCATATCTAGGTAAAGCTTACACTGTTTTCCATAATGATAATGCATAAATCCAGTTCGGATCACCATTTCCTTGATAACTCTGGACTGCTTCATATACTTTTCCTTCGTGTAGAACTCTATCTCCCTTTTTATATGCTTTTTTTGCATCCCACGCTTCATGTGAAGCGCTTTCAGTTTTTGTAGTAATTGTGAATATATCACTCTGTACGGATTCATTTCCAGCTACATCAACAGCTTTCACTACATATTTATAAGTAGTATTAGCGAGCAGATTTTTATCCATATAAGAAGTTGTATTGGATGTTGCAATCTTTTTCATTGACCCTTCTGTTTCTCTATAAATATCATAATGGTCTACACCAATATTATCGTCAGATGGACTCCACATTAAATCCACACTTGACGCTGTCGTTCCCATACTATGTAATCCTTTTGGTTGTGTTGGTGCTTCTGTATCAGGAGTCTCAACTGTCGTTTTTACTGTAAGCGCTGTACTTTCTTTCGATACATTGCCAGCTGCGTCAATTGCTTTTACAGTATAAGAGTATTCTGTACTTGGTTGTAACTTCTTATCAATAAAATGAGTCCCTGGTACTGTATCAATCATCTCTCCGTTACGGAAGATTTGATATCCTTTTACCCCTACATTATCCGTAGAAGCGTTCCATGTTAGTTCTACACTATTTGCTGTTACTTTTTGCGTCTGAAGTCCATTTGGAATACTTGGCGCTTCTATGTCTGGTTTCACATCATTAATAAGATTAACATCAATTACATTATAGAATGCATTTGCTGTATCAGCTACATCCCATACTGCTAAAATCACATGATATCCACTACGATCAGTAGGTACATTGATTTTATGAGTTAAATTATTTGAAGCTGCAGAACCATCATGTTGTACAGTTCCAATTGGTTCGAAATCTGCTCTTGTTAGCGCTTTATTTGGATTCCATCCTTTTTTAGTAATATAGTAATGCCACTTACTCGTTAAGTGAGGCGCAGTATACTTCCAAGTAAATGTATTTTCCCCACCAGTGATTGTATTTTTAAACCAACGATTTGCTGTTTGTTGATCTAAAATACCACCAAATTTTCCGCCTGCTGAAGCAATTTGTCCATCTACTGGACCACCTTGTGGGAAACCTTTTGGAGCTTCTAAACTTTGTGGTTCATACATAACACTTCCACAGTTTACATTTAGCGCACCATAAGTTGAACTACATAAAGCGGATCGGCTACCGGGCTTTTCAACAAAACCGTGCGCATAAGCATTTTGAGGAATAAGTGTCGTACTAATAATTCCAGCTGTTAATGCTACAGCTCCTAAACTTTTTTTGTTCATTTTCATATTTTGTAGTTGTTTTAAAAATCGATTATTCATGTTCATGTCTCCTTCTTGTTATACTTTGTAGTGGAATGTGGGCTTTGATGTAAAAGAATAACAAGAGACAAACTTGTACCGATGTATGTGTTAATTATGCATACACCGCAGTGAAATTATATTTTTCTTGTGAAACATTTCACTTTATGAATATATCATGACATAGAAATCACCTAAGTATGTGCAGAAGTTGTGCAGAAACAGTGAAATTATTACTAACATGTAAAACTAAGTCCTAACATTTTAAAATAAAATTTGAATATATTTATCTATCATCTTTACTTCATAATTGACAATACATTTAACTGGTTAACTTTTATTCTTATACTTATATCTCTCAGTGCCTTAGTTTTAACCATACTAGATATTAAAAATAAGAATTATAAAGTTAAATAAAAAGCATCCTATTTAGATGCTTTTCTAATGTATAATTTCATTTTTTCACTGACCTACAAATATAAAAATTTCATCAACAGCTTCCTTATATCCACCTGATTTTTGGAAAGATTTCTTCAAATTCAAAGCAACTTCTTTAAATGACGGATTATTTAATACCATTTCTACACTTTCACTTAGTTGATCCGCAGTTAATCCTTGCATTTGTAATTTTATTCCTGCTCCAAGACTCTCCACTTGCTTTGCGACTACTGGCTGATCTGCACTTTGCGGTATTACAACGAGCGGAACCCCGTTATACAGTCCTTCATGCGCACTGTTCATCCCGCCGTGTGTAATAAATAGTTTCGTATATGTAAGCAGCTCAGTTTGGGGTACATAGTTTTTCACAATGAAGTTTTTAGGAATTTCGCCTAGATCCCTTATTTTTGTTTTACTACCAATAGACATAACAATTGTATGCTCACTATTCTCAAAGGCCTTCATACACAGTTTATAAAAGTCAATCGCTTCATTAAAAACAGTACCTAATGAAATATAAATCGGACTTTTTTCTTCAATTGAAGTAAAATCAACGTCTCTGTTTTTCATTTGTGCAGAGATAGATGGTCCTACAAATTTATATGTTTCATCAAACGTATCACCAAAAGGCTGGAACTCCTTAATTGTATACACAATAGTAAGGGGTGCAGGATTACAGAAAACTTCATACGATGATTTTATTTCAACACCATATTTTTCAGCAATTCCCTTCGTTAAGTTTTGAAAATCATTCTGTATTTTATCATGAATTTCTACTGGGATATTTTTTGACAGATGACCTAACATTTGCTCAAAAGATTTTTCATCCTGCGCAAAAGATGTACATGAATTTATGGATGGCAATTTAAGAATTTGAGCAATTAAGTGCCCACAGCCAAACATAGAATCATGAATTATGTAATCAAAATGTTCACCTTCAATTTGTTCTAGAACACTAGGTATAACAACATCTGCTGTATGTAGAAGACCGTTTATTCTTTCCTGTAAATAATTTCTGCCTCCAGATAGAAACGCTTTTATAAATTTTTGATCGTCAATCGTTCGTACAGTAGCACCTGTCTTCTCAATTCGTTCCCTAAAAGCTTCTATTGAAAAATAAACGACCTCTTCACCGCGAGAAATCAACTCTTCTACAACTGGCAAAGTTGGATTTATATGTCCTTCTGATCCAGCGTTAATAAATAAAACACGCGCCATTATAAACACTCCTTACGTTAAATCATTCCTATGTTGGCAAGAGTATAGATCCCCTTCGTATCATGTTCCTGCTAAATTGACCTAGCAAGTCTAAAACCGAGATCTTCTATATGAAATGTAGGATGGCTTCGGCGACGACAAGTAGCGCCGCAACCTCTCGCTACCTCCGCCCAACTACCTCCACGAAAAATGCGGTATGATCCATACACTTTTTCATCATACAAATCATAGCACCATTCCCAAACGTTCCCTAACATATCATAGAGTCCCCATGCATTCGGTTCCTTTTGGCCAACGTCATGAATATGTCCATTTGAATTTTCATTATACCATGCTATATCATGAAGTTTCCCGTATGTATATCCGGTTGTACCTGCTTTACATGCATATTGCCACTCTGCCTCAGATGGCAATCGGTAGCCATTTGAATCTAACTTACATCTAACAATTTGACCACCATCACTAATAGAATAATATTCTTTTAATCCCGCTTTTTTTGAAAGTACATTACAAAACGTAATGGCATCGTTCCATGAAATATTGACAACTGGTTTATGATTTTTAACAAAATTATTTAATGTACTATTTGTAATAGCATCATATAGTTCCGTTGTTACAGCATACTTTGCAAGAAGAAATGGTTGAATTTGTACTAGCCATTCTTTTTTTATTCGATCATCTCTTAATACTACCTCTCCAGCTGGAATATTGACCATTAATGAATCGATTAGTTGAATTAAATCGTTAGTCATTTTCTATTCCTCCAAACGTTCATTTTATATGAACTTATAGTCATATACTCATTACAAAATACAATTTTCAAAAAGCGTTAAATTTTTCATAATAAAAAACGATTAGTTTTATTAAACTAATCGGTAAGATCTACAAAGAATTGTTTTGTTACATTCTATTATTATATGTGCTCTAAAAATTTCCGAACCTCATTTGGAGATTTTAAAACAATAACCTTTTTCTCTTCGGGCAATTGCTCTAACCCTTTTAAAATTGTAGGTCGTTTAGCATTAGGATATTCCCATATCCATTTAAAAAATTGCAAATCAAATCTTTCTTCACATCCCGCGCCCATATCTGGTCTTGTTTTATTTCGGTATTTTACAATTCTTTTAAAAGCCCTATAAACACAAATTGTTCTATGAATATCAAGGAAGATAATTGTATCAGCTGCATTCAGTCTTATACCCATCGTCCCGCCATAATTCCCATCAATAATCCATTTCTCATCTTTAATTAAGTTATTTTGAACTGTTATTTGTTCTTCTCTCGGAACACCTTCCCAATTCGGTTTCCAAAATAATGCATCAAGATGATGCACCTTAATATTTAATTTATTCCCTAACTGCCTTGCTAATGTAGATTTTCCTGAACCACCAGAACCAATTAATATTATTTTTTTCATAAAGGGCTCCTTTTTAAAATCGATTATTTCCTCCGTAACATAAACTCACAAAGTATTCCCACTCCAACACCAATTGTATAAGCCACTACATCACTCCACAAAAAACCGTATCCCAACACGAGTCCCCCCAAAGTCGTTGCACGAATGCTATCTATCCATTCCGCATGATACAATTGGCTCGCTTCAATCCCGTAGCAAAACATTAAACTAATAAAAGCCAACTTCTTCGTCTCTGTTTTAGGAAACAAAAATCCAAAGCCAGTGAAAATCATTAATGCCCATAATGCATCACCTAAATAATCATTTAATAGATGTGGTAGTGCAAAAGCAAACTTTCTTGAGCTAAGACCTAAAATAATAACAACTATAGTAAATAGTGCATATACTACTCTATTTCGTTTCGTATTCATTTTAAAGTCTCCTAATATGTAATGTAAAACTGTAAATAGCTAGTAAAACAAAGTTATTTTACTAGCTATTTATTGATTGCTTTTATGATAAGAAAATGTGGATTCATATTTAAATAATGATATGATTTTTCGCTTACTTCTTTCATTTTTTCAATTGCCTTCGGTTCCACTATCTCTTCTAATACAAAATAATTTGTAGTTTCATTTAGTATGTCTTGTAATGATCTTCTAAAAAACTTGACTTCAATAGTAATATTCGGTTTAACCCAAGTATCTATTAATAACTGTTTTTCAAAATAATTTTCACATGGAAACTTTGTGAAATCCATAAAAGGATGATGAATAGAATAAATAAGTTCTCCACCCGGCTTCAATACGCGACGAAATTCTTGAAATACTTGATTCCAATTTTCTAAGTAATGAAGAGTTAACGAACTTACAATCACATCATACGTATTATTTTCAAATGGCAATGGTTCTTGCAGATCATGACAAAGGAACGTCGCTTCTTCTCCTATATTTTCTTTTGCTGCTTTTACCATTTCAGGACTTACGTCAATTGCTGTAACATTTGCTCCTCTTCCTATGAATTGAGAAGTATACCATCCAGCTGCACATCCAGCATCTAGTATCTTTTTTCCTTCTAGTTCCTTTGAAATAAGCTCCATCATCGCCGGTCTTTCATAATAACTGTTATATGGATTTGCGAAATCTAGATTTTCTTTATATGTACTCGCTAATTTATCATACGTATCTTTAATCGAATCTTTCATTACACACACTCCTAATACATATTAATTCATTAACTCCTGCTGCTTTTTCTTTGAAAATGATTGTAGTACTAAATCATACGACCAATCAATCATTTTATTTATTTGCTCCTGTTCTATACCCTTATGAATATAAATAGTATTCCAATGTTTTTTATTCATATGATAGCCTGGAATAATTGTTTCTGGATAATCTTCTCTTATTCTTAATGCGACTTCTGGGTCACACTTCAATGTAATCGCAGCTTTTTCACCTTCTTCATGATTTACTATCGCAAATATTTTATTATTAAGCCTCATACATGTTGCACTCCAGCCATCTGGAGAATCTTCTTTCGCTTTTCTTTTCGATAAACAGTACGCTCTTGTTGCATTCATTTTAATTGGCACCTCTTATTCTTTCCCTGTTTGATTACGATGCATCACAATTTGCTTCGTTGTTTGAAATTGTTGCTCACCATAAAACTTTATTAGCTTCTCTCCGCAAAATAGACTAACAATATCAATATGAGATATTTCTCGAAGTAATATTGTTAGCATCTTCTCTCCAATACCATTATTTCTTACACTCTCATGTACGACAACATCTTCAATGTATGCTCGAAAAATACCATCAGAAACGACTCTAGCAAATCCAACTAATTCATTTTCTTCCCATACTCCAATGGCTATGCTATTCTTTAACATTTTTTCAATATCGACTTCTTTTCTTTCTGGCCACCAACTGACAGAATCATAAAGTTTTTTTATTTTTTCTGCACAGATTGGTTGTTCTTGTTGCAATTTATACGTGTACATATTCTTTCTCCCATCAAACAGTATACATAATATTATTATAATCTCTTTTCAAAAAAGTGCTGACTATGACCTTTCGGGTGATCTTCAACAATACCATACTCCCTGTAACCGTGCTTTTTATAAAATTCTGGTGCTTGAAAACTAAATGAATCTAGCAATATTAATCTACACCCTTTTTCCTTCGCAATACCCTCAATTTCATGTAAAAGTTGGCTGCCATAACCGTCATGACGAACTGATTCATCAACCCATAAAAAGTCGATATGAAGGTGATAAAAATACATCGTACCTGTTACGCCACCAAAAATTTTTCCTTCTTCATTTTTTACTACGAGGCGTACTTCTTCCATCGTCTGTCTTGCCTCATCTGTTAAGATGGACATATTATATTGAATAACTTTATTTTTAATATATTCTCCTTCAGTGCGTGTACCGTTCTTTATATGTTTCATTTATATTGCTTCCTTTCAGCTTAGTAATCTACATTTTATTTTTTCTCTTTAAAATACTAATACATACGAATCCACCATATGTAACAAAGCATGAAAAGCCAATTATCCCTGGTACAGAGACATATCCTACCCTTATGTAACTTATAACCGCAAAACAAACAATAGACAATAAAATAGATGGCCAAAATATAAGAACTGTTTTTCTTCTTCCTCGTTTCGATGTACTTTCTTTCTCTCCAGAAACACGTGTGCCAAAAAGCAATACAATACAAATAAGGATCGCTGTAAAGTAAATTGTATCTAATGACAAATCGTGATCATATAGTGCGATTCCAACTTCAAGAGCAATAATCGTTAAAATTAAAATAATGATTGTTGAAGTCTTTAAGTTTCTTTTCAACCGTTCACTCCTAGCATGTTTTCACTATATTCTTTGTATATGTACTTTAAAACTACTGCAAAAGCTTCATCTACCTCTTTATTTTCACGGCGATTCGGTAAATCTTTTCCCCTCATCACATAAAGAAGCGGAAATTCGTTAAACATTCCTATTATACCAATAAATTCAATATCGAATATAAAAAAACTTTTCGGCAGCTCATATCAGCTATTTAAATAAGAAAAAGGTAGCATGAATTTTTTCTTGCTACCGAAAAATATTTATTCTTCTATAGGATTTTCAGGACCGTTAAGTTCCAGCTGATAAAAAGCTAAATCTAGCCATTTATTAAACTTATAACCAGCTTTTTTTATTGTCCCTGCATGAACAAATCCATAGTTTTGATGCAAGGCAATACTTTTTTCATTCTCTGCATCAATTCCAGCAATTAAGGTCATATACTCTCTTTCCTTCGCAATTTTGATTAATTCTTTCATTAATGAAGACCCAATGCCATTTTTTCTATATGCCTTATCTACATACACAGAATGTTCAACTGAATATTTATAAGCAGGCCACGCTCTAAATGGGCCGAATGTCGCAAACCCTACTACTTTATTATCTAATTCATATACGAAAATGGGATACCCTTCAGCCTTTTTTTGTTCATACCAATCTATTCTATTTTCAAGGGTTACAGGTTTATACGCATATACAGCTGTTGTATAAAGTATCGCATCGTTATAAATATCTAAAATGTATGCTAAATCTCTTTTCGTTGCTTCCCTTATCATTATTTTCTTCCTTTCATCATGTTCATCTTATTTCACTATCTTTTTAATAGTTTTATTTTATCGAAATTTCCGATTTTTATCTACATACGAATACTAGCTTTTCGGAAACCATCAAATATATTTATTGCAGCAGATAACATATAAAAGAAAATTCCTCCCCCAATGAGCCACGTTTTAAACTCCTCTGGGGAAATAGTAAATGCATTTGCCAAATACGTAATAAATCCTGCGTTAAATAAATGTGGATTTACTACAATTACAATGAATACTATCGTCCCAGCTACTTGAAGAATAGCATTCCCAATCGCCAATCTTTGAGTCCATTGTCCCTGCACCAATTTATAAAGGGATATACATATTTCAAAAACAATCATAATTACAACGATTGGCCAGTACTGCAATAAAACATCTTGATTAAAAGTTGGCGAAACAAACTTCAGTCCATTTGCCGTACCGTTATATACGCCAACAAGATGATTCGCATAAAAGTAAAGTGTAGCCCAAACTGCTGTCCACATTAAACCTGCAAAAACTTCAAACTTCGAGATTGCTTTTTTCTTTGGGATATACGAGATGTTTTTCAAATCATCTGGTGTCCATTTTTTTAAACTTGTCGTCAACGGCTCGATACCTTTGTCTTTATCTGTTCTTTCTAAAATAACAAACACAAGTGTCAACCAGAAAAATACATGGAGGCCCACTTCAAAAATTTCCCCAATGCCTTTACCTATCAATTGTAAAATAACATTTAATACCGCTTGATCACCACTATAGCCTATAAAATTTTCTGCAACCATTGATATGAGTGCAATGACAGCTGCGATTGGTATAATCATTTTTAACAACGTTGTATATACATCAAAATAACGTGGTCCAATTAAATGCATCGGTCTATCCAAATAACCATTAGCCAATGAAACCGGACTCCCCAATTTTTCGAGAACGCTCTTTACATCTTCCTCATTATAATCTTCAGGTAACATATCATCTATAGTTGACCTTAGTTCAAGTGTAATATCTTCACGATTTTTTTCAGGTAATCTCTTCGCAACCTCTTGGATATAGAGATCAATTAAATTCATTCCCTTCCTCCTCCTTTAATAAGTTATAAAGTTCTTTCGAATCTTTTATCCATTCTTTTTTCAACTGCAAAAATATTTCTAATCCATAATCACTTAAAACATAATACTTACGAGGTCTACTCTCCGTTTTATCCCAACTACTCGTCACTAATTCCTGCTTTTCTAATCGGCGAAGTAGTGGATATAAAGTACTTTGATCAATTGTAACCCCTGATTGCTCCAATAACTGGACAAGTGAATATCCGTACTGTGGCGTTCTTAATTGGCTTAAAACAGCTAACGTTAATGTCCCTCTTCTTAACTCAGTAATTAACGAGTTTAATAAAGTATCCATTCACTCACCTCATTTCCATTACTATATGTCATACAGTATGTGTTTTATACTATGTATCGTACAGTATTAGTGTGACAAAAACTGTGCTTTTTTTACCAAAAACAGATAATGAAAAGCGCAAATTATATGATTTGTGCTTTTTTAGCTAAGTTATATATATCTATAACACTCTAAAAGGTAGCAACCTTAACTACTAATTTTGAAATTCCAGTAATGCTATATTAAGTTACAAGTATCGTACACATATGATGTGACCATAACATATCACTATAGGAAGCTAATAAAACGGAAAATTACCATGGTTGAATGATTCCTGTTTTATTCTTTAGGCACTGTTGATTTCACACTGTTTTCAGCACCTAATCAACGTTATTTCCTTCATAAACTTCATCTTGTTCAAAATCTCTATTTTTATTTGGTTTATTAAAGTAAAATAAAAAAACAATTAAATTAGGTTAATTGTTTTTCAAATGCAAAATCTTTATTTTTTTAAATAACCTATGATATTCGAAAAGACAAACTCTCCAAATGCAAGTGGTATATAAATAAACCATAACTTTAATATTGCCTTTGTTTCTTTGTGATCAGAACCCCCCATTAAAACCAGCCCAATCCTTTTTCTTCTAATATTTTCATTTTAATTCCAATAACAAGGAAATTATACCATTTATTAATGTTATAGTCTATGTTTTCTAAAAATTAGATAAATAAAATTTTTGTATTCCCTCAATATTCAGATAAACGTAACAATTTTTTTACGTTTCATCTTCAAAGTCTATAATGAGTCCTGTTAGAACTGCTTCATTACCAATCGATTGGATCCCGTGACCAATAAAATCCATCTTAAATTCTTCCCACTCTAACTGCTCTTTTGTGATTCATCGTCACATTATGATGAATCACTCATACATTATCTAGAAGTAAAAACCCTAATTCACTTTTCTCTTAAAGAGCACTATTCAAATGTGCTCTTTTTAAGTCTGTTCGAATAAAATTAAAAATCCTACTGATAAACAAAAAATCTCGTTTATCAATAGGATTCATTAGCTATATATAGAAATTATAGCGAACTCCATCGCCTATTACTAAAGTCGAACTGATTTAAGTAATATAAATTCCCCTTTTTCTTTAGAAAATGGAACAACCTCTACAATCGCCTCAACATTAATTACTCCGTAAACATGCGGATATTCTTGACCGTTTGAAGCAAGTTCATATTTTACTTCTGCTTTTAATAGGGCTGGATCAATTGTAAGTAATAAAACATCTTCTTCATGCTTGAAATATTTTTCTGCAACTCTTAAAGCTTGATCTACTAATGAACAATGAATAAATCCCTCTTCTATAAGGGAATCTTCATTAATTTTTCCAATTATTTTTGCGATTTCCCAATTACTTTTCGTAATTACTTTTGTAATCATAGTAACTCTCCCTTTTTAATTTATGTAATGATATAATAACACTAAATTTTCAACACGTTCTTAATAGATTGGGGACTTATAATGGATAAACCTCTCACTACATTACAAACTATTATTATACATATGAATACAAATGAGCATTGGCATGATTTTATTTGTTACTGTCAGCATCGCGAAGCGGGACTTCGAAAATTAGCTTATAAACATTTAGAGACATTTATTTCCAATGCAAAAACATGGGAATCAAAAGATCAAGAAGAGTTTGCCATTTCGCTGTTTACTATTTTAGATGCATTAAACGAAAAAGATGAGGGCTTAACTTTCTCACTAAATAGTTTTCTAATTGACATTCTATATAGATGGACAGAAAACAACCCGATTGATTCAAGACCTTTTAGATGGATAGGAATTTATATGGACTCTAGCAATAAAGAAGACGATTTAGAAAAATCCCTTCGAAAAGCGATTGAATTAGGTGGTGATACCGAACAAAAAGCCATGATATACCTAGTTTCTAATTACATCAATACTTTAGAATTTGGTACACATGAATTCCCTTCAGGTTATTGCGGAGATTTAAGCGAATGTATAGAAAAACTTCCCTATATGCTTCAATTAACTAATAGAATTCAGAATAAGAACATAAAGGAGCAAAACATTGGTCAAATACAAGAACAACTACACCTTATTCTAGATTGGTTAAAACATACACAAACTCCAGTAGATGCTGTTCGTACATGGGAAAAAGAACAAACTAAGGAATTAGAAAAAAGCATCGTATATCATTTAAACAACAGCTCAAGTCATTAATTCGTCTACCATTTTAATATAAAAAAGAGGATCTTCATACTGTACTAGAAAATCCTCTTTTTATATTTATCCCACATTAGCTTGCAGTAAAACTCCCCACTGATTATAGTTTCACTTTATTTTAATCCTTTAATTAAAGGTGACGCTTCCCCACTATGGAAAATCCATAAGTCATGAAGTGATCTCGTACATCCAACATATAGTAACTTTGCATCATGTTTTGTATTTTTGTAATGTTCCTCATCCACATCAATTAAAAGCACCGCATCAAATTCTAAACCTTTCGCTAAATAGACAGGTACTACTGATATACCACCTTCATATTTACTTTGGTTTGCTTCAATTACGTTTACCGTTAATCCTGCATTTGTTAATTTCACATATATATCACGGCATTCATCTTCTGTTCTTCCGATTACCGCAATTGTTTTCACATCTTCATTTTGCAAATGTTTTACCGTCTTCACAATTTCAGTAAATTGATTTTCTGTATGAATTACTTTCACATCTTCTCCACTGCGGAAGACTGGTGTTGCGAGTCCTACTGGGATTTCTGCATTTTTAATTATTTCATTTGCAAATTCAATAATTTCTTTTGTAGAACGATAACTTCTTGTTAATTCATAATAACCGGTTTCTTGGAATACTTCCTTAAAAGCATTCCAATCTTCAATTCCTTGATAATCATAAATCGCTTGCGATAAATCACCTAATATAGTGAAAGAATTACCTAATGTAATTTCTTTTAATACATAAACTTGGAAAGGCGAAAAATCTTGCGCTTCATCAATAACAACGTGATGAAACTTCTGCCCTATTTCAATCCCTGTTATACGATGATGTATGTATATTAAAGCTGGTAAATCTTCTACATACATTTCTTTTTTACGACAACTCTTTTCTGTTTCTTGAACAAGTTCTTCAGGTAATACCTCAAGTATTTCTTTACTTTTTACTATTGAACTATACAGTGTTAGAGCACTCATTTTCGGCCAAAACTTCATATATGCGTTCAGTCTCTTAGTCGCTTCTTTTTTTAGTAATTTTTTCTCGTTTGTTTCCCCGAATTTTTTAAGTTCAATTTCAATCCAGCGCTTCATTCGTCCTACTAATCGTTCTCTTCTTTTCTTTAAAGGATAATGTTTATATTCAACTTGCATCCATTTTTTAATATCTTCTACTGGAATAATCGCTCTATCCCACGCCTCAAAATCTTTTGTCGGAACTAACTCATTTTCAAATTGGATCATTCTCTCTTCAATATACGTCTTAAATTCCAACGTACCCTTTAATTTACCTAGCATTACCTTCTTTTCATCACGATTAATTGAAAATGCTTCTTTCAATTTTTCTTCTGTCTGCTTTAGTATAACTGAATCATCTAACGTACGTAATGCCCAATCCGAAAACGTTGTTTGACTAATATTCCCTACACCTAATTCAGGAAGTACACTCGAAATATAGTCTAAAAACAGACTATTCGGCGCAAATACGATCATTCTCTCAGCTTCTAGCTGCTCACGATATTCATAAATCAAAAAAGCAAGGCGATGTAAAGCGATTGTTGTCTTTCCGCTCCCTGCAACCCCTTGAATAAGTAATGGTAAATTTCTTTCCGCTCGAATAATATCATTTTGTTCCGATTGAATCGTTGAAACAATATCCTTTAGCTTATTATCTTTATTCTCACCTAATCGATATAGAAGAAAATCATCGGCATGCGATACATCTTCATTTCCTTTTACATATGTATCAACAACACGTTCAAGTTCTCTTTTTCGAATAGAAATGTTTCGTTTTAAATACACATCACCTTCTACTAACCCATCTGGTGATTGATAAAATGCTAATTCTTCTCCACCGGTAAATGAATAAAACATACTTGCGACAGGTGCTCGCCAATCAATAATGATTGGTTTCATCGTGTCCATATCCGAAACCCCTACTTTTCCAATATAAATCGGCATAACTGCTTCTTTACCATCTTCCTGAAAATCTAACCTTCCAAAGTACGGCTCTTGCACACCAATACGTAAATTTTGTCTATTAGACTCTCTCATACTTTCAAGAATTTGCTCTTTAAAATCTTCTCCATAATAAACTGGGATTTTTTCAAGCTTATCCAATTGCTCATCCATCGTATGTAAAGTATCCTTCATTTTTTGTAACTCATCTTCAAATATGTTGCTCATTTCGACGATTCCCTCCTGTCCGTTCTAATTTTTCAGTCGAAGTATTATTGTATTAAAAATCCAATCATAAAGTCAATAGTTTCCATTTGAATTTTTCGAAAAAACTTACTTTTCATCTTTCTAATTTAAAAAGAATATGCAACATCTAAATCACACAAATACACATATAGTATAGTGATGCATGCAAAAGATACTACTTTCTATTTGTCTCCTATTTAATTTATTTATTAAAAAACATTGTAAAAATTAAAGACTTTAATCAATGGGCGTTTTACTGCCCATAAATAGTAGGATAAACAAAAGTAAAGGAGGCTCTTCAAATGAATGTCGCGAAAAAGAAATCACTAAAGTTATATTTACTTATTTTTGTATTAACTGTTTTGGCCAGTGGATGGATTGGGGTATTTCTAGATTCTCTTCTAACAAATCAACCTGAAGGAAATACTTTAGGTATGGGGTTATGGCTAATATTACCTTTCCTCGTAAGCATTTTACTTAGAGTTATTAGCCGAGATTGGAATGATTTTGGCATCAAGCCAAATTTGAAAGGAAACTTTATATGGTATTTCACTGCACTACTTATTTATCCATTCGTTACAGTAATAACGATAAGCATATCGCTCATTTTTGGAGTAGCTCATATTGCTAGTTTTGATATATCCACGTTATTGTCACTCATAGTCATGTCTACTATTGGTAACTTTATTAAAAATATTTTTGAAGAGTTTTCTTGGCGTGGTTATTTAACTCCAAAGTTGATTGAACTAAATCTAAATGATTGGTACATTTATATTATTTCTGGTTTAATTTGGGCACTTTGGCATGCTGCATATTATATAGTCTTTTTGCCAAATGAATATTTTGAATCTATCTCAAGATTAAATATGCTTTTATCTGGCTGTATCCTTATGGTTTGTTGGTCAATTATGTATGTTGAAATATATAGACTTACAAAATCCGTCTGGCCATGCGTTATCATGCATGCGATCGAGGATGCTGTTCCTACTGTTTTAGTTACCATAACAGGGATTATTACCCTTACAAACAGTAGTGATTTTTGGTTAAATCCTATTAGCGGGGTCGCTGCTACTGTTTTATTTCTCGGAATTGGAATCGTACTAAGAACTATAAGAATAAAAAGAGAACGACAATTATTCACACAATAAAAAGCAGATAATGAATTCGTCATTATCTGCTTTCCAATTTTTAAAACTACCTTATTATATTTTTTGATACATAAGCCAGTCACCAGATTCTATCACTTTCTTTAACATCTTTTTATTCTGAGCGATATACACATATGCCTCAATTTCTCTATCAGCAACATATACTGTTTGCGTGATTCGATCATATAAATCAGTCTCCGCATTACCTGTATATTCTTCTAGTTCATCTAACTTACACAATATCTCATCATTTACTACATAAACTTCTCCATACACCTGTTCTTCAATCGAATAAGTCATGGCCGGATATCCTTCATTCGTATCAAATAATTTTCCATATGTCCAAGCTCTGTCTGCGATGCATGTTGCACCTTGCATATAATGAGCATTCGTTTGTCCTCTTCTTAACGTGCCATAAACGAAAACATGATACATAAATTCTTATCCCCTTTATATGTCTCTACTTTCTTATTTGTAAATAAGCACGAATCATAAAGTAACTCACTTCATTCGGAAGCTGTTCTTTAATAGATTTCAGACCACCCTCTGCATTTTGAACGGCAGTTTCAATAAGAGATTCATACTCTGCTGGAACAAAACTTTGCCACTCTACTTCCATTCCATCCTCGTAGCAGCGAATTAAATGGTTTTCGATTGTTTGTCTTGATAAGTTGCGTTCTTTTGCAATCTCATTCAAATCAATACCTTGTTTATACATTTCATACGTTTCTAAATGAGAATTTGCGGACGCTTTTCCTGACTTTTTACGCTCTGAAACTACTTCTGTCTTAATCGTTTCAGCATAATTTGGATTTTCTTCAATAAAATGCTGAACTGCTTGTAAGAAGTGCGAGCCATATTTCACAAGTTTGTGTTCTCCGATACCTTTTACCGTCAACAATTCGGAATCACTTTGCGGCATTTTCACGCACATATCTTTCAATGTTTGGTCAGAGAAAATAACGAACGGAGGTACACCTTCTCCTTGTGCAATTTCTTTACGTACTTCACGAAGCACTTCAAATAAAGGATGGTCTTGAACAATTTGTCTTGTCTCTACTCGTTCTTTTCGTAAAACATTCTCTTTACCAAGTAATACTTCTTTCCCTTTTTCAGTTACTTTTAACGTCGGATAAGTGCCATGTTCAACTGCAATTAACTCGTCTGAAATTAAAAACTCAATAAACTCACTGACCTCTTTTACACTACGGTTCGATAAAAGCCCATACGTTGGTAAAGTATGAAAATTAAATTCAATAACTTTCTTATTCTTCGCCCCCGTTAATACTTGCGCTATCATTTGCTTTCCAAAGCGTTGGTTCGTTCTAATCATGCATGATAAAACCATTTGTGATTCCCTTGTCACATCGATGCTCTCGCGATTGTCTGTACAATTACCACAGCGTCCACAATCTTCTTTCGGTTCTTCTCCAAAGTATTGCAAAATGAATGATTGTAAACATTGTTCTGTATGACAGTAATCGGTCATATTTTGCAATTTTTCAAGTTCATTTGAAAAACGTGATTCTCCAGTTGATTGATCAATTAAAAAACGCTGTACTTGTACATCTTGAGAAGAATATAACAATATACATGTACTATCTAATCCGTCACGACCAGCACGTCCTGCTTCTTGATAGTAACTTTCCATATTTTTTGGAAGCTGATAATGAATTACGTAACGAATATTCGATTTATCAATACCCATCCCGAATGCAGATGTTGCTACCATTACACTTACTTCATCTCGTAAAAAGAGTTCTTGTTGCTCATTTCGATCACTATCACTCATACCAGCATGATATTTTGATACAGAAACACCTGCCTTCATCAAATCTTCATATAACTGATCGACTACTTTTCTAGTAGCTGCATATATAATCCCGGATTCCTTTTGATTTTGACGAATATAATCCGCCAAATATGCATTTCGATCTTGCCCTTTAATGACAGAAAACGATAAGTTCTCACGCTCAAACGTTGTCATAATTGTATTTTCTTGATTAATTTCAAGTGTGTTACAAATATCATCACGTACTTGCGGTGTTGCTGTTGCTGTTAATGCTAATACGAGCGGCTTTTCTGGAAGATAATCTAATATGCGATGTATATGTAAATAACTTGGACGGAAATCATGTCCCCACTGTGAAATACAGTGTGCTTCATCAATCGCAATCATAGGGATTTTCATATCGATAAGTTGATCAACAAACTCCATCGAATCAAGACGCTCAGGCGCCACATAAAGTAACTTGTAATGTCCTTGTTTCGCTAATTGAATTCGCTGATTTGCTTCTGCAATAGATATAGAACTATTAATATATGTAGCTGAAATGCCATTCTGTACCAATGTATCTACTTGATCCTTCATAAGTGATATTAGAGGCGATATAACCAACGTCGTTCCTTCAAATACTAATGCCGGAATTTGATAACAAATCGACTTACCACCACCCGTTGGCATAATACAAACCGTATCTTTCCCATCTAGTACATTTTTAATTGTTTCATCTTGTCCTCTTCGAAACGAAGAATAACCAAAGTAGGACGCTAAAAGTTCTTGTGCTTTAGTAAACAAAAAAGAGTCACCTGCTTTTCTTTATCTTTCATCTACTCCTATTATATCATCTCTTATGCATCATGAAAGTGATGAATACATGACTAACAGCCTGCTTTTTCATTATTTTATGCTTCTTTACGTTTTTGAGAATGATTAGCAATTATAACGAATTTCAAAATAAATACACATTTTATTAATTCTCCTTGAATACTACTAATCTTATACATATGAATTCAGGGGGTTACTATATGAAGCACCGTAATATTAGTTCCATCAAACAGAAAACGGTATCGAACCAACTCCAATTCTCAAATAATGAAGCGTGGAAATATGAATCATACTATAAGTACCAGCCATTACTCTCTTATAAAAAGCTTTTACATTTTCTTTCTCAACTTTTTAGACGTTAATATATGCGCAAAAAATATATCATTCACAGAAGTTTTCTCAATATTAAACGTATAGACTTACTACAATTCAGTTGTTACCATATATAATAATCTGTTGGATAAATCCCTTAAGTTGACCTGCTTATATTAGCAGGTCTTTTTCATGATTACATACTTCTGTGCACTTCAATCCCACTTCCAAGCCTTTTCTCCATTTTATAACTATATTTAAATCCCAACAATTAATGATAATCATAAATTGTTGGGATTTAAATTGTTCACATATAATTATGCAATTCTTCTTTCTCAATACACAAAACACATTTTACTTGTTACTATAAAAGTACTCCAGATGAGTTTTTGCTCATCGACATTATCTAGTTAATGGGGCCTGCCGCGGGAAGCAGGTCCCTTTGACTTTATGACGGTACCAATTTCATTTGGACACATTTACCAGGTTTTTTCAAAAGAATTTTATGATAACATTACGTAGTCGAGTCCGACATCTCGGCAATACCCTTTTGAGGGTCTGTAACTTCCCTTGCAGACCCTCTTTTACTTTATATTCATTTTATTCATATATACCACAACATCATTCGTTGAATTTCTCCATTTCAAATTCCCTAAAAATAATCTAGGACACGTAACTAAAAATAAATATTTATCATACTTTGAGTTATACATGTTCAAAGGAGTGTTACTATTTATGTATTCTTATTGGCAATCGTATTACTCCCCCTACCATAACCCTTATGTAAACTATGATTTATCCGTACGTAACTACCGAATTAGTAAAAATGAGAATTTTTTAAAAGGGTATATGCGTTCTTTATGGGAACAACACGTCGCTTGGACGAGATTGGCTATTATAAGTATAGTATTTAATTTACCAGATGTTAATGTTACTGTTGGACGACTTCTACAAAACGCAACACATATGGGACTATCACTTGAACCATTTTACGGTGAGGATGCAGTGAAAAAATATAGTGCATTAATTAAAGATCACTTAGTAATTGCAGCGGATCTTGTTAAAGCCGCAAAAGCTGGTAATCAAAATGCAGCGGCCGCTATAGAGAAAAAATGGTACGCTAATGGTGACGCAATTATTGAATTTCTTAACAGTATCAACCCATATATAGATAAAGAAGAATTTAGAAAAATGTTTTATGAACATTTAGCACTAACGAAAGCAGAAGCACTTGCCTTCCTAAATAAAGATTATGAAGCAGGAGTAAAACTTTACGATAAAATTGAAAAAAAAGCATTAGAAATGGCTGACATGATAACAAACGCAATCGTAAAACAATTCCCGCAAGTCTTTCAATAAAGTGAAACTTTAATCAGTGAGGGGTTTGTTCATCCCCCACTGATTATCAGCTCTCACCAATCGGCTTATTTAGTTTTCTCTCCATGATATTTCACCTCTCCTCTTTACATTTAGCTTATATCGATATATTTTATTAATATCCGTTTTTTATAGGAGGAAATAGTTTGATTAACGCGATTGGTCTCGTTTTTATACTTACAAATAAACACGAGAAAAAAAAGAAAGTTTACTTAAATGAAAAATTTGCACTAATAGATATTATTGATTCTAAAGAAGTATTTGATGATGAAGGGAATCCTTTAGTAGAACTAACATGTAAATACAGTATATATTTAGATGAAAAATATTACTGTAAATCTCTCGATGATTATACCGGACAAGTCTTTCCTTTCTTAAGTGCAAAAATAGGAAAAGGTCTTCTAAGAAACTTAAACTACTACTTTTCTTACGTTGATGCCTATGATAAGAAACCACCAGTTAAAGAAATAAGACCACTTATGAAACAAGTAACTAACAGATAGCCAAAAATACAAAAAAAAGAAAGCATCTAACCCTGGATGTTTTCTTTTTTATTAAAAACTCATTAACTTTCATCCTCTTCTAAAAGTATGTATCCAAGCATATTTTAAATTAAAAACATTGGAGGATTAGAGTGAATGAAATACTCAGAAACAATTATAAGCAAACGACTTCGAATACTTAAAATGACGGGTATGTTTTTCATGCTAGTGTTAATAGCATGGATTGGCTATACAAAATTACTTTATGAAAACGGCTTTCTTCAAGAAAAAAAGAATTCAGTAGAAGTAATGAATACTAGCATTACAGGAGAAATAGAGCAGCTTTTTCATATAAACTTGCAAGGTTATCGAAAAACAAGCCTTGATGCTGTTATAGAAGCAAGCAAAACCGATCCAAGCGAACTATCCCTAATTGAATTGGTCAACAAATCCTGCTCGCGAGATTGCATAGGCGAACCAGTAACATATGTAAACTCAAACAATGGATATATCTTTTATAAGGAATCTAATGGAACTAATGTAGCTATAACGGTTAAAAAGAAAGACACATGGGTAATTGTAAAGAAATCTGTTCAAGATGGATTATAATTCCCCCCCAAAAAAAGAGTACGTATCGTACTCTTTTTTATTATTAATCCCCTTCCTCTTCATCCCTACAATGGCATTTCGGTTTTGTTTTACAATGACATTTTTCACACTCACATTTCGGTTTCTCTTTGCAACAACATTCGTGAAAATCTCTGCGTTTACATCTACATCTCCCAAACATTAAATCATCCCAAAATTTATTACAATTTCGGGAATGCCCACAATGACAAGTATTCCTCATGAATATACTTCCTCCTAAATAGAATTCATCATATTCTATGTTTGAAAGTATACAAAGGCTTGTATATTAGTCTATTTTCTCCATATCATAAGTAGAGTTAGAAGATTATATAATAATTAGTCTTATCTCACATACTCATAGTACCACTTACGTGAATCTAACCAAGCTGTAAATTTATCGATATTTCCAGCCGGGTAACCATTCGTTATAGCATAACCAATGCCATCTTTCTGAACGACAATTTGTCCATCAATACCCGCATCAACCATCGCTTGAGCCAAAGCTTGTAAATTACTAAATGCTACACCGCCAGTTTTTACTTTGAGCAAATCCACTGCACCTCCTCCAGTTTGTCCTGTAAGAGCAAATACAATAGAATTAGCGATTTTATCAACATTCCATTTTGCCATGTCGGATTCATTGTCAATAAATCCTAATTCTATAAGAATAGCAGGTGCTTTCGTCCCATTTAATACCGCTAAATCTGTACGCTGTTTCGCACCTCGATCACGCCATCCAATATCTTTTGCTAGTTGAGCTGAGATTTTAGCCGCCAAGTCTTTCTGATCATAATACAGAACCTCAACACCCTGTCCATTTCCATTGCTCGCATTAAGATGAAAAGAAATAACTAAATCCACAGCATGGGAATTGCTTTTACGAATAATATTATTTAAATTTTGTGATTGAGTTGTCCCTACCTCGTCCGTATCGTCATAAACCGTGTGTCCCAAGGCTCTTAACTTAGCCGCCACAGCATCTTTAACTTGCCTATCCAGAACGTGTTCTCTCCGATTCCCAAAATTAGCACCTTGAACAATACTATTGTGTCCTCCGTGCAAACTATATCTGGCCATTATTCATCAACATCTCCTTTCTTAATATCCTATTCAAAACTTGTCTCATTGCTATTCCCACTTACAATCTTAACTGCACCAATACGTCATACATTTTCTAAAAGTGAAGGCAATTCGTTTTCGATTAAAAAAGAGATGTCACTTCACAAATCGGATTCTTTATTCTCTAAATTGTATTAACTTGAATGGTAACACGAACAAAAAAGCATCACCTTTTTGGCGATGCTTAAAAACTCTATTTTACTTTTAAGTTTCCTAAATAAAGTTTAAGATCATGGTGACCGAAACTATACCTATATTTCCGCCTCCTCCTTCACTGCCTCTTTTAACCTCTGCAACATATACCCAATTCCTTTACACCCCTCTAGCGGATATGTAATCATTTCTTCTGGATATAACTTTGTCACTACTTTTTTATGCTTCTTCCCTGCTAGTAAGACGATTTCGTCAAACTGTAGTAAACTTTTATCTACCATCTGTTTTTGTAATTTCTCTATACTTATTACCTCATCGCTTTTTGAATCAAATGCAAGATCATAGTTTTTTAATACAATATCATTTGGCCTTAAAAATCCATGTTTCGCTGATAATATAACCCAGTTTTCGAAAAACATGGATGCGTACGCCTGACATGCTTTTCCGAACGGACTAATATATACATCTTTTGCTTCCATCGGTCCGTAGTTTGAATGCTTATCCCAAATTTTCTTTTTTCCACATGGAATTATACATAGCCTTTTCATATATATTTCTACTCCCTTTACTTCAATAAATAAAATCCATTATTTTGTACATTTTTCTCTCGAAATACTATATAATAATTCTGAAAGTTTTAATTACACATTTTACCATATAAGTGCTATGGATCACTCTCAATGCAAATATTATAATACCATAAAAATTTTTCTTTTTTTCTTCAAAATAATAAAAACAAATCGCAATATTATGATGTACGAATAAAAATTAAAAAGGAGGTTCGTAAAAATGAAAAATATTATCCCTGCACTATTAGTCTATTTTATCGTTTGCGTTATTTCCGTTATCATCCCAGCATCTGAAGGCTACAATTATGTCGGCTGGAAGTTATTTGTTGGGCAAGTGTATGCGATACCTATTTTCTTCATTACTGCGATAATCACATTTTATATAAACAAGAAAAAATCTTACGAATAAACAATTGTAAGGATAGCTAACGCTATCCTTATTTTAATTCGTTAATCAAATCTAAAATAGCCCTTGCAGTACTTTGTATCCTTTCTTCCGAAAAGTCAAACGCAACACCTGTATTTTTATATATTTCCTGTATAGATAAATTCCAATCTGAACTCGCTCCCTCTTTAAAGAAAGTAATCGCTTGTTCCGGATTCTCTCGATAAATTTGAAACAATTGAATCGCTCCTATTTGTGCAATTGCATATTCAATTTTATAAAAAGGAAACTGAACAAAGTGAAATGACTCGAACCAACTAGAACCAATTTCATTCTCTACTCCTGCAATATCAACTGATGAATATTGATACCTTTTACATAGTTCAATATATTTCTCATCTCGCTCTTCTGGTGAATGATTTGGATTTGTATAAAGCCAGTGCTGGAATACATCTCCTGAAACTGACGATATTAATAACGATAAAGTACGATATAATTGAACTCGCTGTACTTCTTTATAATCATCCTCTTGCGTATAAAAAATAGTAAGCTTATCCATTAATAATAACTCCAGGCTAAGGGAATAAAGTTCCGCCACCTCTTCACGAAGGTATCTTTCCTGCATACTACTTTCATTGTTAAATTGTTTATGAAAATGTAATGCATGCCCCAATTCATGTATTAATGCATGAATTGCATAAAATGACGGACTAAAATTAGAATAAATAAAAACGTCTTTACTATGAGGTAAGGTAAAGCAAGCAGCTCCTGATGCTTTATTTTTCCGTTCTTGTACGTCAATTAATCCCGCTTCCCTTATATGAGTAAATTCCTCATGAAAACATGAATCTGTCTTCCGAAACATTTCTTCAACCCCATCCAATAAATCAATGTAATTTTCAAATGAAGATTTTTGCAAATTACAAGGAGCAAGATCCCAAGGACGATACGTTTTTACATCAAGATTCTTTTTAAAAAGACTTCCTAACTGTTTCCAAATTGGTACAACACACTTTTCTATCGACTCATGAAACTTATAACAATCTTCAATACTGTAATCTCTATTTTTTTGTTTAAAGGCATACTCACTATAATTATTAAACCCTGCATTTAAAGCCATCTGATTCCGCAATTGTACGAGTTCCTTCATAATACAATCTATTTCTATTTTTACTATACTTCTTGCTTCGCATAAAGCGTACCAAGCTTTTTCACGAATAGCTCTATTTGGGTTATCTATCCTTGCTTTTACGTATGCATACGTCTTTTGCTCGCCTTCCCAATTAATAGATATGTTAGACATTATTTCTCTATATTTCGTAATAAGTTCTTGCTCTTTAACGGAAAGCGCTATGTTCTTTTCATTAAACATTTCACTCTTCACAAATCTTGCTTTTTTCATAAATCCATATTTCTGCTCATCTAATAAATCAGAAAACGGACAATCTCTAAATTTCTGGTCAAATTTTGCATTGTATCTTTTTAAAAGTGGCTGAATTTCATTTTGGTTATACATATGTATATCACGTATATTACTATCTTTTGTATCTCTATACATAGCGATTAAATTGATCGTTAACTCTTCTTCTATTTCTGCGTTTAAACGCAGCTCCTCCGAAAGCCAGCTCTCTAATTCTGAAACCGACGTAATATTTCGCTCTAAAAGTGACTGTAATTTACTCTCCAAATCATTCAACATACACAATCCTCCCGTTTTTAATTTTCTGTTTTTTAGAGATAAAAAAGGACAAGTAGCCAATCTGACTACTTGTCCTTGCTGTTTATGTGTACTCAATAAAATTAAGCTTGGAATGCTTCTGTTAATACTGGTACGATTTGTTTTTTACGAGATACAACACCTTTTAAAGTAGCTGTGTTGTTTTCTAGTGATACGTTGTATGCTTTCTCAACAACGTTTGCTGCTTTACCGATCGCAAGACCGACAGAATCGTTAGTTAAGATATCAGTTACAACGAATAAGAATAGGTCTAAACCTTTTTCTTCTACTACTGCAGAGATTACTTTTTCAAGTTCCGCTTGGTGTACAAGAACGTCGTTTGTATCAACAGCGTTTACTTGTGCGATTTCAACTTTCGCATTACCCATTTGGAATTCTTTAGCGTCAAGAGAGATTAATTGCTCCATTGTTTTTCCGCTTAAGTCAGCACCAGCTTTTAACATTTCTAAGCCGTAGCTATCAGCATCTACACCAGCGATTTCCGCTAATTCACGAGCAGCTGCTACGTCTTGTTCTGTGCAAGTTGGAGATTTGAATAGTAAAGAATCTGAAATAATTGCAGATAACATTAAACCTGCAACTTCTTTACGAATTGTAACGCCATTTTCTTTGTACATTTTGTTTAAGATTGTAGCTGTACATCCAACTGGCTCACAACGATAGTATATAGGATCGCTTGTTTCAAAGTTAGCAATACGGTGATGGTCAATAACTTCTAACACACGAACTGATTCGATATCGTTAGCACTTTGTTGACGCTCGTTATGGTCAACTAAAATAACGTTGTCCACTTCGCTTGCTACTGTCTCAACAAAACGCGGTCCTTCTACTTTAAAATAGTCTAACGCAAATTGAGTTTCACCGCTGATTTCGCCTAAACGTACAGGCTCAGCATTCATTCCTAATTCTTTTTTCAATTCTGCATAAGCAATTGCAGAACAAATTGCATCTGTATCTGGGTTTTTATGCCCGAAAACTAGTACTTTTTCCATGTTTTCCACCTCTTCATGAAAAGGATATCTTAAAGAAGCAAATATGACAATATTTAAAGCATATTTTTTTATAAATAATTGCACTTTCTTCTATATTTTTCATCATTTTCATAAAAAAATCATCTAAAATAAATTAGATGATCGAAATATATGTTTCAATTAAAATAGTGTAGGAGTTTGCACTACGTTGTTAAAAGCGAAATTTGAAGCTAAGCCATTATTCAAAAGGTTTACATCTATAACTTGATAAAACGCATTTCCAGTGTCTGCAATTTCCCAAACAGCTAAAATAAGATGGTATCCACTACGGTCAGTTGGTACATTTGCTTCGTGCGTTACTGTTGTCCCTGGTCTAGCTCCACCGTCATTTTTCACATAGAATGGCACTAAATCTAAATCTGATCGCGTTAAAGGTTTATTTGGATTCCAACCTTTTTTCGTAATATAATATTTCCACTCTTTTGTACTATGAGGAGCCGTAAGTTTCCACTTGAATGTATTCGTTCCGCCATTTAACGTAACTTTCTTCCACCTATCTACAGTTTGAACATCTAACGCAGGAAAATGACCAGCCCCTGCAATTTGTCCATCAGAAGGTCCTAGTTGCGGAAATCCACCTATCCCTTCTACACTTTGTGGTTCATATTGAATCGGTCCACAATTTACATTTACCCCTTGCTTACATAAATAAGATCGGCTCGCTGGTGATTCTACATATCCATGAGCTGAAGCCTTTTCTGAAAATCCAAATGTTAATAATCCCGTAAGTAATACGCCACCACTTAAAATAACTTTCTTCATCTTTTGTAAACTATTCTTTTTCATTCTTTCATCCCCTTCCAATAATAAAGCGAAAATAACTATAGTTGCCTAGTCATCTTCTCTACATTTATTATAAGACGAGAATCATTACTAAAAGAACCCTCTAAAAACTTTCTCAAATTCATTTAGTGCGTTAATTAGATTATAATTAACTATTTTAACACCGCCAGAAAAATATAGACTGTGTTAAAAATAGTCGTTTATTATTCACTTACTAATAATTAAGCACTCTCCCCGTTTGATTATACCTTAAATGTTTTTATAATAAATAACCGTAGCATCTAACTTTCCATTCGGAGAAATTGCATACCCTGGTATTGTTCCAACTTCTTGGTAGTCTAGTGATTTGTACAATTTATTGGAAGGATCTCCTTCTCTAGTATCTAATACTAAAAGAGACCTGTTTTCTTGCTTTGCTCGTTCCTCTGCTTTTTGCATAAGCGATCGTCCAATACCGTTACGTCTAAAGTTTGGATGAGTCATTAATTTACAAATCTCGGCTCTATGAATTCCGTTAGGCTTTGTAACTAATTGTAATTGAATACTCCCTGCTACTTCGTTGTTTATTTTAGCCACATACAATATCACTTCTGGCGCTAATACTGTTTGCCAATACTTTGTTGCGTCTTTTTGTTCCAGTGGAGGCAAAAAACCAATTGATGCCCCATCATTTACAACCATTTTCAAAAGTTTCGAAAGTTCTTCCATATCATTTTCTAGTTTCTTAATTTCTTCAATTACTAAATTTCGCATTACTTTTCCCCCTTTTGTTTCATTGTAACAATTTTTAAAGAAGGAATAATGAAATAATAAGATGAATTTATATTAAGATATGATTTTTTTTGAAAGGATAACGATATGAAATATATATTAGATAGAACGTACGCAAAAGAATTACTCAAATGGGCATATGAACAAAACCCGGGCCCTTGGTTTGAACATTCACTACATGTTGCTCATGCAACTGAAAACATAATTATAGAACTTATAAAAAAAGGGTACAAGCTAGATGCTGACATAGCATATAACGCTGCCCTTTTGCATGATATCGGAAGATACAAAGGTTTTACCAAATCGGTCATTCATTCCTATGATGGTTATATGTATATGAATGATTTAGGATATACAGGAAACGCCATTATTTGTGTGACACACTCATTTCCCTGTAAAAATGAACATATAGATATCGCAGCGGAATGGAGTCTCGTTCCTGACCATATGAAAAGCCGATTAGTTGCAATATTGAATGAACATAGTAACTACGACTTATATAATAAAGTAATTACTCTTTGTGACGCTCTTGCTGACGCAGATGGCTTTACTACGCTGGAAAGAAGATTAATTTCCGTTGGTTTGCGTCATGGTACAACATCTTATACATCTTTACATTGGAAAGGGTTTTATGCGATTAAGAAAGAATTAGAAGCTTTAATCGGTAAGAGTATATACACAATTCTTCCTGATGTAGGAAAATCTATTTATGAAGATATAGAATATTAAATTGAATACAAATTGAAAACGATAAAAATTGAACCCATCCTAGATAATGTTTATACTCAAATTTAATTTCACATAAAAAACGTTTTAAACATAAAGTTTAAAACGTTTTTTATTCAATGCTTTTGATTTTTCAGTTCTGTTAAACACTCTTGCACTAAAGTTACCGCTTGACTCATCGCAGCTCCGCCAGCAAATGCTGCTGAAACACCACATGCTTCCAGAATCTCTTTATCCGAACATCCTTGATCAAGACAACCTTTTGTATGATAAATTGTACAATACTCATCTTGCGTTGCTAAACTAATTCCTAATGCAATAAGTTGTTTTTCTCTTTTTGTTAAAGCACCCTCTTGAAAACAAGCTTGCGTGAACGCATTATATGTCTCAGCGATTTCAGGAATTTGATTTGTAAAACTACCTATACCTTCTTTATAATGATGTAGAATATCATTTATCGAACTATGTTGCTCATGTTCCATCTTATTCCCTCCAGTCATATTATCCATACCTATTGTAGTATGCGATGAAATGGAGGCAATATACCTTCTTTTGAATTAATAATTTTCAGTTAATTTACGTTATAATTTTAAATTATCATCTACAATAACTTTTTCTTTCAACCTCTTTACTTCTTTCTTCCCAAAATGTTAATCCTTCAATCCCCACATTTTTAGGATTAAATACTGGATCTTTCCCTTCTTTTTTCTGCCTTTCATAGTCTTTTAACACTTTTAATGCGATTTTACTTAATAATAGAATCGCGATTAAGTTTAACCATGCCATACTACCGATTCCTAAATCTCCGAGATTCCATAAAAGCGACGCTGATTCAACACTACCGATGTAAACCATAATTAAAAATCCAAATTTTAAAACTGGTTTTAACCAGCCATACTTCAATTGACGATCTAAATAAGTAAGTGTCGTTTCAGCGATATAGTAATAAGCGAGTAACGTTGTAAATGCAAAAAAGAAAATTGCAATTGAAATAAATATTGGACCAAACCCTGTCATCACAGTTTCAACTGCTTGTTGCGTATAAATTGGACCTGCTTCCACATTTCCTATGTTTTTTACAATAGCGCTTTTCCCTTCAGGTATAACATTATACATACCTGTAATTAATATCATAAGAGCTGTCGCTGTACATACGACAATTGTATCGATATATACGGAAAACGCTTGAACTAATCCTTGTTTTGCAGGATGCGATACTTCAGCAGCAGCCGAACTATACGTCGCTTCTCCGACACCAGCAACGTTTGAAAATACAGCACGTTTTACACCCCATGCAATAGCTGCACCAACAATTCCACCAAACATTTCATTTACACCAAATGCGCTAGAGAAAATTAAAGCAAACATACTTGGGATCTCCGTTACATTCGCAATTAATATGATACATGTAACAATTACATAACCAATTGCCATAAATGGAACAAGCATTTGAGAAACGCCAGCAATTCTCTTTACACCACCAAAAATAATTGCCGCTAGTAACACGACTAAAAATATACCAGTTATATATTTGTTAATACCATTAGAGTTTTCGAATCCAACTGCGATACTACTAGATTGAATACCTGGTAATAACATGCCATATGAAAGTGTTACAACTACCGCTACAATGACTGCAAACCATTTCATTTTTAAACCTTTCTCAATGAAATATGGAGTACCGCCGCGATATTCATTCCCTACTTTACTTTTGTATACTTGAGATAATGTTGATTCAACAAACGCACTCGCTGCCCCTAACAAAGCCATTACCCACATCCAAAATACAGCTCCAGGCCCGCCGAAAGCGATCGCTGTCGCTACCCCTGCAATATTACCAATTCCAACTCTTCCTGATAAGGCTAAACAAAATGCCTGAAAAGATGATATTCCCGTCTCGGAACTCTTTCCTTCAAATAATAGTTTAATCATCTCTTTAAAATAACGAATTTGCAAAAAACGTGTTGCAATCGTGAAATATACGCCTGCCCCTAATGCAAAAACAACTAAACCGATACTCCACACTTGCCCTACTAACCATTCTACTAAATTCTCCATCCAAATCCCCCTTATCATTCTTTTGAAAAGCAATTTTGTATATAAGAAAACGGACAACTATTATCAAACTTTCTAGTTGTCCGCATCTTTCATTATTTCATCCCTCAATTTTTGTCAGTAAAACACCCTATTACTTTATATTTACCCAAACACTTTTCACTTCTGTATAATTATCAAGCGCATATGAACCTAATTCGCGGCCAATACCAGATTGTTTGTATCCACCAAATGGTGCAGCTGCATTTTCTAAGTTATAATCATTAATCCACACTGTTCCTGCTTTTAATTTATTTGCCACTTGATGACCCGTTTTGATATTTTGCGTCCATACACCCGCAGCAAGGCCATAGGATGAGTTGTTCGCTCGTTCAATTACTTCTTCTGTCGAATCAAATGGAAGTACAACAACAACTGGTCCAAATATTTCTTCCTTAACGATTGTCATATCGTCTGTAACATCTGTGAATACAGTTGGTTTAACGAAATAACCTTTTTCAAGCGCACGTTCGCCACCAGCCGCAACTGTAGCACCTTCTTTCTTCCCTTGCTCAATGTAATGTAACACACGCTCTTGTTGTTTCTTAGATACGAGTGGACCCATTTCCGTTCCTTTCTCCATACCTGCTCCAAGTTTTACGTTGTTCGCCATTTTCACAAGTGCATCTACTACAGTTTCATAATGTTTACGATGAACAAATACACGTGATCCTGCGCTACAATTTTGACCATGATTATACATAATACCTTGGAATGCACCATTAATTGCTTCTTCCAAGTCCGCATCTTCTAAAATGATGTTTGGTGATTTGCCGCCAAGCTCTAACGTTACATGCTTAATCATTTCTGCAGACTGACGCATAATATACTTTCCTGTAACAGTAGATCCTGTAAAAGCAACTTTATCAATGTCATGATGATTTACAATTGCTGCTCCTGCTTCAGGACCAAAGCCTGGTACAAAGTTTACAACACCGTTTGGAAATCCAGCCTCTTTAAAGAGTTTTGCTGTATATAGTAAGGATAAAGGTGTTTGCTCTGCTGGTTTTAATACGATCGTACAACCTGTCGCCAGTGCAGCTCCCATTTTCCAAGAAGACATAACGAGCGGAAAGTTCCACGGAATAATCTGACCTACAACACCTACAGGTTCATGTCTCGTGTAATTTAAGTAATCTTTTGAAATTGGGATTGTTTGCCCAATAATTTTTGTAGCCCATCCTGCGTAATAACGATAATTTTCTACAGTCGCTGAAATATCATCATCAAGTGCTACTTGATATGGCTTTCCATTATCTAAAGCTTCTAGTTGCGCTAATTCTTCTCTATGTTCTTCAATTAAATCTGCTAACTTATAAATAAGATGCGCTCTTTCAGCAGTAGTCATTTCTGCCCACGGACCAGATTTAAATGCAGATCTTGCTGCTTTTACTGCAGCATCAATATCCTCTTCTTGCGCTTCACATACGACTGCTAGAACATCTTCTGTTGCTGGATTGTATGTTTCAAACGTCTTTCCGCCAATAGCAGAAACAAATTCGCCATTAATAAACATTTTAATTTCTTCATTTAAAAACGCTTCCACTTTTGGTTTCAGCTCAATATTTGTCTTTAACATTATGTTCTCCTCCTTATTTAAACAGCTGCATGAGCTGCAATATTTGATAAAATCGTTTGAAGCTTTTGATCTTCGTCAACAGTTAATCCTAGTCTTGGATAGCGAGAAGGTCCTCCCGCTTGCCCATGTAATTCCATGGAACGTTTAACGATTTGAACATATTTCCCTGATCCTTCAAGAAACTCGCAAAGTGGTAAAATAGCATCGTTTATTTCCCACGCCTTTTCTAATTCACCATTTTGAAAATGCTCATACATTTTTGTAACGAGACCGGGAACGATATTTCCTGCTACTGAAACCCATCCCGAAGCACCAACTAAATATGATTCCATAACTAAATCTTCAGAACCACAGAAGACTTGGAAAGCCCCTTCACTTTGTCTTACTAAATCTCTCGCTTTTCGAATATCTCCGCTAGATTCTTTAATATGTGTAACATTTTCACACTCTTTTCCAATACGGAGCATTAGCTCTGTACTCATATCGACACCAGAAGTAAATGGGTTATTGTATAGCATAATTGGTATATTTACAGAGTTTGAGATTTCTTTAAAATGAAAATAAATCTCCTCTTCCTTCGGTTTACAATAGTAAGAGTTTATAATTAATGCACAATCCGCTCCGTGCGCTTCTGCATGTTTCGTATATTCAATTGCTTCTTTTGTGGTCTCTGCTGCAGTTCCAACAATGACTGGAATACGGCCATCAATTTCTTTCAACACAGTTTCTACCATTTTAAATCGTTCTTCTTTTGATAAACTTACAAACTCTCCTGTACTTCCATTAATGATAATACCTGCAACCTTTTGTTCGATAAAGTAATTTACATTTTGTTTTACCCCATCCCAATTAATTTCCTGAAATTCATCCATCGGTGTTATTAATACTGGAAATGCCCCTTTAATTTTTTGCATATTTATCTCTCCCTATCACATTTTATTTTAATAAGAATCCTGCCGGAAACGGATCCGTAGGGTCTAATAGAAACGTCTGCATCCCTGTAATAAATCCTCTACTTTCAAAACGGAAAATGTATCCTAGTTCCTCCTTCTTCACTTTTTCCACAGTTATAAAACTATTAAATATACTTTCATTTTTAAAAGGTTTATCCGCCATATAATCATTTTTAAATAATGCATGAACATAGGAAACGATAGTAGAAACAAAACCTGGCGAACGTACGATAAAGTTATCTTCATGAAATGTAATCGACTTTATATGGTTCTTTTCTTTTTGCGAAGGATCTACTAAAATAAGCCTTTTTATTAGCGACTGTTTTTGTATAGCCTGCAGTGTAGCTTCTCCCCATCTTTTCAATTCTGAAATGTTTTCAACACGAATTTCTGGCGAATACGCACCTTTTTCTACAACTGCATATACTTTATCTGCTTGTATGAGAGAATAACTTACATTACCAACCTGTAAATTTTCCTCAATCAAATAGCAAAGTTTGCTTTCAAACGAAACAGATATAACTTCATCATTCTCTACATACGCATGAACTAAAAATATTCCAGATAACGTTTCAATTTTGTATTGATTGGACTCTCTCTTTTTTAAATACCCACTTTCGAGTAACATCGTTATTACCGCAACAATGCCCCCATAATGAAGCGGAATCGAACCTTCATGATTAAAAAATAATACAGCTGCATCCACTTCATTATGGATAGATGGAACGACAATACACCCATTCAAACCGATAAAACCACGTGGTTCATTTAATAAAAGCTTCATCTCTTCTGCTAATTCACCTGAAAATTGTTCATTTAATTGCTCCAAACTGTAGTAGTATTTGCATGGTACGTCTTTCATTACACGAAATGCCTCGCCATTTACATGTACGTCTACTGCTGTATACATTTTTTGAATGTTCATTTTATATCCTCCGTTTCATGTTCCATCGGCGGAATTAGCAAAAATCCTTCTTTGAGTGGATCCATTTCATTGTAAAAAAATTTATGCATACCCATAAGCCAAGCTGATCCCGTAATTTTCGTTATGACAGCTTCAATATTTTCAACATGTGTCGTATTCACGACATATCCTTTAAATAAAGAACCAACGATACTCTCATGAATGAACTCTTCACCAATTTTGATTTCTTTCTGAGCGTATAATACAGCTAGCTTCGCAGATGTTCCTGTACCGCATGGGGATCGATCTATTCCGCCTGGTGGTACAACAACTGTATTTTTCACATGCGCACATTCATGAGTAGCATCTGTATAAAATTCAACATGTGTTAATCCTCTAATAAACGAATACTCTGGATGAATGATTTCAAACTTCTCATTAATTGTGTTTCTTATATGAATCGCCTTATCGATGATTGTAGATGCATTTTCTGGTACTAATTCTAGGCCTACTGACTTCGCATCAATAATGGCATAAAAATTCCCTCCATACGCAATATCAGCCTCTACAGTTCCAATGTCTTTGACGTGTACAGTAATATTTTTCAATAAAAAAGCTGGTATGTTACAGAAAGATACCTCTTTTGCTTTTCCATCTTGAACAGCAATATCTACTTCCACTAAGCCAGCCGGGGTATCTAGTTTTAAAGAAGTAATCGGTTCAACTACTGGAATTAAACCTGATTCAACTAACGCTGTACATACACCGATTGTATCGTGACCGCACATCGGTAAGTATCCACCTGTCTCTATGTATATAACACCTATATCAGCCTCAGGATGACATGGGTCTGTTAATAATGCCCCTGACATTACATCATGACCACGCGGTTCATTCATTAACAATTTTCGAATCCAATCATATTCCTTTTTCATATGTAACATCTTCTCTGCCATCGTCTCTCCAATCAACTTTGGAAGTCCGCTAATTAATGTCCTCGTTGGATTCCCGCCCGTATGTGTATCAATAGTCGTAAAGACTCTTTGTGACCTCATCCGTTTAACACCCTTTCTGTAAAACGACTCAAACGAAGTGGTTCAATAGGAATAATTGTCTCTTTTTCATTTAATAACTCTTCAATTACTTTCCCAGTAACTGCTGCAAGACTAATCCCATCCCCTTCATGTCCAGCGGCAATGAAATAATTCGGAATATGTTCCACTCGTGAAATAATCGGCAAATGATCTTCTGTCCACGGACGTAAACCAGCGTAAGAACGAATTACCATCATATCTGCCATTTTCGGATAAAAGCGAATCGCTCTATTTGCGATACATTTAATGACTTCATTGTTTATTCTCGTATGAAACCCTACAAATTCACGACTACTTCCAATTAAGAAATTTTGACTTTCAGTAGGCTCAAATACGAGCGCAACCCCGTATTTTTCAGTTAAAACATCTACTTTTCTTTTTCCGCCAAATTTAGAAATTAAATAACCGAATTCCATTACTTTACGGCATCCTACATGTTGTTGCCTTGATGCTACTATAATATGCCCTTTTCTCGGTTCAATTGGTATATTTACATTTAACATCTGACCAATCTTAGGAGCCCACACACCGGCTGCATTTACAACTTGTTTTGCTGTAAAAGTACCATTCGTAGTTTCTACAACAAATGAACCATTCGTCTCTATTTTCATACTCTTTACTTCGGTCTGCTTAAAGGCTTTTGCGCCAAACTTTTGTGCCTCTGACAGAAGCGAGAAAGCAAGGAGATATGGATTCACAGTTGAATCCGTCGCACATTCTAAACCGCCTAATAAATCATCAGCAAAAAAAGGCGACTCTTCTCTTATATCTTGCCTATCAAGCATTCGAAACGGTAATCCAGCTTCTTTTTGCCGATCTACCCATTGTTGCGCAGCTTCCATCTCTTCGTCTGACTCACATACGAGAATACTTCCTGGTGCCCTATATTCAAATGAATGCTCTAATTTTTCACTTAAATCAGTTACTAATTTTTGACTTACTAAAGACATTTGACTATCAAATCCCGGATCTTTATCAATGGCCAAAATATTCCCATCACACCGTGAAGACGTCCCGCTGACAAATTCTCCTTTTTCAATGATTGTTACGTCTCTTCCGTATTTTGAAGTGTAATAAGCGATAGAACACCCTATTATTCCACCACCTATAATTAAAACGTCGCAGTGCCTCACAATATACTCCTCCTTTCCCTAAACCTCTCACTTTCTTTTATGCAATTGACGTGCCAATTCTTCATATATACAATTTCCATAAACAATATTTTTATTTGTAAAAATAATTTAAATTTACAGTAAATAGGTGTATTATTTTTTTATCACTGTCAAAATTTTTATACATAACAGGAGGGCATTATGGCATTTTCATTTCCGACTATACAAGAGTTTTTGGAACGTGTTTTAATCGATCATACATGTAGCCTTAATCACATTAAGCAAGTAAACGAAAGGTTTTATTATCTCCCTTCTACTACAGATGAATATAATTGCGCCATTATTTATGTAGATGACTCATTCACTGCACTAATTGACGCTTTTTCTTATGAATTAGCTGTTATCATCCTTAACGAAAACGATGAGCCGATATGCTGTATAACTTCTCAGCAAATGATTCCATTTCTTTATAAGTCCTACAATGAACTACAGGCATTTTATGACACCGTAATACAAACAACTGACTCTTCTGTTACAGTCATTGATAGTAAAGAATGCGTTCGAACTTGGACAGATGGTGCTGAAAAAATATTTTCAGTCAACCATAATGAAATTATTGGGCAACCGATTACTCGTTTTTTTGATTATAAAGACTTGGAAATTTTACAATCTTTACATGATGGAAAAAACATAGTCGCTCAGTTCCATCAGCCTCGTCCCGATTTATTCGTATTAATTAATTCAAATCCAGTTTATTATAATGATGAAATTATAGGAGCAGTCGTTTCAGAAACAGATGTTACAAATCAAGTCGCTTTAAATGAAAAACTATTTAATATGTCACATGAAATGCACCGTTTAGAACAAGAAGTGGCAAAGTATAAAGATGAATCCGATCCATTCCTTGCGATGAATGGGAAAAGTCCTGTTATACAAAGAACGATACAATTAGCTAGAAAAGTTTGTTCGGTGAAATCAACTGTTTTAATACTTGGGGAAAGCGGAGTTGGAAAAGAAGTATTTGCGAAAGCAATTCATGAAGCAAGTGAGGCAGCGAAGGCGCCTTTCATTTCGATTAACTGCGGGGCAATTCCAGAAGCGTTATTTGAAAGTGAATTATTCGGTTACGAGCGTGGGGCGTTTTCTGGAGCAAATAGTAAAGGAAAAAAAGGTAAAATTGAACTCGCGCAAGGCGGTACTTTATTCCTCGATGAGATTGGCGAAATGCCGCTCGATATGCAAGTAAAACTGTTACGTGTACTACAAGAACGAAAGTATTACCGAGTTGGCGGAGAAAAAGAAATTAATATTGATTTCCGCATTATCGCTGCTACAAATCGGGATTTACAAGAAGAAATGAGAAAAGGAACTTTCCGAGAAGATTTATATTATCGTTTAAATGTAGTTAGCCTGCATATTCCACCGCTGCGTGAAAGACGAGAGGATATTATCGAACTCACATACTCATTCTTAAACGATTTTTCAATCAACTATAACAGACCAATTCGTGACTTACCTTCAAGCATTATGCATGAACTGCTTCATTACAATTGGCCAGGTAATATTCGCGAACTTCGAAACGTTGTTGAACGACTTGTGGTATTTGCGACAGACGGAATTATAAAACAAGAATATTTACCATTTCATACAACCGAAAATTTAGACAATCATACAGCTCATTCCTTATTACTCAGCAACAATAATACAATCCTTTCTTTACAAGAAGAGATGGATGAGCATGAGAAAAAAGTTATTGAAAGGGCTTTACGAATTTTAAATGGGAATAAATTAGAATGTGCAAAACAACTTGGCGTAACAAGGGCTACTTTATATAACCGTTTAAAAAAACTTGGACTTCAATAAAGAAGCAGTATGCACCGATTAGGCGTTTACAGGTAGCTCTCTCTCCTTCCTCTATATTGGCATGATTTTTGCATATATAATTTGTGCAAACCGAACTAGAGGAGGAATACACATGACCAATAAAAACAACTTAATCGTTTGTCGTTGTGAAGAGGTTACATACGGACAACTTCAATCGACAATTGCTGAATATAACTGCTCGGCAAGAGAATTAAAACTAAGAACACGTGCTGGCATGGGATTTTGCGGTGGTCGTACATGCAGAATAATGATAGATCGAATGATTGAAAATGCGAATCCTGACGTAACTCTTAATGAACTACCGTTAAAATATCAACCACCAATACGTGCAGTTACTTTTGGATCGGTAGGTGAAAGTAAATGAGTAGAATTACACATCACCCTATTTTAGGTACTTTACAAAGTAGTGAGCGTATTACTTTTCAATTTAACGGTCATCAATACGAAGCATATGAACATGAAACGATAGCTGCTGCCCTGTTAGCAAATGAAATACGGACATTAAGAGTTCATGAAGATAGCGGGACACCGCGAGGTATTTATTGTAATATTGGGCACTGTTCTGAATGCCGCGTGACAGTAAATAATCAAACAAATGTACGCGCATGCTTAACTGTTGTAGAAGAAAACATGGTTGTTGAAAGCGGGAAACAGCATCCGAATATCGTGAGAGAGATGGTGAAAAAACGATGAGTGATGTAATTATCATTGGTGCAGGACCAGCGGGATTATCTGCTTCTATCTCTTGTGCTCGTTTCGGACTAAAAGTGCTCGTTATTGATGAATTTATGAAGCCGGGTGGGAGATTGTTAGGACAGTTGCATCAAGAGCCTACTGGAGAATGGTGGAACGGAATAGAGGAATCGAAGCGACTTCATGAAGAAGCAGAATCACTTTCAGTACATATCAGGTGCGGTGTTTCGGTCTATAATTTAGATAAAGATGAAAATAATTGGTTTGTACATACTAATATCGGTACGTTAGAAGCACCTTTCGTACTACTTGCTACTGGTGCTGCGGAATATTCTATTCCCCTTCCAGGCTGGACACTTCCAGGAGTGATGTCAATTGGAGCAGCTCAAGTTATGACAAATGTTCATCGCGTGCAAGTTGGAAAAAAAGGAATCATTATTGGTGCTAACATTTTGTCTTTCGCCATTTTAAGTGAATTGCAATTAGCGGGAATTAAAGTAGATCATATTGTACTCCCTGAAAAAAGCGAGTTAAGTCAAAAAGCTGGTGAACCTGAAGAAGTTTTAAACTCTCTTTTAAATGCAGCACATCTCGCTCCTTCTGCTATTTTACGAATAGGTAGCCACTTTATGAAATATGATTGGATTCGAAAAGCTGGATTAACATTCTATCCAAACAGCGGAATGAAAATAAACGGAACGCCACTTCACCTTCGGAAAGCAGCTCTTGAAATTATCGGAACAGATCAAGTTGAAGGTGTACGCATTGCTAATATTGACTCTAAAGGAAATGTTATTAATGGATCAGAGAAAATATATGAAGCAGATTTTGTTTGTATTGCTGGGGGATTATACCCACTTGCCGAACTTGCAGCTGTAGCTGGTTGTCCCTTCCATTACATTTCAGAATTAGGTGGACACGTTCCTCTCCATTCCGAAACAATGGAAACCCCTCTTCCTGGTTTATTTGTAGCTGGCAATATTACAGGCATTGAAAGCGGAAAAATTGCGATGGCGCAAGGAACTGTTGCAGGTCTATCTATTGCTAAATATGCAGGTGAACAACATGATATAGTCGACCAACAATTATATCACGCCATTCAAAACGTTCACTCTGTTCGTCAGAAAGCTGCAATTCAGTTTAATCCGATGGTAGATATCGGTAGACGAAAGATGAATGATTTATGGCATAAATTCCAAACAAATGATAAAGATTTCTATAAACAACAAGAAATTATTTAATAAGACTTATTTGTCAAAAAGCTCCCCTTATCAAAAACATAAGGAGAGCTTTTCAAATTATTTCACTTCGATTGTCCAATCACCATCAGCTTGAATAGTGAATATATGTATACCATTTTCTTTTACAGGTACTTTTTTCGTAGTATCGGCAGCACCAATTTCATTAAATATCATGCTATCGTTTAAATCCACTACAAAATTACTTTCACCATTCTTATGTACACCATGCAATTCTTTCAAACCTTTTTCAAGTTTCACAAAAACAACATCAGATCCGTGACCACTAATTGTTCCTGGAGCTGTTACTACTTTATCTATTGGAATAGACTGAGACATATTCACTTTCCAGTGACCATCTGCCATTGGATTAATAAAATATTTTCCACTCTTGTTTAATAAAACTACACGTTTTTCTTTTCCATTACCAATAAAATTCGAAAGTGAACCAGAGTCATTACCTTGTTCATCTTTTAACTCTAGAATTGCATTACTTTCTCCTGTATGTTCTACTTCCGCAATAACAAATCCGGATTTTAACTCAAAAAAATCAGAAGAATTCGCACCATCACCTTCTAACGAAACACTATGATCTTGTGATAATCTCTCCACTGCACTTTTTTCTTTTATCTCTTTAGCTTTCGGGCTAGTTGTTGCTGTTTGCTGTTCAGTATTCTTATCTTTTTTTTCATTCGCTTGTACATCTTTTGTTTGCTCCGTTGAATTACAAGCAGTTAAAGATAAACATACCGCAGCAATTGTTGCTAATAATTTCTTTTTCATAATATCCTTCTATTAACATAAAACATTCTTAATAAGAATAACATATTTTTACCAATTCATCAGTTTATTAAAAATTGAATTTTATCCTAAAATAGGAAACATACTAAAAATATAAATTAAAATAAAAAACTGCTAGAGCATAAAGCCCTAACAGTCTTATTGTTCATCACTATTAAATTTCGCTAATGCGTAAATACCTTCTTCATCATCTAATTCAAGTTGTAATCTCGCTGCGAATGAATTGACATTATATTCTCTGTCAAGCAATAAGCGTAATGCTTCGATTAAGTTTGCTTGAATTAAAATTTGCTGGCGACCATTTACCTCTACTTCCGCAGAGAAACCGTAGTCATCGTCATACATGAGTTCAACTAACACTTCTTCTGGACCCACTTGTCTTTTTTCAGCTATATATACGCAAAGCGCATTTATTAATTCTTGTTCAGAAATTTTTATTGTTTCCATGCTACTTCATCTGCCTTCTTTTTACGTTGGTCTTTGAAGTATTTAAATGCACGAACTGCTAACATTACGATACCAGCCATTACTAACATATTTACCATAAATGCTAATACAGAACCAAGAGCTCCCATATTTGCAAATAAGCTACCCATTAGTAAACCACCAAGACCACCTAGTAATAAACCTTTCATAAAGCTTCCTTTATTACTTTTTGGTGCTGTGTTTGTTGCTTTCGTTTTTGAATCTGGAGTCGTTTTTTGAGAATTTACATTTGAGTCTTTTTTGTTTAAATCAACTTTTGACTTTTGACCTGAACTTGGTGTAAATGATTTTTTACCAGATTTGTAACTTTTCGCTGCTGCATGATCTACGAACATAAAGCTGCTAGCCCCAAAGATAACCATGAATGCTGTCATTACTGCTACAAGTTTTTTCAACATATTATATCCATTCTCCTTTTATATAGATATATGTGAAATCTATCTTTCTAGTAAATTCAGAATGATAGATTTATTTTTAAGAACATTTTAAAGGTTCTTATGAACTTATTATATGAACTTTTGTCGAAATATGCAAGTATTATTTACTTCCGACAGTTTGGTGACAAAGGAAAAATTAAGCAAAACAGAATTGACTTTAAATGAAACAAAACATATTATAAGTTCATAAGAACTTTTTATTATTTTGGAGGTGAAAAGATGGAAACATTTCATCTCACACGAAACGAAATGGCTACCCTTCTTCTATCACTAAGAGGATGGAATACGAAAAAGCCTCTCGGTATTTTACAAGAAGCTTGGGCAAAGTCACATAAAAAAGATATTGAAAGCGGACAAAGCGTTACAGCTTTTATTACTACCGCACTTTCACCTATTTTTGAAAAGCTGATTAAAATTGACGATACTGATGTCGGTTTTTCTTTAAATGAAATAGTTGCGCTTGGCAATCAGATTGAAAACACAAGTTTCTCTGTAACTGCTATGCAAAACTGGGTGAAACGAGATATAAAAGAAATGATTGGCTCTCCTCAAAAAGGGAAAAAATATTCGATTGAACAAGCAGCCTTACTATTTATTGTCGAAGATTTAAAAACAGCACTTGATTTTGAATCAATTCGTAAGCTATTACGCCTTATCGTTAATGACCCAGCCGATCGAAGTGATGATTTAATCAATCCTGTTCATTTATATGTAGCATACTCTTCTCTATTTGAAGAACTCAATCAAGGGAATTGCTTACAACTAAATGCAACAGATACAGTTCATACAATTGAAAACATCGTAAAAGAAAAAGCTGATAAAATCGCAAGCAAGTTCGATCAAATTAATAACGAACAACGCGAAGCAATTCGTAACGCTATTATCATTGCGACCCTTTCTGTACATACCGCTTATGTACAAATGTTAGCAAAGCGTTACGTAACAGCAACTTTATTTTTACAGAACTTAGATGTGAAGCCTTAAAAAATAGGAGCAGAAATGCTTCTATTTTTTTATGAGAAATTTTTAATAACCTTTTCATTAACCCTTCATAAAAACCCGGCTTATATCCTTTACTATAATACTTATGAGAGACATAAAAGAATTGAAATAGCAATCCCCTATGTAAATAAGGTATAATCTACATATAGTGAACCTTTTATGTGATTAAATAAAAGGTTCTTATACTCAAAAATTCATAAACTAGAAGGTGCAACAATGTTAAGTAGTTTTATTCATTCAGTATTAACGTTTTTTGAAGGATTAGGTTATTGGGGCATTATGCTTGGACTTATGATTGAGATTATCCCAAGTGAAATTGTCCTTGCTTATGCAGGATACTTAGTATTCAATGGAAGTATCTCATTTGTAGGCGCAGTTGTATTCGGTACAATTGGCGGTGTTATTGCCCAAATCTTTATTTATTGGCTTGGACGATACGGCGGACGCCCTATATTAGAACGTTATGGAAAATATATTTTCATACATAAAAAACAAATAGATGCTGCAGAAGATTGGTTTAATCGTTACGGAACTGGCGTCATTTTTACAGCACGCTTCATTCCAGTAGTGCGTCATGCGATTTCAATTCCTGCTGGTATTACAAAAATGCCTTTACTACGTTTCACTACATTAACAGCACTTGCGATTATCCCTTGGTCTATTATTTTCATTTATTTAGGTGAAAAACTAGGTGAAAATTGGGAAAATATTAACGATATTGCTAGTCCTTATGTGAAATCATTCGCAATTGGTGGCGTCGTACTTATACTTTTATACTTCGTTATAAAAAAATGGACAAAAAAGCGTAAAAATCTTGCTTAAGTATATAACAAAAACCGCTATAAATTCATTCGGAGTTATAGCGGTTTTTTATTTATATATGAATTAATCTCCAGGAATTATATAACACCTTTCCATCTACATTTACATGGATAAGCAACCGTTTGATCATTTCTTTCGTATATTATCTCAAAAAGGAGTGATTCCCCTATGCATTGGCAGCAAAAAATACCATACTTAATCAGACGCCCTATCGGTATTTCCTTCATAAATGGGCAAGGAACTTCTGGTGTATTATGTTCAGCTCATGATGGTCAATTATATGTGTATGAATACCTTTATCAATCCCAGTTCGCAATGAAACATTATGATTATAGACAGATTCAAGATATACATGCATTCCCAAATTGTCCTCACCAAAATCCTCTATACTAAAAAAATCGGAACGGCTCATAGCCATTCCGATTTCTATACTTTATTTCTCAGAATTAAATTTATGCACTGCTTCATCAAAATAAATCCAACCTTTCCAGCCCAAATGAATCGTATCTTTTAAGAAATACTTATCATATTCATGACCAGAGAAATCAACTACTGGATATCCTGCTTTCTCAACCTGTTCTCGAACTTTTTTATAATACACTTCACGGCGTTCTTTCGGGAATCCAGTATAATCATACCAAGGCCCATTTACAGGTACAGAAATAAAGAGTGGTTTGACATTTTTCTCTTTAAATAAATCTAAAATAATTTGTAAATCATCATATTCTGGTGATTCATCATATGTTTCATTTGCTCTAAAGTTTTTTAAACCTTTTAGTTTTTTCTTCAGATTATTCTTATGATAATACGGATTTTCAATTCCGAATGTATTTGTAGTAGACTCAGCTTTCCCTTCTTGTTCCGCGTGTTTACGTGCATCTTCCCAAGAAATTGAACGAAGTCCGATATTTGTTTTCTCTTTCATCGGTTCGATTTTAAATAAAGAGTTAAATAAATCTCTATGATCTAAAATATTTCGATGCATATAAGCAAGTGGTTTAGCTAAACCTGCTTTTATGTTATGTTTTGTATCATTATATACAATACCTTCTAATGAATTTTTTAATATATCATCTTCTTGAACAACTTTATAATCTAATAGCCGTTTCGCGATTTGCTTCTTCATTTCTGGATTTATCTCATCATTAAAAATAAAATGATATGCTTGTTGTTTGGAGAAATTATTAGTGAAATCCCCTTGTGAGACACCAGTCTTTGTAAACCATTGTGGTGAAAGAACAAAGACTACTTTTTTACCTTCTAATTCATCCATAGTAGATGTCATATTTAAAATATGAGCTAAGCTTTGTGTACCGCCAGTTCCAATTAAAAACGGTGTAAAACCAGCTGGATTTACTTTGAAATAATTAGACGGATGATATGCATCCATTCGTAAAAATTCTGATGAACCGTACATCGGTAAATACTGTGAATTCTCTAACATTTTTTGCTGTAAGAAAACACTTTGTAATTTCTCTTTTTGTAAAGAAGTTGCCGCATCTTCTACCTTCTTATCACTAATAAGCGATACTAAACTTTTCGATGGGATTAGAATGATAATGAAAAAAAGCACACACGCTAAAATTATAGGACCAAAAGCATGCTTCATTTTCATCTTCTGTCCCTCTTTCTATCGTTATTAAATTGTAACCCTTGTTTTTGACACGTCATCTTTTCTCTCCTTTGTCTCTATACATGTTCCATTCTATTTATCTATTATATACATGTATGTATTTCCTTCCTTGTTCTATTAAGCCCTATATAAATAGCGCAAGAAAATGTTTCCATAGAAACATGTTAATTATACAAGATTCTACATAAATTTCACACTGGAATTTTAGTAATAATTTTATTTTTTAACAATGAAAAAATATATGAAATGTCTAGAATTCTTTGGATGATGTATGGAGTTCAAAATATGATAATAAGCGCCCGCTATGATCAACTTCATGAGTATATATAAACCCGAGCTTTCGTAAAAGTTTTTTCGAGCTCTCATTTGCTACTTTAACTCTAGCAATTATTCTTGTTATATTCAAAGTCTCTATTGCATATTTAATGGAAGCCTCTGCTGCTTCTAATGCATACCCATTCCTCCAATGTTCTGGGTCAAGAAGATACATAATTTCTATTTCACCTGTTTCATCTACCTTTCTTAAACCACAATGTCCTAAAAGCTTTCCTGTTTCACTATTAAATAACAACCATACCCCGAAGTCATACTGTTCCCAATGTAAGATAAGTTGCCCAATATAATCATTTGTTTCTTCCTTCGACATTCCTCTTGATTTAGCCAGCCATTTGCCAACAGTATCTTTTTTTAATATGTTATAAAACTGATCAATATCTTCTACAATTGGTTTCCTCATAAATAATCTTTTTGTATAAATTACTTTCTCTTCTTCAAACATAGACATCATTTTCCCTCCAAATACTGTTTACAGACTAATAAATTATACCATGAACTATTTTTCTAACTTTAAATAAGAAAAAACAGACTATCACATACGTGAAGTCTGTTTCCCCATTCTTTTATTTTTGTAAATCTGCCCATTTTAAACTTGTAGCTGGACCAAATTGATGTACATATAAATCTTTCACATATGGTTTTTGTAAGTAAGATAATCCGCGCTGGAATACCGGTGCAATTACTGCATCATCAAGTAGCATTTTTTCAGCTTCTTGCATTGCTTTCCAGCGAGCTTTTTCATCATTACCTAATTCTGTTTTAATCTTCTTAATTAACGCATCATATTCTGGGTTTGCATATTCTGTATTATTAACACTGCTTCCAGAAAGGAATACTTCTAAGTAAGTCATTGGATCTGGATAATCCGGTAACCAGCGTGATAACGACATTTCATATTCTTTCTTCTTCTCTAGTGCTAATTTTTGCGTATGTGGTTGCAATTTCACATTCACTTTTAAACCTGGTAAATTTTTCTCAAGCTGCTCTTTAATGTACTCTCCAACTTTTTTAAAGTTTTCTAAGTCATAATTTAATAGTTCTAACGTCACTTCATCTGTACCTGTTTCTTGCTTTGCCTTTTCCCAATATTCTTTCGCTTTTTTTACATCAGTTTTATTAAACTCACCTGCCGTACTTCTAAAATCTTTTTTATCTGGTCCCTTTAAAAATCCTTTTGGTACGTAATAGTTTGCAGCAACCGAACCATCATTTAAAAATGAATCCGCAAGTCCTTTCTTATCAAAAACTGTACTTAGCGCAAGACGTGCATTTTTATTTTTAAGAATCGGTACATTTTCATTAAATCGGAAGAAGTACATAACTGGATCTGTATATTGTTTTAGCTCTTTATTATTTTTATATTTATCCACGAATTCTGTAGAAATAACAGCTCTATCAACTTTATCTGTTTCATATAAATTTACCGCAGTTGAAATTTCTTTTACAATTTGATAGTTTACTTCATCTAACTTCACTTCTTTTTTATCCCAATACTTATCGTTTTTCTTCATTGTAAAGCTAGCTTCATGCTTCCACTCTGATAATGTAAATGGTCCATTATATACCGCTTTATTTGCTTCTAATCCGTATTTATCACCTTGCTCTTTCGCATATTTTTCGTTAATTGGATAGAAGGATGGTAAAATTAATAATTTCGTAAAATACGGTACAGGATGTTCTAGCTCTACGACGAACGTTTTATCATCCTTCGCTTTTACTCCTAATTCATCTAGACCTAGTTGTTTTTTATTTATCTTCTCAGCGTTTTTCACATCGTACGCAATGTATGCATATTGAGAAGCGGTATCTGGATTAATCAATTGCTTCCAAGCGTATACGTAATCATGAGCGGTTACTGGATCTCCGTTTGACCATTTCGCATCACGCAAATGAAATGTATATATCTTTCCATCTTTACTCACTTCATATTTTTGTGCGCCTGCCTCAATTACTTCATCATTTTTCGATAGACGGAATAGTCCTTCCATTACGTTATTCAAAACGTTAAACGAGACTGCATCTGTGACTTTCACTGAGTTTAACGACGGAATTTCACCCGTTTCTAGTAACTGTAATACTTTCTTTTCATCTTTCGGCTTTGTTGTAGTTTTTTCTTTTGCGCAGCCAACTAAAAATGAAGAAACTAATAGAGTACTAACTAATGAGTAACGAACAACTTTTTTCATTTAAAAACCCCCTCTATTTTTAAGGTAAGTAACGACGAGCACCAGCGTATTCTTCTATATATCCTGGTGTATTTAGTGGTATAATCTCTACCGACCTTTCAGCTCTTGGTGAGTGAATCATATTGCCATCACCAATATACATTGCAACGTGATGGACACTACCTTTCCCTTGATCATGTGCAAAGAAGATTAAATCTCCCTTTTGTAAGTTTTCTTTATCAACTGCAATTCCTGCTCTTGATTGCGGTCCAGAATCTCGCGGAATTGTAATGCCGTGCGATTTATAGATCGTATGCGTGAAGCCAGAGCAATCAAATCCAAAACCACTTGTACCAGCCCATATATACGGTAAACCTAAAAACATTTTCCCTGTGTTAATTAAATCATCAGCTGTCGGTTTTGGAATATCAGTTTGAGAACGGTAAACTGTTCCATCATTTTTTCGTAGCCATGCTTTCTTACCATTTGGCAACAATACACGGTATGAAATTGTGTCTTCACTTAATAGCGGCAGTCTTGTATTATAACTGACTTCAAGTGATTTATGTTTTTCAGAAGGATTTATATATAAAATCGCAGTTGGCTTTGTTATTAACACAAAAGGTTCATTTGTTTTATCTACAAATTCTTGATTATATGTTAATTGCTTTTCAGGCATCCAGCCCGGATAACCTTCTTCATTTCGTGGTGTTGGCTGTCCATGCACTAATACCTTCACCCACTCGCCTTTCTTATCAATAACGGTTACTTCTTGACCGAGTAACGCTTGTGTTTCTAATTTATTTGCATTTGTTAACCATAGTTTCTCGTCAAGTGTCATTGATTTCGTCCATTTCCATAGATCCACTGGATTTGTTGCACTCGGTGTATCGATTGACCTTAATGAATCAGGTGCTGTCCATAACGTTGCAGCAGATACATCTATAAATGCTTTATTATCCTTCTTTTCTTCAGCATTTGCCGATGTAAACGATGAAAATATAAATAAAGTTGTTAAAAATGCAGTTCCTACTTTTTTCATATATATCCCCCTTAAAAAAATAGTTTACTAGTCTCTTTTCCTAAGACTTACTATTCATTGTCGATTGAAGGTTTACCTTTGATCCAGAATAAGTCATTCCTTCTGGCTCTTCCATTAACCAAAGCGGTGCATCAAGATCAAAATAATGTATATTAGGATGTGCTGCCGCTAAATGTGCAACAGCGCTAACGGAAAGTGAAGATTCCATCATGCTTCCCACCATACACTTCACACCAGCCGTTTCTGCGATATCTGCAATACGCCATGCTTCACGTATGCCACCACATTTCATTAATTTAATATTAATTAAGTCTGCGTATCTTCCTTGAACGAGCTTTAATGCATCACTTGCTGAAAATATACTTTCATCGGCCATAATTGGCGTTTGCACACGATCTTTGACGTACTTTAACCCATCCCAATCTTTCGCGTGTACTGGTTGTTCAATAAATTCTATATTTAAATTACGATTTTCCATCTCTTGAATGATAGAGATCGCTTCTTTTGGACTCCAACCTTGATTCGCATCTAAACGTAATGTCGTATTTCTTGGTACCACATTTCGAATTGCCTCAATACGTTCCAAATCTAAATGCGCCTCTTTACCCACTTTAATCTTTAATGTTTGAAATCCTTTTTCTATATGTTTCTTCGCTTCTTTTGCCATTAATACAGGCTCATCCACACTCACTGTAATATCGGTATAAATTTCTTTCTTCCCGCCTAACAATGCATATAACGGCACATTTTGATATTGGCAATATACATCATATAAAGCGATATCTACCGCTGCTTTCGCACTTGAATTTCCAATACAACTCATTTGAATGCGCTGTAGTAACTGCTGAAACTGAATGATATCTTGACCAATTAAACATGAACGCATCGGTCCTAAAATCGCTTCTTCCATTCCACTGGTGAAATCACCCGTAATAACTGGCGTTGCGGCTGCAGCCCCCTTACCAATCAATCCTTCGTCTGTATGAATATAAACATCTATACTTTCAATTTCTGTTACAGTGCGAAGTGCGGTTTTAAACGGTGTATGCAGTTTTATACGTCTACGATTTACTTTTACGTCTGTAATTTTCATTTTGTTCATCCTTTCTTCTTCCAATGAAGTGAAATCTTAATCCACTGGAAATTTATACCCACAGATTATTAGGTAAACCTATTGAGCATTTACTCTCCTATCTCTCTACTTTGTTTTCGTTTACTTTTGGTGTAGGATGATAATGTGAAATAAAAAAATCCAGCCATAAGAATGATTCTTACGGCTGGATTTTGTCTATGATTGAGTAGACAAAGCAGCAATCTGATTATATTTTTTCTGTGCATCTTTTAGCGCTACAAGTAACGCTTTTTGAGAAGAGCCGAAATATCGGTTCTTTACTTCCATTACTAACGCCGGGTCATTTATATTTTTATGTAGAAATAAATATTTAACAAATTGAGATGTTAATGCAATTGTCGCTGAGCAGTCTGCATCTACAATTTCCCCTGTATCCTTAACAAGTACAAATGCTACGAAATAGCTTTTAAACTTTTCAGTAATGGGATTATTTTGAGGTGCTTTCGCATCCCCTACGATATAAATTGTATTTGAAGCGTACACAGCTATCTTCCTTTCTTATACGAGGATAACGGGTTTCTTAATAGTCGTATGAGCGAGGAACTCAACGTTGATTAAAAAATGTATCCGCTTACCTTGTATTATAATATAATTAACAGAATTTTAACAACATTTATTTTAGTGCATATTCCATATTTATGCAAATAGCTTAAACTCTTCATTTTTACAATATGTGATTGTTCCTTGTACCATGACATTCATACATAAAAAACTGCACCTCCAATTGTTAGACGGTGTCTAACAATTGGAGGTGCAGTTCAATGGCTAGCTGTTTTTTATTACTTTGGCATCACAAATATAGTTTCATTTGACTTAGAAAATTGATACTCTTTTCTCGCAAACTTCAAAATTTCTTCTTCATCGTCTGTTAAATTTTCTATGTTAGTCTTTAAAGAACCTTTATCTTTCTTTAAAGATACTAATTGTTTCTTTTGATCCGTAATCGTATCTTTCTTTTTATCAATTACTTCTTGTTGTTTCGTTAAAATATATTGAACATACAGAGTAGTTGCCGCAATAAAAAGGACCATTAAAATAAGACGCCTTAACTTCTTTTTATTTATCTTACGCTTGTCACTAGGTTGTGATGATTGCTCTGGTATATTAGGAACATTTACTCGTTTGAGTTTCCTCATTCAAATCCCCCTAACCCATATTTTTCACTATCATCGGCACGTTTTCTTACTAAACTAAATTCTATTCTTATAAAATAAACTCCTTCACAAAAATATCCCATAAATTAACCAATTAAAGATAGCATTCGACGACATTTCTACATTTACACCGTTTTTTTTTATACATGCTGCTATAAAATAGTAGTTTCTGTAATTCTTTTTCTACTATTGTAGAAGAGTTTTTTCACACACAAAATTCTTACCTCACATATCCATGTTATAACATGCTTACAAGGAGGGGAAATATGCATTACCGCACATTAGGTAAAACTGGAATAACTGTTTCTGAAATAGGTTTTGGTGCATGGGCAATCGGTGGTGATGAATGAGGACCTGTTAACGATAAACAATCTATAACTGCTATAAAAAAAGCAATTGAGTGTGGTGTGAATTTTATTGATACTGCGGATGTGTATGGTTTAGGACATAGTGAAAAGTTGGTGGCTACCGCGATTAAAGGACATCGTAATGATATTATCCTATCAACGAAAGGTGGTTTAATCGGACACCACTACGACCCTAATGGAGTTCCTGTATATGATACTCCCGAAAAAATCATCGCCGTATTTGAAACAAGTTTACAACGTCTTCAAACAGATTATATTGATCTTTATTTTTGTCATATTTGGTGGCATAATCGTAGAGAAACAGAAGCATTTCTACGTGCATTTGACATATTAAAACGTGATGGCAAAGTAAGAGCAGTCGGTGTTTCGACTCATGATTTACAATACATTCATCATTTCAATAAAAACAACGAAATTGATATCGTACAACTTGATTACAATATATTAAATCGAAAACCTGAAAAAGATATATTACCATTCTTACAAGAGAAAAATCTAGGAACTATTATTCGTGGTCCATTAAAAATGGGCATTTTAACTGGAAAATTCACAAATAAAACAATTTTTCCAGATGGAGATTTACGCAAAGAATGGCCAAATGAAACTTGGTTTCAAGAAGACTTACAAACCGTAGAAAAACTTAGGTTGCTCTCAAATAAAAATCAGACCCTAGGGCAACTTGCACTTCGCTATGTACTCTCTCATCCGGCAGTAAGTGTTGTAATTCCTGGTGCCAAAACCGGAATGCAAGCACAAGAAAATGCAAATGCATCTGTTCGCCCTATTTTGAGTGATGAAGAGCTTAACTATATTCATTCAATATAAAAAGCCTAATCCGGGCTTTTTAATTTGGCAAACTAATATCATACTCCATTCGCTTCGCTGTGTCCTCCGCAACATGCATACCTAACAAGTTTTTCACAATATGAAATGCCATATTAATTCCAGCTGAAATTCCGGCAGATGTTATAATATGTCCTTCATCTACAAACTTTACATTTTCTATAACTTCAACATTTTGAAACTCATTTTTAAACTTTTCAATACTAGCCCAATGTGTTGTTGCTTTTAAACCTTCCAGTAAACCTGCTTTCGCCAGTAATAGCGCTCCTGTACAAACTGAAGTCATCAGCTTTACTTCTTTCATTTGTTGGCGAATCCATTTTATTACTATTTCATTTTTTATTTCATATTCTCTAGCACCTAGCCCACCCGGAATTATTAAAATATCCACTGGTGGTAAATTTTCAATACTATAATCTGGCTGTACCTTCAATCCGTTCCTTGCTGTAATCATTTCCCCATTCTCGCTAACGGTATAAACAGTAAATGGTTTTTCTTCATTCACCTCAGTTACAGAAAAAACTTCAAATGGCCCTGCAAAGTCTAACACTTCTACTTCATTAAATAAAAATATACCAACACTCCATTTATTCATCATAAGTTCACTTCCTGTTTCAAATGATGTAATAGATGATCATATCCTTTTTCTAATGCAATATCATACGCTGTTTTCCCATCATTTTTCTTTATCATCTTATTAGCTCCATTTTTAAGGAGTAACATAATTATTTCTTCATTTCCTAATAATGCCGCTTCGTGAAGTCCTGTCCAGCCACCACTTTGCATAATATTTACATCTGATCCTTTTTCAATTAAGAAAGCAACAAGTTCACTTTGCTTGTTCGCAATTGCTGCTTGCAAAGGCGTATTTTCATTTTCGTTTTTCGCTCTACTATGTATATCTGCACCGCTTTCTAAAAGAAAACTCGCTATTTCTTTCTGTCCAAAATAAGCTGCTAAATGAAGTGGTGTCCATCCATCTTCACTACATTCGTTAACAATACTTGGACTCGCCTTTATATACTCCACTACTTTTTCCTTATGACCACTTAAAACAGCTTGTACTATTGATTGTAAATGCTCCATAATAATCTCCTATCCTTCAAAATATTTAAGCATCCCCTTCTACATGTTCTATTAATTATTACATTTTCCTTTTAAAAACTTAAGTTTACATAATAATATTATAAATTACTTTTGTACTTAATGTTGAATAGCAATAATGTTTAAAATAATACCTTTAAACAATAAAGACTATGATTTCATTAGAGTTACTGAAAAAAGCAATAAAAAAAACTATACACATAGTTTTCATCGTATTCGTTCAGTTGCATGAACTAAAACAGGTAATGTTTATTCTGCTATTCATGCTTTCAACATATCAAATAATATTATTCCAATAAAAAAACAATCCATTTTTAAAATGGATTGTTTTTTTATTTCTGTTTTATGCGGTTTATTTTATTTTTGTATTTTCAATGACGAAATAATTACACTTACAAAAATGAAATACTACTATCTTAGCCCCTCTTATAGTAAGTTTTTCGTTTGAAAACCAAAAACACATTTTCGCCTTACGATTAAAAAACATATGTAAAAATCTCTAAAACAGCTGCCTTATCATACTAATCTATAGCAATTCTGTCTTCTTCCCTTACCTGTTTCCTTTAACACATACGATTTTAAAACAAGCGCCGTTAATGAATCTGTTAATGTTTTATATGATAAATTTGATAATGCCAATAGATCGTTCGTATATAACATTCTATGCTTCTCTAATAATAATAGTACTAATCGTTCAGACGGTTTTAATGCCTCATCACTTTCTAGTATAAAGTCTATATTTTTCATTTCTCTAATTACTACTCCTTATATAAAAAAATACTTTAGGTGCTAATTTAATATAAAAATAATACATAACAAAATTTGAAATATATTAAAATAACATTGTTTTAAAACACTATTATACTATAACATATATAATTCTTCAAAAACTACATTTAAAAACGGTTAGTCATTCTCTAAATATGAATGACTAACCGTCTTTCAGCTTCTTCTCAATTAACATGTTTTACCTTAAATATTTCTTGCAATATGCGGCTTACTGTAATGACTTGTTCCACCGCCACCTACTACTACTTTACCGCCTTTTTCGAAAATTAATAATTTACTTGAACCATCTGCAAGAAGTACTATTACTTCAGCATTATTACTTGTTGCTACATAAATTACATAACCACTCTTTGATATACAAGTTTCCCAATTCGCATCAAATTCTGATCTTACTACACGATTTGAATACACTTGATTTTCAATTCTATCTTGTTCTATATTTTCCAAATTGATTCCTCCCACTTCACTAAAATAGCATTTATAGGAAAATAGCAGCCCTATATAAAATAGTAGCTGACTTTAACATAAATAGTATATGTAGTAAGTAGCAGAATGCTTGGACAATGAAAACCTAATAACATGTAAGCGATATACAATTAAAATAAGGCAATCGATATTATATCAATTGCCTTATTTTCATAGATAGTTCTTTTATTTCTCGTTTCGCACAGCTTCAAAAGTAATCATTTGATTTGCATTTGACGGTTCTTTTTCATAAACATATTCAGCAGAGCAAGTAATGTTAGAGAAACCTATACTTTCTAAAAGGAGTTTAAACTCTACTATTCCATACCAGCGCAGCGCAAAACGTTGTAACTCTGTTTGTACTAGCTGTCCTTTACTCCACTTTTCATATTTCAAATATGATACAGTAACTTGGTTCAGCCAATCTATTTCAATTGATTTATTTTCTAATGTGATTCCGTCTCCACTCGGCAAAGAAAAAGTCGATGTATGAATTTCCCCAGTCTTCCAGTCATGCGGAAGCATAATATCTACGATTAATCGTCCGCCTGGATTAAGATGTTCATAAAAACATTTCAATGCGTTTATAGAATCCACACGATTTTCAATTAAACAAAAAGATCCAGTAGGAATGATAATTGCCTCATATTTATGCGGAATTGAAAATTGTTGCAAGCTTCCTTCATACAAATTAGGATGTAAGCCTCTCTCTTTACACCGCTTACGGCAAGAATCAAGCATTTCAGGTGAAAAATCTATCCCATCCACTTTAAAACCAGCCTCTAGAAGCGGAATGATGACACGCCCTGAACCTACTGCAGCTTCGAGAATTCTACCTCTACAATCTTTTAAACGTTCTTTGTAATACTCAATATCACCATTTAAAGAATAACCGACTGGTTTTGTGTAATCATACAGTTCCGTACAAAGTGTACTATAAAAACTAAACATTTATTTTCTCCTCCGTTTTTACGTACGGAAGATTCCAATTCAACTAATCTTCCTGTACCTCTAAATTTAATGCGCTTTCGAAAGAGCTGACTGTCATAATATATCACTCACTTTCCATAGAATATAATGATATTGTATTACATAACCTTCCAATTTGAAATATAAAATTAAAAATTCAGACTATAAAACAAAAAGCTTACTTTAGTAAGCTCTTTGGAAAAAATATTTATTTCACAATCGGCAATGTCACTTCACTTAATTTCACTGTAAGTTTCGTGCCCGCTTTCGGTCTAATTGTATAATCATAGTCGCTAGCAATTAAAACGACCCCTATTTGATGTCCAGCTTTAAAGACATAATCATCTGGCTGCATGTCCCATGTGAATGTATAATCTTTGCCCGGTTGAATCACTGTTGAATTTTCTATACTCTTTAAGTTTTGTGGATCCATCCAGCCTCGTGTTACGATTTCCGGCTTCGTTCCTCCATAGTCAACAAGTAATGCTGTTAAATTTGATACAGATCGATCAATATTTCCTGTAATTGAAATCTTTGGTGTACCACTTATGCGTGTATCTTTTTGCAGTACAGGCATTGTATATACTAATCGATTGGCTACTTCTAATTCTGGGTTTGCTACTAATTGATTTGATTTTATTTGTGCATCATCTACGAATGAGAAAACTTTATTAACCGATCCCATACTTAGTGGCAAATTGACTGATTTATTACTTAAATACATACGGATTTTTGAAGGTACAGCCGCTGGATCTGGCCAATTTTTTATCTTTTGCCACGATTTATTTTCTCTTTGCACATCAACCATTGGTTCATCCATAATTCCATTTTCAATTCCGTACAACCAATAATCTAACCATTTATTTTGTGTTTGCTGCCAGTTATTACTTGATGTCCCACCATGACCACCTTGGTGTAGCCACATTTTACGAGGAACATTATTTTCTCCGAGTGCATCCCACCATTGCGCGAACTGCTTCGTCTTAACATTCCAATCATTTAAACCATGAACAACAAATACGCTTGCTTTTACATTTTTAGCATCTTTTACATAATTGCGTTTATCCCAAAAATCATTATAATTACCTGTTTTTCGGTCTTGTCCAGCCGTTAACTCTTTTATAACTTGTCCGCAAACTTCAGGATTTTCCCTTGTCAGTACTGCTTCTGCCATATTATCTGTATCTTCTCCTTGATATCCGCCTGGCGCAATTACTGCACCATTTGCACGATAATAATCATACCAACTACTAATTGCTGCGATTGGAATAATTGTTTTTAAACCTTCAACTCCAGTAGTCGCAACAGCATTTGGTAGTGTACCATTATAAGACACTCCAGTCATACCTACATTTCCTGTAGACCAATTTGCCTGAACTTCCTCACCCTGTTCTGTAAATGCTTTCGCGCGACCGTTTACCCAATCAATAACAGACTTTGTACCGAGTATTTCTTGTTCATCTCCAGTTGTAGGGCATCCATCTGATTTTCCAGTACCGATACTTTCGCCTAGAATAACTGCATAACCTCTTGGCACGTAATAGTTCCCATACGAACCAAGATTAACCGCTCCATACGGTTTTCCTTCATACGCATACAATTCTTCATCTACATTATATACAGGAACATCTTTTAATCCAGATCGATATGGACTCATTTCATAAATAACAGGAACCTTCACATTCGAATCTGTCTTTGGACGCATAACTTTTATCGATACTCTGTCTTTCTTACCGTCGCGATCACTATCAACTTCTGTCTCTACATATAAATTTTCGATAATGGCTTCATCGAGAGAATAAATCGGCTTTGTCATCCCATTTTCTAATTCAATTTTCGTATTTTTAGTCTCTTCTTTCTTCTCTGCATGCACATCCATAGTAAAGCTAGGTATAATTGTTGCAGATAGCATTGCTGACAGTGTAATTGCCATTTTCTTTTTACTCAAAATGTTCCCTCCCCTTATTCGTTCTCTTTTACTATATAACAAAATAACTGAAAATTCAGTTTTATTTTTATATAATAGTTGAGAAACTCAAAGATTTCTTATTAAGTAAAATTCAATACAGGTGTGAAAGTATTTTCCCACTCCCAGCTTCTATATAAAGTGAGCCCTCACCAATCGGGCGTTTACGGGCAGCGGGGCCCCCACCTAACTTCTTTGCTTCCGCTGAATTTTGAGTTTTGGGGTCTTACTGCCCGGCAAATAGCCGGAAAAATAGAGAAAAAGACAACCGATATTTCTATCGATTGTCTTACATTCCATTTATTATTTTTCTAACTCTTTAAAGGTATCTTTCAAGTCTTTATCAGATACTTTTATATCTGCATTTTTAAGCAGATCTCTAGTAACTTGTTGATGGAATTGAGGATCTTGTATACGTTGCTGTTCTAATTCTTTACGAATATTCTCTTTCTCTTCCTCATATGGTTTAAGCTCTTTTTTATCCGTTAGCTTAATAATATGATATCCGAAAGAAGATTTAACAGGTTCACTCAATTGACCAACTTCTAACTTATACGCAGCATCCTCAAATTCTTTCACCATCATACCAGGTCCAAATTCAGATAGTTCCCCACCTTTTTCTTTAGAACCTGGATCCTCTGAATATTGTTTAGCCAATGCCGCGAAATCTTCGCCACTATTTAATTTTTCTTTAATTTCTTTTGCTGTCTTTTCATCTTTTACTAAAATATGGCTAACTTGAAGCTTTGGCTTATAATGATCTTTAATATCTTTTTCCGTTACGGTTGCTTTAATAGCTTTTTCAAAAGCGAAAGTAAGCTTTAATTTCTCTTTCAACTGATCTTCATTTTTCACACCATTAGATTCCATATATGTATTAAAATTATCGCCCATCTTGTCTTTTAATTCTTTTAGTTGTTTCGTTACCTCTTCATCCGTAACTTTATATTTATCATTTAATACTTTTTCTACTACCATTTCAGATAAATTCTGTTTACCGTAGTTTTCTTTTAATTTTTTGTTAAAATCGCTTTCTGAAATGCTTCCTGATTTTGTCGTTACAATATTATCTGATGAACCACATGCAGATAAAGATAACGTCATACCCATTAAAATGCTACCAATTACTAATTTCTTTCTTTTCAAATCTGAATACCTCACTTCATTAAATTCAAATATAACTATGTAAATATAACGTTTTCCTGTGAACTTCACGTGAATTTAATGAAAGTAGAACATTTGCTAATTCTCCATTTAATACATCAATTTTGAAAATTATGGTGATTCATCCTGTATCGCTAATCTCTAAAGCTGCAAAAAGGACTAATATTTTCATTAGTCCTTTTTCACATTTATATAAAATTGAATTTCTCCATCTATAGAGGAAACTCCATATTCAAAACCATGCCTTTCTAAAATACTTTTCACTATCGCTAAACCTAATCCTGTACCTGATTTTTCTTTACTACGAGAAGATTCTAGTACATAAAAAGGCTCCCAAATTTTCTCTATATCCTTAATTTTATCCGTAGGAATGCCATTTTTTATTTGGAAATATATACTTTTATTTCTATCTTCTAATGTAATTATTATGTTTTGATTTGCTGTATATTTTATCGCATTAGAAATTAAATTTTGAAACACCATTCTCATTTTATTTAAATCTGCATAAACGATTGTATCGCCCGCATTACAATTTACTTGCAAGTTAATTTCTTTCGAATCCAGTTCAATCTGATGCTTATCTAATATACTCTGGACCAGTGGTTCAATGGGGAATTCTTCTTTTTGTAAAATATCTCTTTCTAGTTTAGAAAATCGTAATAATTCTTCAATTAAGTTTGATATTTGATCTGTTTGTTTAATAATTGTATCTACATAAGTCCCATCATCTAATCCATCTTTAATCCCCATAGAGTATGCTTTTACTAATGCGATCGGTGTCTTTAATTCATGCGTTACATCACCCATAAATCGTTTTAAATGTTCATTACGATCAGTTAAGTCTTGATGTGCTTCATGTAGTTTTTCACTCATGATATTAATACTATTGGCCAACTCTCCTATTTCATCATTCGTTTTCACTTTCGTTCTTTTAAACTGCAAATGTGAAATATCCTGAGCCACATCACTTAACTCTTTCAGTGGTGTCGTTATTATTTTTGAAAGTATCCACACAAGTAAAATAATAAGAAGGAGCGAGAAACATAGGATATATAAGTAAAATGTATTTAACGTATTTATAATTTCATTTGAATTCGCAATGGAAGTCCCAATTAAAATTATCGTATCATCTTTCGCAATATATTTAGCAAAAAAACTCGCTTTTACCTTTCCTTGATCGTACAGTTTATTCGATTGCCCTTCCGTCTTCACTTTCATAACTTCGTCTTTCGTAATCCAAAGCTTATTTAACGTTACTTTCTTTTTCGTAAGTTGCATGCGTAACGCGTCGTTCATAGCATCTTCTGACTGATTAATTGGCGTATACGCAATTGTAACATTATTTTCACTTTCAATTGTATGAATAACATCTTCTAAATCATTGACTGGCGCATTTTGTATTTGAGTTGTAAATTCATTTAAGTTTTCACGTGTTTTATAAATATTATATTTCGGCAGGAGAAAGTTAATTAATAATAAAGAAATTGTAAATATAAGAATAACGGTTAAAGAAATGCTGAGAAATAGCTTTTTCCCAAGTTTATTCACTTTGTTCCTCCAAACTATAACCCAGCCCGCGATGCGTCTTAATAATATTTTCTCCAATTTTTTTACGCAGCCTTCTTACATGTGTATCAACCGTTCTCTCTTCTCCAAAATAGTCAAATCCCCATACAATGTCTAACAATTTTTTACGAGTTAAAATCGTTCCTTTATGATTTAAAAAGCATTTTATTAATTCGAGCTCTGTTTTTGTAATTTCTAACTCTATATCATTTTTATATACTTTATTTTTGGCTAAATTTATCTTTACATCTTGTACTTGAATAATATCATCATGCTGAATAAGCTTTTTCGCTCGCGTAATTAGTACTCCTGGATGAAATGGTTTTTTCACGTACTCATCTGCCCCGCTTTGAAGTGCTGCTAATTCATCTTCACTTTCACTTTTCGCCGTAAGCATTAATACTTTTACGCTTGAATTCTTTTTTATTTCCTGACAGACAGTAATACCACTATGTTTTGGCATCATCCAATCCAAAATAGCTAAATCAATTTTTTCATCATAAAATATTTGAAGTGCTTCCTCTCCGTCTTTCGCTAATAAAACTTCGAAGCCTTCTTTTTCAAAATAAGCTTTTAAAATTCTTAACATATCTTGTTCGTCATCTGCAATTAAAACTTTCATATTTTTTCCTCCATTGCTTTTAAACAAAAACCAATTGTATCATACAACATCTTTGTTACATGAATGTGACAGAAAAATATTTAAAGCTTTTGAGGGGATAGTAATGGTGAGGTGTTGTATTATGATAAAAAAAATCGGGGTCATTTCTCTTCTTTTATTTCTATTATCAACAAATGCATTAGCAAATACAAATCAACAAATTGAAGTGTTTGATTGTCAAAAAGAAATGGTCATTCAAAAACAATCTTTAGATCCAATAGTCCAAAAAGAAGCAGTTCAATACGCTAAAGCAATTACTGGTCCATTTAAAAACTTAAATGTCGTTCCAAAAGATGGCTATATGATAAAAATCCCATTATCTAAGCCGGTTTCTATTACTAATCAATGGTTACACACTACAATAGACGAAGTACTTATACTGCTCCCACTAAATGAAAAGCCTTATATTATGCTTTATGATGATGAAAATAATCCGCATTTTTATTATGTAAAAGGTAAACCAGGATTATTATTGAAACAAATGAACGTTAAAACGTAATTGACTGAAAAGGAGTCACCTTATAAGCTAAATTTTAAAAGCTAAGGTGCTCTTTTTTATAATAACAATTTAGTAAATGAAATTATAAAAGTTGTTTTTTAATATAAGGATCGCAACTTCATATATCAGCGATTTTTAAGATATATCGATTTACCAACTAAAATACCTGTCCGTCTATTCTTTTGGTAGCCACCTCGATAATACTTTGTAGTGACTAGATCCCTTATATAATCCCTCTTTTACAAATCCATTTGCAGTATAAAACGCATCTCCTTGCTTCGTGTCAGCATGTAATACAATCACTTCAAAATCCTTTTCCGCATGACATAATAGTTGGTTTAATAATAAGTTCCCTAACCCTATACGCCGAAAATCCTTTGAAATATAAAATCTCCTTAACCGCCCAATCTTATTGTCTTTTGTGTACGGATCCTCATTTAAACCTCCAACTCCAATTAACATATCACCTCGGAAAACACCATATAAACATTCTCCAGTTTTATTGAATACATTTATTTTGTTTTTATATTCATTTATTATCCTTATAAGGAAATTAAAACCTTCTTCTTCACTCTCTTGAACGAGATGACTGAATTCATATTCCATTAAATTTTCTATTTGTTGAATATGTATATCTTTCAAGTCCATTCCCCCTAAGTACGAAAATATATAAAAATGCTCGAGAATCATTTATTCTAAGCATTTTTATGGTTGTTACTTTATTTAATTCATAGCGTGCGTATTCTTCACTTCAGATAATATTCCCTTCAACCCCATTAAATCATCTATTACTATATCAGCCTGAGCAAGTTCATCTTCTTGCGCAAAATCAAAACTGCACCCAATTGCCAGTAAACCGTTGTCTTTCGCTGCATTTATATCAGATAGCCGGTCACCAACTACGGCTGCCTCTTTTATATCATATTTGTTCATAATACTTTTAACTAAGTCACCTTTATTTAGCGATTGTATTTGTTCAATACTAAACGTTTCAGTCACCCACTTGTCTAAAGCATAATAAGTTACGATTGCTCGTAAATATTCTTTCAAACCATTACTAGCAATGTAAATGGAACAATTATTTTCTTTTATATATGTAAATATTTCTTTTACATTTGGATATAAAGCGCCTTTTCCGCTTTTTATGTTTTCAATAAGTCTATCTAAAAAATATGCATCTGTTTGTTCTCTTATTTCAATAGAATGGTCTGGTAATAAAGCTTCCCAAACTTTCGGTAACGGCACACCCATAATTTCTCTATATTTATCAATTGGTGTTACTGTATCCCATAATTGTAATGATCTTAAGTGATCAAAAGTATCATCTAATGATAATTCTAAAATTTTATCTGTTTGAAATAATGTACCATCCATATCAAAAATTAATGCTTGTAACATTCCTATCTCTCCTTTTGGACTATGGTTTTACCAGATATATTTTTAAGCATCTCAATAATAATTTCTGAGCAATAATTCGCAGCAGTTTTCGCGAAGTCATCATAAGAAATTTGAGCTTCATCATCTGCGCTGTCAGAAATACATCTTATAATGAGAAACGGTATATCATTTATATAGGCAACATGTCCAATTGCTGCCCCTTCCATTTCTGTACAATGAGGTGCGTATTCGTCTATTAATTTCGCCTTTAACTTTGAATCTTCAACAAAACATTCACCGCTGACAATTCTTCCTTCATGAACTGCAATCTGTAAACTACTACTAATACAAGCTTTACGTGCTAACTCTACCAATTCCTTACTTGCAATAAATTCCTCTTGGAACGGAAATAAGTTTTTCATTTGAGTTTTACTTACATCATGATGAGTAACATTCGTTGAAATAACTATATCGCCGACTTTTACATCTGAATGTAATCCGCCAGCAACGCCCGTATTAATGATAGAGTCTACATCAAATTTATGAATTAATGTTTGCGCGCATGCAGCTGCATTTACTTTCCCTACACCAGAACGTGTAATAATTACTTCTATTCCCATGAATTCTCCAATATAAAAAGGCATTCCCGCTATTGTCTGTTCCTCTTGTATAACTAGTTTTTCTAAAAGTAAATCTATTTCAATTTGCATTGCTCCAATAATGCCGATTCTGTTCATGTATGTAGTCTCCTCTTTATTTATAAGTCGGCCAATATATTATGTAATACACCATAATTTTCAGCTATCCAATTCATTTCATCTGCAAAGCGTGAAGGTGGTACACTATGCTGATCCATATTGGCATGGATCCACCAAGTACTCTCCATGTACCAAAGCATTTGAATTGCCCGAACAATATTCCCTACTGGAAAGTCTACTTCATTGCGGTACCCTTCTAAAAATGATGCAACAAGACTCTTATTTAATACTCCGTCACTTAATGCGCACGATATAACTACACGGCCAATATCTAACTCTACATAATCGTAATCCATGCGATCAAAATCAAGAATCGCTGATACTTTATCATTATGAAACAAGAAATTATCTACCCATAAATCACGGTGCACCCATCCCCGTTGGCTATTATGAAATTGTTCTGTATTTACCAATTGTGTTGCTTCTTGCTGTAATTTTATATAAGAGAGAATGTGCTCTTTTCCTAGCTTCTCTACTTCTCTCATTTTTTCTTCCCAATGTTTCAATCTCGCCTCTTTAGTAGGTGGAACAAATTTAGGATTTTCTCCTTTTATTAAAGAGCCATCATTTAACAAGTTATGCATATAACCTATCGTCTGACCAAGAGAGTGAATTTCCTTTTGATTCACTTTTCCTGGTGAAACTAAGCTACCTTCCTTATGTTCTAATACTATAAATCTTTCATCACTTTTTGATATATGCATTACATTATTTTTATAAATTAATACCCTTGGACAACTTACACCATTATTATGTAATCTTTGCTGTTGTTGTAATGCTTGTATTAAAAGGTCTGAGTTATACATTTTGTACCGTTCTTGATTATATTGCTTTAATACAAAATCCCCTGCATCCGTTGCGAGTTTCCACTTCAAATTTAGCCAACCACGGTGAATAGGTATTGCATTTCGAATTTTAAATTCAAATAAAGTTTCACTTTCTACTTTCAGCTCTTGAAAAATCATTGTAGCTTTTTCATTAGATAACGGCTCTATCATCTTACTTATCCTTTCTTAGCTTGGCATTCCTTTCACTCTCTCTAACATAACCGACAATAAAAATTTCGGAAGTACAAGTTGCCTCTTCAATCTTTTCGGCTGTGAGAGTAACCTATACAGCCATTCAGTTCCAGTATCCCTCATCATTTTCGGTGCTCTTTTTACAGTACCAGATACTATATCAATCATGCCTCCGATACCAATAGATAGCGGAACGTTTAATGTTTGTATGTTTTCATAGATGAACTCTTCTTGTTTGGTGAACCTAGTCCTACGAGTAGTAAATGCGGCTTGAATTGCTTAATTTTTATTTTTATTTTTTCTATTTCTTCACCATTTACAAATCCATGCTGTCCTTTAAACTGTGCTCCTGGGAACTGCTCATTTAATTTTTCTAATGCCTTTTTATTACTTTCTGGAGCGGCTCCAAAAAGAAAGACACGATATTCATTGTCGTTACAATATTTTATTAAATCGTGAGTTAAATCCGCCCCAGTAACACGTTCTTTCAAAGTTCCTTTTAATATTTTCGAGCCAATTATGACACCAATCCCGTCCGCTGTTATTAAATCCGCAGATAGTAACATCTTTTTAAACTGCTTTGATTTTTCCGTATTTTCCTTTGCAGACATAACAATTTCAGGATTTGCAGTTACTACAAACCTTGGTTTCTCTTGTTGTTCATGTATCCAACCTTTTAATAAACTTATAGCTTTTGCATATTCTAAAGTTGAAAAAGGTATACCTTTTATAAACTGTTGATCCACTATACTCTCCCCTTACATAAGCTGCAAATATTCATCAATGTCTTTAGAAATTTGAATAAAAGCCTTATTCCAAAATTCATAATTTCTTATATCTATTTCAAAATATTTTTTCATAAGCTCCTCTACTGGAGCCTTTCCTGTTTCTCTTAAAAACTCTTTATATTTCGGATGAAAAGTACTTTTACTTTCTTGAGCTATTTCTAATAAACTAAAACTTACTAAATATCCAAATGTGTATGGATAATTGTAAAAAGGAACATCTGCTATATAAAATTGAATATATTTCATCCATACAAACGGCTGGTATTCACTTAAAGAATTTCCATATGCTTCTTTTTGTGCCATTATAGATAATTTCTCAATTTCATCAGCACTTAATGGACCCTCTTTACATTTTTCATAAAATGTTTTTTCAAACTGATACGATGCTCGTATTGCCATTACATAATTAAAACTATTTCTTATTTTCCAGCTAAGCAATGCCTTTTTCATATCTTTACTATCAGTTGTTTCAATTAGATAATTTAAGAGTACCGTTTCAAAGAAAATAGATGCTGATTCAGCCGTACTCATCGGCAAATAATCATCTAAAAAAGATGTAGATTGTTCAAAACTCATATTATAAAAATGCCAAGCATGTCCTAATTCATGAGCGAGCACTCTTACACTATCTATACTCCCATCATAACGCATGGAGATTCTCGATTCTTTCTCACTGAAAAATGGAGCACAAAACCCACCTGGTGGTTTATTCTCTCTCGGTTCAGCATCTATCCATCCACTTTCTATCGCATTACGTGCAAATACTGCTAATTCTTCGTCAATATTCTTACATGCATCATAAACGTTTTGTACTGCGACTGAAAAAGGAATAGTAACCTCATTACTTTCCTTTACTGTCATAAGTTCATGCCATGTAATCGAAGCTTTCCCTTTCTTATACACGCTTAAAGCACTTACTAATTTATCAAGGTTTTCTTCTGTCACATTCCACATTTGTAATAATACAGTTTCTGAAATGCCATTCGCATGAAAAGATTGTGTTAAAATCTCTCTATCTTCTATTTCATTACTCTTTATATTACGTAATCTCCCTATTTGATTTAATACAGTAGCAAAGATTTCTTTTTCTTTATTTAATGCATTTGTAAGTAACTCGAATAATTCTAATCTTTCCTTTTCATTATCACTATTCATTGCAATGTTATTTGCTTGTCCAAATGATAATTGTTTGTTATTGTGCGCTATTTCTATCCTATCCCGTAATTGTATGTACATATTTTCCCACGCATTAAGTTCATCTTTTATTAACTTAGTATTATCTGAAGTTTCCACTTCATTATGTTTTATTACTTGCTGTACTTCACTTTTTAGTTCCTTCACTTTCACAGTCAATTTAGTAAGGTCAGATGAAACACTTTCTTCAACCGATTGACAGTACAAATAGTATTCTGCTTTTTCAATAACTTGTATAAGCTTTGAAAGAATCTCTACATCTTTTGTTACAAAATATTGCTCTTTCAACTCCAAAATCGGAAATAGAATATCCTCATTCAAATACAGTCGATTTAAATCCCATCTAGCAATTTCTTGCATTTTTATAGCCGCCTCCTATTTTTACAAATAGTTACAGATATTTCTCCCTACACAATTATATATGAAATGACAAAATTTCGATATCATTAAATATTCAGATTCCTATAAATACATTCTTATTTATACTCTTTTCTTCTACCATTAAGTATCATTCCACATATAAAAAATACTCCCTCTACAAGATTGCATTTGATATAGGAAAACTTCAAAGATTTTATCTTCATCAATACCATAACGACCGATTATCACAGATTAAAAAATAAAAAAGGATTGATCAAAAGATCAATCCTTTACTCTACTTCATTTAAGAAAAATAACGTTATAACGCCAGGTCCTGTATGTGCTCCGATTGCTGCACCAATTGTATTTACGATAAATACTTCACAGCCAAATCTTTCCGTAATTAATGCTTTTAATGCTTCAGCTGTTTCTAAATCGTCACCGTGAGTCATACCGATTGTTTGACCTTTAAGGTCTTTACCACGCTCTTCCATAATATCAACAATACGGCTTAATACTTTCTTTTTCCCTCGTACCTTTTCAAGTGGTACAAGTTTTCCTTCTTCCACGTTTAAGATCGGCTTAATGTTTAGTAAACCACCGATAAAACCAGCTACTTTACTTAAACGTCCACCTCTAACAAGGTACTGTAAGTCAGCTACAGTGAAGATGTGCTCCATATGGTTCATTAGAAAAGCGACACGGTTTAAAATATCTTCTTTTGATGCGCCATCTTTTGCCATTTTAGCAGCTTCTAAAACGACAAGACCTTGACCAAGCGAAGCACATTTCGTATCAATAATTTCTAAATCTAAATCTACATATGTTTCTTTTACTTCCTCTTTAATGACAACTGATGATTGATATGTACCAGACAGTTCAGATGAAAAGGCTAAATATATACAAGGATTACCTTCTTTTGCATAAGAAACAAATTTTTCTTGGAAAGTTTCAAGTGAAGGCAATGACGTTCTATAAACAGCGCCTTCTCTCATTTTTTGCAATAATGTAACTGACTCTAATGTTACTCCATCTAAATACTCTGTTTCTGCTTCATCATATACACGGAGTGGAATTAAATCAATATCATATGCTTGCAGCAATTCTACTGGTAAATCCGCCGCACTATCCGTAATGATTTTAACACCCATTTTTAAACCTCTATTCTGTTATAAATATAAAATAATAAAATAAAAATAGTACTTTTAAATTATATACGTAAAACTTAAATGAAGAAAGGAAAACACTTTATATTGTATGCACTATTCTTCAAAACTTGAACTATTAATGAAAATGATTCTATTTTAAACACCTTTTTCTTATTATTTTTCTATAACACGAATAATTTTATAAGTATTTTGTATCATTATATTTTGATTCTTTATCTTAATATAATCTTTTCAAATTCATACTGTTTAAAATTTAAAAGCCAAATCCAATAAAGGAAATGGCTTTTAAATTTTCATAAAATAACCAAAATTTATTTTCCATCACATTGTTCTCATTATTATTTTGGCGATGTTAAATATTAGTCCAGTTATGATTAATATTTATAGCCTGTACTATAATTAAAACAGTGAATATTCACCTGTAAGAATCACTAGATAAAAAACAAGTTAAACATTTTATAAAATATTTAATTTTACTAGTAAAGCTAATAAAATTTGGAGAAGAATTTGAACATTTACTGCTATGTCTGTATCCGTAGTCGTAACTGTAACATTTCTAGAATTTCTAATAACAGTTTCTTGTTTATTAATTTGTTTAATAGATGATTTTTGAAACAATTCTTGTGCTACACGGTCAGCTTTTTCACTGTCTGCTATAGAAACACTTATTATAACCACAATAGCTGCTTGTAATGCTGCTTGAATAGATAAAGCAGCTTTTGTATCTGTAGTAGTAACTTCTACATCTGCTGAATCTACAATTGTAATAGATTCTTCAGAAATTTGGTACGTTTTACTTTCTTGCGCAGCTGCTTCTGAAACGCTAGCATTTTTAAAAGACGGATGAGGATTTGAGGAATCTAATGCACTCCACTTTTTATTTTCATCTGAATGACATGTTTTGTCCATACGTTCACCCCCTTTCAATCTAAATAATTATTAACTTGTGATTGTATTTCAGAAACAATACTTTTAATTTGCTGCTTTTTTTCTGGTGATAAATTTTTTAGTTTTTCTTCATTGATTCCATGCCTATTAAAAATATCTGAGAGTAAAAGGTCTATAATTATATTCTTTTGATCCTTATCAAACTTAAAGGAAGAAAATTTATTTAAATCATCCATTTACAATGTTCACTCCTATCAGTTTCCTATAAAAATTTCAAATAACTACCAGCATTATATGCATTTAAATAAAAATTGCTTGGACAAGTAACTTAATCTTCTATTTTCACTTCTTTTTACTAATAAAATCAAAAAGCTGTCTTCTAATAAGAAGACAGCCTTCCTTTACTTCACATATATAAGTTTTATTCAATGTTAAATTATAAGTTCACCTTTGTTATTGTGTAGTTTTCCACACTTAATTTCCCATTAATCTTGAATATTAATTCAGTCATAATGAGAAGTCCAAGCTTGTACCACATATTACAACAAAAAAATATTTATTTAGAGTGAACCCTTATAGCTAAATATAAATGGGATAGACACTTTATAAAATATTTAATTTAACTAGTAACGCTAATAAAATTTGAAGGAGAATTTGAATATTCACTGCAATATCTGTATCAGTAGTTGTTACGATTACGTTTCTGGAATTTTTAATAAATGTTTTTTGTCTATTAATTTGTTTAATAGATGATTTTTGAAACAATTCTTGTGTTATTTTATCTGCCTTTTCACTATCTGCTATAGAAATACTTACCACAACCACAATAGCTGCTTGTAATGCAGCTTGGATAGATAGCGCAGCTTTTGTATCTGTAGTAGTAACTTGTACATCTGCTGAATCTACTATTTCAATATATTCCTCAGAAATTTGATCGATTTCATCTGTTTGTATAGCTTTTTCTAAAAAATTTGCATTTTTACTAAATGAATAATAATTTAATGATTCGCAATCTTCTTTTTTTGATTCACAGTCCTCTTTTTTTGGCTCACAATCCTCTTTTTTTGGCTCAGGAACTCGTTTTTTCGGCTCAAACTCCCGGTTTAATGGATCCCGATTTTTCTTTCGTCTACAAACTTCACATTCACACATAAAATCACCCCTTTTAGTCTTAAAAATTAGCAATATTAAAATATTGACTAACTAATAGCATTTTATGTATTTTTTTAAAATTTGTTTGGACAAGTAACTTAAGCTTCTACTTCTTTTTCTAATAAAAAAAGCTGCCTTCTAATAAGAAGACAACTTTCTTTGTGACTACTCTAGAATAGATTTCATACAATATAATTGTTCCTTCCTTATAACCTGAGTTCGTCACTTTAGTTATAAAAATGTGGGTATATCCTATAACCTTTTTTAGGGATCATCCATAATTTATTTCATAAAAAGTGCTTTGTTTTACTGAAAGGTGGTTGCGGAAACAACCGCCTTTTTATTCGGAACAAAATAAAACTTTTATATAAAAGGCCCATAATTAAATACACTAAACTTCATATGATATATTGCATCCTTTCTTTTTAGAATGAGTAGTCATTACTGAAGGGCACTTTTCGAAGTGCTCTTATCTTTAATCTCCCTCTTTTTCAGGAAGAGTTTTTTACTAAATCCTAATATGATTTGTATCAATAAGGCTGGCGATTATCACATTTCCTTAATAGCTTCAATGAATACAGTAGCTACTAATTAAAATACCCCTATGATTTTCTCTACACTTAAACAATCGTGCGTTATCGAACACATGAACTATTTTTTATTTTGACTATGTAACACTAAATTCACAACATTATTATCCTATATTTGGTGAAGCCTACATTTCAATGCCAGCAATCCCAAACTTTTAACTAATAACTTAAACAAATGTGCTATCTCAAGGTTCTTTTGATATAGTATGTTATGTTCTATATAATGAAGAGAGCGCTAGTATTTCCAAGGAGGATGTATATGAGTATTCAATTGGCCACATCTAACGATTTAGAATGGGTTAATAATCAATATGACTCAATAGGATTTGTAAGAAGTGATTTAAAGAGAGATAAAGTTGCAATTATTACATATAACAATGAGTATGCAGGTGTTGGACGATTAGTCCAAATAGATGCAGATACTTTAGAAATGGGTGGAATTTTTATTCTGCCTCAATTTAGAGGGCTACAATTAGCTGGTGAGCTTGTTTCATTTTTAGTGGAAACTGCGAGAAAATCACAAATACAAGATGTATATTGTCTTCCTTTTGAGGAATTAGAAAACTTTTATAAGAAATATGGCTATACTGAAGTCGATACTACGAAAGAAGCAGTCCATCCAATTATTATAAAAAAATATAATTGGTGTTTGGAGAACTACGAAAAACACGTTCTACTATTTAAATTGTAAATGTAATAAAGTGAAACTTTAATCAGTGGGGCTTTGATTAAAACTCTATGTTCCGTCAATACTATAGATAACATGATTGTATTTCTCCATTCTCCCTTGGAGAGGAGCAGTTAGCTTTTGCTAGCTGCTCTTTTATTTTTTCAAAAAGTTACATAAATATCTTTAATTCCAAACATTCAAAAGATGAAATGTGATAAGATCGTTATGAAGATATTTACCAACTAATAAATGCGCCCTAGACTTACGTACTAGGGCGCATTTATTTTTTAGTATGTAATTCCTTCACTCATCTATTATCCACAAAATAAGTATCATACGCTTTATCAAAAACATATCCTAACTTTTCTGCTAGGTTAGCAGATGTAGTATTGGCTGCGTCCCAGTTTGGATACTTTCCATTTTCTAAGCAATCCAATATAAGAGCTGCACTAACTACAGTTGCCAAACCTTTTCTTCTATGATTGTGATCAGTCGCAACTTCAATTTCAATTCCATCATTATAAATACTATACGAGGATGCACCGCATACAACTTCTCCGTTATATAAAATGCTATAACCTATACCACGGTTTATATAATCTTCTACCGACTGAAATTGACTTGTAAAATCTTCGGAGATCTTATGTAATGTAGGGCTATTTGCGATATGCTCATCTATTCTTTTTAGCTCATATCCTTTTGGAAGTGTTGATATAAAAGATTGTAATTTTGAACGATTAAAAACTTCTGGATTTCGTTTGAATTTATAACGTAATAACTTATCTATTTTTCTTTCATGGAATGTTTCTAGGCGTTGTTTCCACTCTTCACTATTTACGATAACTAAAATTCTTTCTGGAATATTACGTAATAACTCTTCTGTTTCTTGCACATTTGGGTCTCCAGCGTAAAATGTGAAAATTCCTACCGTAACTTGTGCTACTGTTGGATTTTCAAGATCATTTACCCAAGCAGTACCCATATGTCCTTGTAAATAAGAAAGTAAAACAACGTTATTGAAATCATCAAACATAGAAACTAGTTTTTTTCTTGTACGTATATTCGCTTCATATATCATTTACATTCCCGCCTTCTTTAAAATCAATCGTATTCTAAATATTTAAGATTCAATATATATAATTTTTCAATAAACCACTTACCATATAAGCAAACACCTATTAAACTAAAATTTTATATAATTATAAATTATTCACAAATATAAAATTATTATAACATCTAATAAAAAAAGAGTATCTCACTTTTTAAACTTTAGAATATACATCGTGTATGTATAAACCCTCAACATAATGTATGAGGATTTATCAAAAAATGCGTTATAACTCCTTCTTAGAAATAAAAGATTCCGTCTCACCATTCTTATATACCTTAGTCAATTTAACAACCGATTTGTACGTGTTATCGTCATCCTTTATCATTTTTTTCAGCTCTTCTATTTCGATATTACCAGTTCCACTCTCTACTTTTAAACAATTTGAAATGTTTAAGTATCCACTAGATGCGAAAAGAATAATGAATGTAATATCAGGAAAATTAATGAATAGTATTCCAAACTTCAAAGGGTTCGCAGCAGTATCCGATAAAACTAATCGAAAATCTAACAGTTCAGGTACTTGAACAAAATCCTTAGAAACAATTGCTTCACCTACGATTGCAACTTGCTTTACTATATTCCCAAGTTCATCTGTAAATTCAGTACATATAGGTGCATCAATTGTTTTCGCTTGTAAAGATAAATTTAATTCTGGATCATGAAAATCGAAAAAGATTGTGCTCCCCTCTGTTAAACATTGCGGGCACACATTTCCTAGCAAGCTAAAGTCCTCTTCAATATATTTAACTTTCGATTTGCAACTACAAACTTTTCCTATTCGGATTGCATCAATTTTTGAGTAATCTACAAATATAACCTCACTGTCTTCTTGTACAAATGATACAATCCCTTTCATCACATTAAACGAAAGAAAATAGGATACAACGATTTCGTTTCCTGCTATTACAATACTTTCAACTTTAGTATACGGTTCTAGACTTTGTAAAAATTCACATATACTATTTTGGCAACATCCACAATCACGTTTCGGCTCACAATCCACTTACACTCCATCCCTTCTTTATATAGAATAGCTAATACATATATATGAAAGGAAAACAAAAAAGCTTGGACAATATAACTTTAACGTAGGAATATCGTTACCTATTCATAATATTAGTAAGGGAATTACACCAATAATGAGTAATAACAGATAATTTTTACTATAAATACATATAACAATTTCATCTTTCATGAAAAAAACGTTATAATGAAGTGTAGCCTCTACGATTACGTTATAAAGGAGATTAAAACAATGGCTAAAATTAAAGTATACCAAGTAAAAGAAGAAAATATGGAAGCAGTAAAAAACATCATTGATGTTGAGGAACAAAACCCAACTGCTGAAAACTTACAAAATCTATACGCATGTGTATTAGAAACTGAAGATATGGCATTGCCTGAATCATACATTGAAGAAGATATCTTAATTGATTCTATGGAAGTTATGGTTAACGCTTCTCAAAGCAAAGTAAGAGACTTAGGTGCATACGATGTAATCGAAGTTCAAAACAAAGGTAAGAAAACACAAATTTTATTACTTGCAGACGAAGAATACGAAATTATCGAAGGCTAATCTAACACCATACATATGAAAAAGCTCCTTTCCAATTGGAAAGGAGCTTTTTCATTACGCTTTTGATGTTTCGCTCTTTTTATTCTTTTGTTGTTTCTTAATTACCATGCGCTCATTTCCCATAAAGAAAATGAATATGAATGCTAATCCAGCTGGTACCAATGCCCACATGAACGTTTGAACAATTGAACTAGAAAGAGCATCAATAATCTTATCTAATATTTGCGGAGGGATTTGAGATCTTGCCGATTCTGATAAAATGGCTCTTGAATCCCCTAATGTGTTTGTATTCATTCCCCCGCTCATACCTTTAAATGCTTCTTCTAATTGACCTTGGAAACCTGTTCTTTGAATCATTCCGAAGATTGTAATACCAAGTGTCATACCTAATGAACGAATGAAATTACTCGTCGAAGTCGCAGATCCGCGCTGTTCCATACCGAAGTTGTGAATAGCTGCCATACTTAGTACAGAGAATGAGAAACCGACTCCAAATCCGATAATGATCATATACACTGTTAATAATGCACGACTTGTTTCTGGCGTTAATGTGCTTAATAAAAATAGTCCAATTAGCATAATAACCGCAGAAATGATCATAATGTTTCGGTAGCTAAGCTTTGTCGTTAAAAAACCACCTAACTGCGCTGTTACGACTGAGCCTAACATCATTGGTAAAAGTAATAATCCTGAGTTTGTTGCAGTGCCACCGTATACACCTTGAATGAATAATGGAATGTATACAGTTGCTGACATAAATGCAGCTCCGTAACATAAAGCAATAATTGTACTCATTCCGAACAAACGTTGTTTAAACATCTCAAATGAAATGATCGGTTCTTCTACTTTACGTTCAATAAAAATGAATGCAATAATTAAAATAACGAATCCACCAAATAAACTTAAAATAAAGTTAGAATCCCAATCATACTTTTGTCCGCCAAGTTCAAGCGCAAACATTAAAGAAACTACTGCACCAACTAAAGTAATTGCGCCAAACCAATCAATTTTTTGCTTTCTATGAACTCGTGACTCTTTATAAAAGAATGTAATAAAAATAAGTGCTAAAACGCCAAGCGGTAAGTTAATATAAAATACCCAGTGCCAGCTTATGTAATCTGTAATATACGCACCAAGCAACGGACCAAAAATACTCGATAAACCAAATACTGCTCCGAATAAACCACCCATTTTCCCGCGCTTTTCAGGAGGGAAAATATCAAAAACGATAGTAAACGCGATCGGCACTAATGCCCCGCCGCCAATACCTTGAATGGCACGATAAATCCCTAACTGTGTAATATTTTCAGCAGTACCACAAAGCGCCGAACCAATCATAAAGACGATTAAACCGAAAATAAAGAACCTCTTTCTACCATACATATCTGATAGTTTTCCGAATATCGGCATACCTGCCATTTCTGCGACCATATAGGCAGAAACGACCCATACAAAGTTTTCAAGGCCTCCTAAATCACCAACGATTGTTCCCATCGCTGTTACGACAATGGTATTATCCATTGATGCCATTAAAATACCTAGCAATAAGCCCGCTACAACAAAGCCGAGCTTATTATTCTTTTCAACCATAACCTTGCTCTCCCTCGTACTACTTATATTTGTTTATGTTCCTTTACGACTGCATTACCTTTTTGATTAAAACTAGTATGATATTCTACAACACTAATTTCACATCCGGGACCAATTGTAACATTATTTCCCCTTACTACTTCAGCAATCGTATGCTCTAAATAAATCTCATCTCCTTCAATGATAGACGTTTGGAGGCTTCCAGCATGATTTGTAAATGGAATAAATCTCGCTTTTTTACGAACGGTAATCTTCTTACCGCCAATTTCTCTTACTTTGCTACCTTCATAACGAAGTGAAATTTCAATATTTTCAGCATTAAGTAATCCATCACTTTCAAGGCCACCAGTTAGTGACAGTTCTTCAACTTCAATATCTCCTTTTACATTTAAAGCGCCTTTCACATCTACGAAATCACCAGTTAATTTCCCCTTAACTTCTATCATACCTCTTACTTTTATTTTTTCAATATGAGCATCACTATGCATTTGTGTATTTCCGTATACTTTTACATATTCCGCATCTACATTTCCTTGTACTTCACTATCTCCATACACGACATAACTTTTCACTTTCATATTACCGCACACTTCACTCGTGCCGTACGTTTTAAATTCATTACAGCTCATGTCATTAGAAATCGTTCCTTCACCGCGAATCTTCACTTTATTATAATCTCCGCCTGCTGAACTACCAGAACCATTAACAGTAAGACTATGTTGATGTTCCATATCATTTTCTCCCTTCCATTAAATCTGCTTCATTTCTTTTACATTTGCGCTTTTATCAACAGTAAGAACACCCGTATATTCGATCAGTTCAATCTCACAGTTCGGTCCTACCGTAACATTATTTCCTCTTACCGTTCTTATGTGAGCATAATCAATATCGATATTGTCACCTTCTAATAGTTCAGCCTCTAATTGCATACCAAATACTGATTTAAACAGCCTACTAAAAGTACTTAGTCTATGTTTTACTTTAATCGTTTGACCACCAATTTCTTTCGCTCGACATGTACCGTGAATATTAATATTTATTTCATCAGCGCTTAGTAATCCACCAATTGTAAATTGTCCTTCTGAAGAAAACGTATCCACTTCACAATTACCATCAATTGTCGCTTGACCATTGACTTTAAATTCTTCACCAGTGACATTTCCACCTACCGTACCTTTTCCTGCAATTTTCAAACTGTTTGCCTTCACATCTTGCGTAATTGTTGCTTTTCCATCAATTCGCATCGTTTCAGCATGAACTGTACCGTCGATTTTACCTGATCCACTAATTCTTGCATTGCTACTTTTCAAATTTCCAGTAACAGCACCGTAACCGTTACATTCAAATTGGTCACATTCAACATTTCCATTCACAGTACCTTTTCCGTTTAGTTGCACTTTATGAAACTCGCCACCATTCGATGAACCGTAACCATTTATAATCAAATTATCTGTACGCATACTTTCTCCTCCACTACAACAATTTCGTTTTTAATGCTTCGGTATATTTCATAATCGCTTCGCGTAAAACGATTTTAGTGCCTTTTTCAAAAATTAAATCTTCCACGTTTGAAACTAATAAACATGTAGAAATCCCTAACTTTCGTACAATGATTAAATCACAATTTTTATGTTTAATTGCTTCATAATTTTCACGTAAAACTTGCAAGACCATTTTTCCTACTTCTAAACTAATATCTCCCGATTGTAATAATTCTTCTAACATGTACACATAAAGAATATCTACAAATTGAAACTCTGCTGTTTTATTCGTTTGTTCTATGAAAAATTGTAAAACTGGTTCTGATGCAATCCCCTTACGTAAAATGTCTTCCTTTGTTAAAAGAATTTCTCTCACACTCGGTGAAAACATATTCGCTAGTTCATCAAGTGATAAATCCTCTTTCATCGTTTGGATTTTATCAATACGCTCTAATATCTTTTCTTTCGGAAAAAATGTCTCTTGACCCGTGAATGTTGACTTTCGTACAAACCAATCTTCCGGTATTAAATTTTTTCTTTTCCACCTATATAACTGTCCGTATGAAATGCCAGTTAGTTCTAATAAATCTTTTTTTGAAATCAAATCTGTACTCAACTGTATAACACTCCTTCCTGATAACAATGTAACATAACACTGTTACGCTGTAAATAGACTTTTATCACAAGTAGCGTAACAATGTGTAAAACAAACCTATTCCTACATACAAAAAAGACTCTTACACATCTTATGAAAATGCGCAAAAGCCCTTATATATCAAGATTTAAACCAAATATTATAAAAATCAATCCAACCTTGTGAATTAATCATTATATTTTGGACTTTTTCATGTGTACTTACCTCTTGTTTATTACGATACAAAGGAATAATATGAATTTGACGTAACAAAGTATCCTCAATATCGCGTAACAATGTAACTCTTTTCTCTAATTCTTCTTGTTTAAAATAAATAGACAACTTTTCATAAAAGTCCATGTTGCTTTGTCCATGAATAAAACTATTTTTTGTAAGAAACATATATAATAGACTATCTTCTATTCGTTCGCTTATTGTGGCACTATCATGCATCATATCAGCCTTTTGTATCGTACTTACTTCCAATAGCTCTTCTATATCAAGAAAATTATTTTCTACACGAATCCCGTACTTCGCACACTCTTTTTGTATCCATTGTGCATCTTCAACATGATCTCGTCCTGTAAATGTGTAGAGCTGTAGCACTTCATTATGATAAGTACTCCTTTTAATTAAACTTTCTACATCTTCCTCAATCTCTACAATGCTTTCACCTGCTAATATTAGTTTCTTTGCCACTTCTCCACGTTCTCCGCCGAGTTCTTGAACGATTGTATAACCATGAATGATTTTATATAACGCTTTCCGAAATAACTCATCTTGCATTGGTCCTTCTTTCGTAAGATTACATGTTATATATGTCACGTTCGACTCAAGCCGAGACAATTCTTTATTATGTTTTTCTTTATCTTTATACTGCGCCTTTACTAAAATATCGTATGTACTTACACCTTGTTCTACATTCCACAACTCAACACGATCTAAAAAAGGTCTTTCACGAAAATATAAAGGATGACCTTCTAAAATGAACAGATTTTCATTACTTTTATATAATTGAAAAGACCCTGTTCCAATTAGCTCTCCTGCTTCATCTTCACTCACGATAGAACACTGTTCTGCACTTATCATATGTAAAAACATTTTATTTTCCGTTTGTAATTGAATTTCGACAACGTAGTCATCCACTGAACGGATACTTTCAACGTGTTGTAACATCCATGCGTGTGCATTATTTTCCAGATTCATAAATCGATTCAATGAGTATATAACATCATGTGCAGTAAGTTGTTTTCCATTATGAAAGTGAACTCCTTTTCGTAAATAAAACGTCCATATTTTTTCAGCGTCATTATATTCCCAGTGAAATGCAAGTCTTGGCTCTATAATGTTTGTATTACCGTCTACATACACGAGTGTGTCGAATATATGTTTTACCATATGACATTCTGAACGCATTGTAGCGTATACAGGATCTAATGTGATATCTAAATTCATTTGTACTTGCAACCGGAGTACATCTCTTCTCCCTTCAGATGTCATTTCAATCTTATGACCAAATATTGAATCTACCCAGCAGTGATATTCTCCCTTTACTGACGGAAAATGTGAGCTATAGCGTTCCACAAATATGCTTCCGCTTTTCACATCCCCTTTTTTCGTTATTTCTTTTCCTCTATCTAAAATTAAAGACATCGGGTGCTTTTGAAATATTAACTTGGAACGATTTCCCCTGCCGCGACCTGGAAACCACTTGATCCAATTTAACTCATCTAATTTTTTTATAATTAATTTACTATTACGCTCTGTACAAAATAATGTTTCAGATATATTTTGCACTGTTACTTCCAATCGTTCTCCCTCTTTTTTCCCTTTTCCATAAGCAATCCATAGTTCAATATATTGATCTAAAATAAACATCATAATCCCCCTAAAAGGTGAAAAATACTCCCTATTGTTTCTACCCTTTTTCCAATTCTTCTTTCATCTTATCATTTCAATATAGAAAGGAGGAATTAATATTGAATTATCTCTTACTTCGTTACAATAAACCTATTTTTATTAGACTGTGTGGTGAATTATTAACCCGAACGACTGAATCTATGCTAGCTATCATTATGATTATTTACGTTAATAAAATGTTAAACGGCAATGTAATAATAACTATGCTGATTTTCGGATTACAGCCACTTTCAGACATTTTATTTACACTTATTGCTGGAGGAATTACTGATAAATATGGCCGGAAAAAGATTATGTTACTCGGCTTATTGCTACAAAGTGTTGCAATCGGTAGTTTCGTTTTCGCTCAATCCGTTTTTATATTTGCACTGTTATATGTCATTAATGGCATTGGCCGTTCCTTATATATTCCGGCTCAACGTGCACAAATTGCTGATTTAACAAAAAAAGAGCAGCAAGCAGAAATTTTTGCTCTCCTACAAACGATGGGAGCAATTGGATCCGTAATCGGCCCTTTAATCGGTGCAAGTTTTTATAATACTCACCCAGAATATTTATTTATCGTGCAAAGTGTAACCCTTACGATATATGCCGTTGTTGTTTGGACCCAGCTCCCAGAAACCGTTCCGACTATAAGTAAGACGAAACAAACAATTGAGGCAAGTTCACCAAAGCAATTTGTTTTTAAACATTACGCCATATTCGGTCTTATGTTTTCTACACTTCCTATTAGCTTTTTTTATGCACAAACTGAGACGAATTATCGTATTTTTGCAGAACATGTATTTCCTAATCTCGTATTCATACTCGCATTTATTTCAACATGCAAAGCCATTTTGGAAATCATTCTACAAATCTTCCTCGTAAAATGGTCTGAACGATTTTCTATGGCGAAAATCATCCTTATTTCTTACGCCTGCTATACGATAGCTGCAGTTGGCTTTAGTTATTCAACGACGATATTGTCGTTGTTCTTCACCTTACTCTTTTTAGTCATTGGAGAAAGTATTGCTTTAAACCATTTATTGCGATTCGTTTCAGAAATTGCACCTCATGATAAACGTGGTTTATATTTTTCAATTTACGGTATACACTGGGATATATCTCGAACGTGTGGACCTGTTATTGGTGCAGTTTTATTAAGTAAATTAAATGGAAGTATGCTGTTTTATATTTGTGCTAGTTTCTTATTAATTGGAGGTATTGTTCAAGCACTGTTTGTTCAAAATTTAGAACGTAAAAAAATCATGAACCAGCCTACACATAATTTATAGGTTACTACTTTTTCAGTAGATCAATATTTCTTATTGGATGAATATTAAAAAACAAAAGTGAAGTATTTCGCATATGAAAGTATGTTTTATATGGCAGGAGACGTTCCTTATTTACAACTAAAAACACCTCACTTCAATAAAGTGAGGTGTTTTTGAAATCACTTAATTTCTTATCCTGCCATTTTATTAATACTATCCTCTGGTGAAAATACAGAAATATGATCTACCTTACCAGTCGATTTTGGAATGACAAATTTCAGCTCATACTGGTTATTTACTTTGTATACATATATTTTATCTTCACCATTCTCTTTAACTGAAGATGGTTTTCCCAATGCTTTTTCAATTTCTTGTAATGTAATCAATTTTAGTTCTGCATGATATGAGCGTACATCAAAAACTTGTGACCCTTTATTAAATCCGAAAACAACATTTTTATTTGTAAAAGTTGCGTACATACCATTCCCTGCATATTCGGTTTTATTTGCTTGCCCCCACGCTTTTTCAATTTCTTCAATATCCCCTGTATGGGCTCCAAATGGCACATTAGGTACCTTTCCTTCTTTTGCTAGTTCAAACAAATCTTTAACGTGGTTAATTGATTTTTGATTAAGTGTTCTATTTTTCGAATCTGGCTCAGGTGATGGTTTTGTTGTTTTTTCATTACTTGGTTTTGCTTCAGGATTTTTCTGTTCTTCTGAAGAATTGCTTTGTTCATTTTTATTATTTTCCAAGGTTGGATTTGTTTCCTTTTTTTCGTCTGTCCCATTACATGCTGCTAGCGCAAACATACATGCTATAGCCAAAAACAACATAACTATTTTCAAATACCCTTTCATCATTTTACCCCCCTATTGCATCTTATTCATTTCGATAACCAACCCATTACACTACTTTTCAAATTATGTTTGTTCCAAAAAGTCAGTGCTTCATTCTCTCCAAAGGCTTGTACAAAATATGTTACAAAAGCTGTTCCTAAAAAATAACCAAGTCTGTTATATCCGAAGTAACTACCTCCTGATAAACGGAACCATTCTTTCTCTTTTTCATCTGTCCATCCTTCAACATAATCTTGTAAAAAACGTTTCTTTATTTTCTCTTCATTTTCTTTATAATATTGTAGCCATAGATCACCGTCACTATTATATGAGTAGTAAACAGACTCATTTAAATCTTTAACGATTTTTTTTGATAAATAAGTTGCAACACCTTCACGATACAAACTTACCGACGCATCGGTCCATTCAGCCCTAGTCCAATCCATTCCAGTATTTTGTAGCATAACATTATGATATATATGACCTATTTCGTGAGCAGCAATAACACGAAGATGATTCAAATCTGGAGATAATTTTTCTGCCGCAAAAAATATGTCTCCAATGATTTCCCTTTCTACAAATGCATTTGAACCAAATCCTCCAACGAATACATGGAATTTCATATTTACATCAAAGTTATATTTATTACGATATTCATTTGTTACCTCTTGAATAATGATTGGTAATGATTCTGCAATAATATGAATATCTTCTATTTTTGCGGGATATTGTTTAATGGCATTAGAAAGACGTTCTTTCGTTTTAGGACAATGATACTTAAAGTATTCTTCAAATATCTCTGAATGCGAAGTAAAGTATCGATTAAGGAGTTCTAATTCTAAATCGTCACTTTCCCATAATTTCAAAAAACTTGGAATTATATTGTTAATCACTGTATTCATCTCCTTATTTAAACCTTCTCTTCTCAATGATAATATCCTCTATCTATAGCTGAAAATATGCCGTCACAACAGCTCCTTGAAACAGAAAAAAACCAGTAGGAAGTGATTACTCTTTTCCTACTGGTTGAAATGAAATTAAACGGTAAATCTTAGTTTCTTAAAAAATGTAGCGATAGTGCTTTTTACAGTTTCAAAATTATAAGCAAATGTATTATCTCCACTTAATGATGAAATACATGTTAAACCTGCAGCTTTAATAAAAGCTTTTACATCTACAAGCATAGAATTAGCCTCCATGAATTTAATTACAATCATTATAACAGGTGTTTTACGATACTAACATGAAAGTAATAAATAATCCTACTTAATAAATAAATTTCTATTATTAATTTATCCCGCTATTTGCCGGGCAGTAAGATCCCCACTTCGAAGCAAAGAAGTTAGATGGGGGTAAGGGCTGCCCGTAAAAGCCCGATTGGTAGGGCTAATAATCAGTGGGGATGAACCACCCACTGATTAAAGCTTCACTTTATTTAGCTCAAAGTACACCATTTCAATGTCATATAAAAAAGCTGCCCCAAAAGGACAGCTTTAAATATGTATATTACACTTCGATTGACTTACCGTCTTCAACAATATGATAAAGTAAGTGAGCTAAATGATGAATTGGACCATATTCTTCCTCTTCCTCATCTGTTTCACCTTGGTATTCCAGATCATTTAAGTATAGTGCTAAAAATTGATAGTATAGTTTTAAATCAAATCCATAACACGCAGTTGGTTCTTCATGATCTCCTTCATATTGTAACATTAAGTATTGATCATTTCCTTCTGCATCTTCTGCATCAAAGAATACGAAGAAGCCAACGTTTGTATCTAAATCAAATAAATGACGAGTACCTTTTTCAGTTGCTTTATTGAAGTCCTCTTCACTTAATTTATGTACTGTTGTCGCTTTAGCATTATCTTCTTGATGGAAATTTACTGTGAATGTTTTCAATGCTGACACCTCCTGATTGTATAATACTAGCATAACATATAAAAAGGACTGCTTACAAATGTAAACAGTCCTTACATTCATTTTCGCATTGCTCGTAATAAGAAGCTTACGATGAAAATTAAAATGATCGCACCGATTAAAGCTGGAATAATTGCATATCCGCCAATGACTGGACCAAAACTACCAAGTAATTTCGAACCAACCCAAGAACCGATAATACCAGCAATAATATTACCAATTACACCACCTGGTACATCCCTTCCAGTAATTAAGCTTGCAAACCATCCTAATAAACCACCAACGATTAAAGACCAAATCATATAATAACCTCCTTTATATTTAACCAATCAAAATATAATTAGAAACAATTGCTTACCATTAGTTATGTGACATTTTTCATAAGTTATTCATGCTGCTCAACTATAAGATTTTTGAGAATAATACACACCGATAAACTATTTTTCGAACTAACGATTTATCCGACTTGTTATTACACACATTAAGGACAATCTGGCTTCAATATTGTTCGCATAAACTCTTCTTTAAAAGCAGGATAGTTAAAACCAACAGCAATTCTCTGAATCGGCCGATCATCAAACCTTGTTGGTTCAGCTATTTTTCTAAAGTCAGCTACACTTTGGCCCCTAGTCACATCATTTGTCGTACTAATCCACACTGCCGATTTTTTATATTCGAAAATACTATCGTTTATAAACGAGACAAACGGTAGTAAATCGTGTATGGGACTTCCACCAATACCTGGATATTCTTTTTTATAAAAATTCTCATAATAAAAATCAATCATTGGTTTAATGAGTTTCGCCTGTCCAGTTCCTTGTTTATCTATTATATTGGCCATTTCAGGCGTAATAAGCGCACCCTGTGTTACATTTAACGGGTATATAGTAGCGTTTTTCGCATATTTCATAACAATATTTGCTGCAATTGGATCACCATAAAAATTCGCTTCAGATACTGGTGTAACATTACCTGGAAATAGGAAAGCGCCGCCCATTATATAATACGAACAAATACGATCCATTATATTTGGATACAATAAAAATAACGTAGCAAGCGTCGTTAGTCTTCCTGTCGCCACAATTATAATATCTTCTGGACAAGGTTCGATTAATTTGATTAATTCACAAAAATTTTCTCGTTTACAAATTCTCATTTCAGGTGGAATAATAGGACCTAAACCATGATCCCCATGGATTTCAGGGAAAAACAAAGGTTCTTCAGCTGTCATCGGCCTACTCGCACCTTCAATAATTTTCACTTGTGTAGCATAGTACCTTTCTAAAAAATAAACATTTTCCGTAACGATATCTCGTGATACATTCCCGTACTCTGCAACAATACCTAGAATATCTAATTTACATGTTTTATTTGCATAAATTAACGCTACGGCGTCATCAATACCAAAGTCTCCAAAAAAGATGATTTTCTTATTAACTATTCTCACCCCTCTTCAGCATAATCTACTATTATTATTATGTGAAAAAGACAAGGCGGTGAAACAGTGCAAACTAAAAAAGCCGCCTATTTATTGGCGACTTCAATCTTTTTATAAGACAAATATGCTAGTACATTTTTACTTGAATCGTATTTCGGGTTATTTCCTTTTCTTGGCTCTCTCATATGTGTCTTTTCAAATCCAGGAATGTCTGGCATTTTCCCCATAAATTCAAGCATTTCTTCCTCAGTACCTTCAATGCGTACACGAATCATAATAACTATTCCTCAATTCACAGTTTCTCTGTACTAAGTATATCGTACTTCAGAAAGACTGCAACACATTTATCTTTTTAATGTTGTACTTTTTTTACATATAAACATAGCCATTTCAGTATAGAACGAATCTACTTTATTATTTTTAAGTTGAATATTAAAATATTCCTTCATTTCGTTTGGTGCTTTCATCATACATTCTGTTAATTTTTCACGCTTTTGTACAGGGACATCCATCATATTACACCACCAGTCAAAATCAAACTTCTTATCAAAAGTAAGACATGACTGCATTTGCAAACCGTTTTTTTCTAATAAAGTAAGCCATTCTGTCTTTTTTAGAGCTCGTTCATGACTTGGGTCCCGCTTCTTTTCTATAAAATTATAAAATGTATCATATTCATTATTTTCTGGCGAAACATTATCTATTAAGATGAATAATCCATTATCCTCCAACGTACGATTTACTTCATAAATAAATTGAGCCGGATTCGTAAAATGATGGGCTGCAATCCGGCATGTAATTGTATCAAAAAAATGGTCTGCAAATGGTAAATTCTCTGCATTTCCTGCTACAAAAGATACATTTTCATGACCATTCTGCTTTATAAAAACTTTTGCTTTTTCTAACATCTGTTCTGTTAAATCAAGTGCAACTACTTCTTCAAACATAGGTGCTAACATATTTGCCACATGCCCGCCACCAGTAGCAACATCAAGAAGACGATTATTATGACGAGACTCAACTTGTTGAACTACATATTGTAAATCCAGTCCTTTAGCATGTATTTTACTATTTACATATTTATCTGCATTGCTCCCAAACTGTTTTTTCACAAGCTCTTCTTTACTCATATTATCATCTTCTTTCTATTGTTATTTACATATACGACTCATATAATTACTACAATTCTCTTAATGTATTTTCAAATCCTCTTTTCATCTCACTTCTTATCATATTTACCTTTCATTAAAATAATATAATTTTTCACTTTATTATTAAACAAAAAAAAGACTATGGGAACTTCCCCCCTAACCTGAATAAATATTTACTACATTTTTATTTATTCGTATATATCTATATAATATAAATCCTCTTTCAACTTCATAATAACATCTACTTCGTTATAAGTAGCCTCACGAGCATGTAAACCAAATTGATCCATACCAATCCATATCCACCCAGGTGTAAGATATAAAACATCTATATTAAAATAATCTAACTTAGTAAGCTCCGCTGTAATAAATTTATCTTTATTAGCGATTTGTTTATCTATTAAACCGTATTCTTTCCCATTTTCAAATAGCGATATAAATTTCCCTACAATCGGATGTTCACGAACAATAAAATGATATTCTTTTTCCTCTATATTTACCACAATCAAACGAGAAACAGATAAATCAGGCCCTGAATTCGACATATTTGTTTATTCACCTCCTTATATAGGCTTCTTAAATATGATAACAAATGAATATTCAAATTAAATTAATATAATGTAAAAAATAAAAAAGCTGATTTCCCTTTAGAAATCAGCCTTTATAATTTGATCAACTTTATTCTTTTACAAATTATTATAATGTTTCTTTTTCCTCATCATTTCCAGAAACTAAATTTCCTATAGCATCCGCTGTTACTTCCACTACAAATTCACAAATACCAGCTACAACTTCTCCAATTATTTCATCCATCTTTTTACCCCCTTATTTTATGTAACCTATTTGCATTATAGAAGAAACTGGTAAATACAAACTATCGAAAAAGGTGACATAAACCTTACAGAATTGTAAGCTCTTTCATCCCTTTACTTATCCCCTTTGAAACTCCAAGTATTTTTAGCAGACATATAGGCCATCATAATATGAAGCAAGTAATAATCTAGTGTCAGGAGGCGTTTAATATGTATTACGTAAAATTAATTAAAGGTCAATCTTTCTACGCTTTTGATCATCGTTTCTTAGTGTCTGAAGAAGAAGAGGTTTCAGAGAAAATTTATAATTACTTACGACGTAATGAATTTTTTGAAGTACGTAAAGAAGAATATTCTGCTTAATTACAAAAAGCATTAAGAAATATATCATCTTATTGTGATATATTCTTAATGCTTTTATGTGAATTTCTTCTTTTCAATAATTATTGTTGACTCTATTAAATAATCTAGTATTTGTCCAAACTAATTATTCACTATTTTCATATTCTAGTATATGAGGAGGTGAAGAATATGACTCATATCATTGATTACCAAGCTACTCAGCCTATAAGTAAAACTGGTGAAACAACTTTTGCAATCCCAGCTTCTCCAAATAAAGCAATTTTAGCAAATTTGAAATTGCGAATTTCAAGTAGAGATTCACGTAATAATCGAGTAGAATTAATCGCTACAATTGGTGTAGAAGGTATAACTGAGACTTCACAAGTTTTATTCCGAATTTTCCGTGATAATATTGAAATTTTTAATGCACAAGTAGGTATTGAATCTACAGATTCTGAACAATTCTACGTACAAACATTTCAAGCTATAGATCAAAACGTTAGCAGTGGAACACACGAATATTCATTAACTGTAGAAAACCTTACTAGTGGTGCAAGCGCAGAAGTTGTTGGCCCACTATCTTTTAGCGCTTTAGCTATTGGACAAGAGCGTAAATGTTGCTAAGTGAATCTAATATTTAATTTTGTACTTGAGAAAAGCGAGGCGTAGTTATACGTTCTTGCTTTTTTATATGTACCCTTACTTTCTATTAGCTTTAATCATAAATTTTTTATGTTTTAATTCACTTATTTCATCAATTAACGCATCAAATTTTTGACAAATCAAAAAGATTGAAATCCAATTATGAAACACGTAATATAGACTCTGACTCTAAAAAAGTTCGTATAAAAATACTACATAAATAAGGAGGTTTTATATACGAGTTTTTCATTTTAAAAGACGGAGAGGTTTTATGTTATGTGGCGTAATAAAAACGTTTGGATTGTTTTAATTGGGGAGTTTATTGCAGGTCTAGGATTATGGCTTGGTATTCTTGGCAACCTTGAATTTATGCAAAAATATGTCCCTTCTGATTTCATGAAATCAGTTATATTATTTATCGGACTATTAGCCGGTGTTCTAGTTGGACCTATGGCTGGCCGTGTCATCGATCAGTATGAAAAGAAAAAAGTTCTTCTTTACGCTGGGTTTGGTCGAGTTTTAAGTGTTATTTTCATGTTTTTTGCTATTCAATTTGAAAGTATCGCATTTATGATTGCATTTATGGTTGCTCTTCAAATTTCAGCAGCATTTTATTTCCCTGCATTACAATCTGTAATTCCACTCATCGTACGTGAGCATGAGTTATTACAAATGAATGGTGTACATATGAATGTTGGTACAATCGCTCGTATTGCAGGTACTTCACTAGGTGGAATTCTTTTAGTGGTGATGAGTTTACAGTACATGTATGCCTTCTCAATGGCAGCATACGCCTTATTATTCCTCTCGACTTTCTTCCTACAATTCGAAGACAAGAAATCAACAACACCAAGTAAACAAGCTGCAAAAGATAATAGCTTTATGGAAGTATTTCGTATTTTAAAAGGAATTCCTATTGCTTTTACAGCACTTATATTAAGTATTATCCCTCTATTATTTATAGCTGGGTTTAATTTAATGGTTATTAACATTAGCGAAATGCAACATGATCCTACGATTAAAGGGTTCATATATACAATTGAAGGTGTCGCATTTATGTTAGGTGCCTTCGTAATTAAACGTCTATCTGATCATTTCAAACCTGAAAAATTACTATATTTCTTCGCAGTTTGTACTGCTTTTGCACACCTTTCATTGTTCTTTAGCGATATAAAATGGATGGCTCTTACATCATTTGGTTTGTTTGGGTTTAGCGTTGGCTGCTTCTTCCCTATTATGTCGACAATTTTCCAAACGAAAGTTGAAAAAAGTTATCACGGTCGCCTCTTCTCATTCCGTAATATGTTTGAGAGGGTTATGTTCCAAATCGTCTTACTTGGCACAGGATTCTTCTTAGATACAATTGGGTTACAATATATGGTTCTCATCTTCGGAGTCGTTTCATTATTGATTATTTCTATTTCCCTTTCTAAGCAGAAACATTATGAAAAACAGCATTCGCAATCTGCGAATTTATAAAATAAACAAAGAAGTATGGATATAATATTGAATCCATACTTCTTTGTTTTATAATACGCCTATTTATTACGTTTATTGAAATTATCTAAAGGAGTAGCCCTCTTTTATTTCGAATAGATTATAAAGAGTACTCTTTATAAAAGGAGTGGTAAAATGTCTGATGGCATCCAAGTATTTATTGTCCTGCTCTTTGCAATTGCTCTGTTTAGCATCCTAAACTTTTTAGCCATTTCCTTATCTGGACATAGTTTTAAAAAAAGAATCGTGGCAGGTTTCATATTTTTACTACTGACTCCCATTATCTTTTTGACTATCGCAACATTTGCTTCTATATTCGATAAAGCAGGATTTGGCGCAGGTACGTTAGCCTTTATGATCGCAAGCGTATATATAATAAATGGAATAGTGCTTCTGCTTTCCTCTTTATATATCCTCAAAAAAGACATAACATAGGCTATAGTACTAGCATGAATCTGACTTTACACTAGATTCATGCTTATTTAATTTCTCCTAAATTTTTATATGAAATTAAATAATTCTTTAAAAAAATTTAAACTTTATTTATTATAATATTCCTATCGTATTCGCACGTTTATTCAAATTTAAAAGAAAGGAGCACAAAATGAAAAAGGTTCTACTTACAATTCCTATACTAATCATCCTACTTAGTGGATGCAGCAATAACGATATATACGGTTCTTGGGAAGTCGTTGACAATAAAAATGGTGAATGCCCTGTATATTATAAATTTGAAACAGTTGTCAAAAAAGAAAATAAAGAGGAAATTGTGCAAAATTTAGTAGAAATGCAAACCACAAAGAATAAAGACGATTTATATAAAGGCTCATTTGTCAAAAATTCTAATGTATATCACATTGATTATGGTAATTCATTTACATCAGAGCAAACTTTAAAAGTTGCCGACGGTACATTAAATGTATACTTTTTGACAGCTGAAAAATTATGCACGTATAAAAAGAAATGATTACATTTCAGAGGAAACGCAGAAAATATTTTCTGCGTTATTTCACTTTAGAAATCTTCCACAAATACTTAATAAAAACTATAAAATAACTTAAGTTATATAAAATGAATCCTATAATAGACATTTCAATTAACACGTCTACGCTATTTACATCGATACTTTTCAAAATAGGCTAATCCTTCCTCTAAATTTGTCAATCGTTTTAATTTTCATAAAAAAATGATAAAATATAAACATGTGTTTTCAGAATAATTAAAAACGCAGAATGAAAGCACTGTTTTAGGAGGGGTTTTGATGACTTACACGTTAGCAACTAGAATGAAAGCATTCCAATCTTCTATATTTAGTGAATTAGGAGCCTATAAAAAAGAAAAAATTGCAGCAGGTCATAACATGATTGATTTGAGCATCGGAAATCCTGATATGCCGCCCGCTGATTTTGTAAGAGAAACAATGGTACATACAGCGAGTGAGAAAGAGAGCTACGGGTATACATTATCAGGTATTCAAGAATTTCACGAAGCTGTAACTGAATATTACAACAACACTCATAACGTTTTATTAAATGCGGATAAAGAAGTTTTATTATTAATGGGTTCACAAGACGGGCTCGTTCATTTACCTATGGTTTATGCAAATCCAGGTGATATTATATTAGTTCCTGATCCAGGATATACAGCTTATGAAACAGGTATTCAAATGGCTGGTGCAACATCTTACTACATGCCTTTAAAGAAAGAGAATGATTTCTTACCAGACTTAGGAGTCATCCCTGAAGAAATTGCCGATCAAGCGAAGATGATGATTTTAAACTTCCCAGGGAATCCCGTTCCAGCAATGGCTCATGAAGATTGCTTTAAAGAAGTAATCGCATTCGCGAAAAAGCATAATATTATCGTTGTCCATGATTTTGCTTATGCTGAATTTTATTTCGATGGTAATAAGCCAATTAGCTTCCTCTCTGTACATGGTGCTAAAGAAGTTGGTGTAGAAATCAATTCTTTGTCAAAAAGTTATAGTTTAGCAGGTAGCCGTATTGGATATATGATTGGAAACGAAGAAATTGTTCGTGCACTTACTCAATTTAAATCTAATACCGATTACGGTGTATTTTTACCAATTCAAAAAGCGGCATCTGCAGCACTAAGAAATGGCGCTGTATTTTGTGAGAAAAACCGCGATATTTATCAAAAACGGAGAGATACTTTAGTCGATGGATTCCGAACATTTGGCTGGAATGTCGATAAGCCAGCTGGTAGTATGTTTGTCTGGGCTGAAATTCCACAAGGATGGACTTCTCTAGACTTCGCTTATGCATTAATGGATCGTGCGAATGTCGTTGTTACACCTGGTCATGCATTTGGACCTCACGGAGAAGGCTTCGTACGTATTGCACTCGTTCAAGATAAAGAAGTGTTGCAACAAGTTGTTGAAAACATTAGAAATAGCGGCATTTTCACTCTTGAAAAAGTAAATGAATTAGTTAAAAATTAGTTCCCACTCCCCTGCTTAAATTTAGCAGGGGTATTATTAATTGGAGGTACTTTCATATGCATATTAAAGACACTCTTCCCCATCGTTATCCATTTTTAATGACTGATAAAGTAACAAATGTAAAACAAGGTGAATCCGTTACAGGATATAAACTCATTACAAATAACGAATGGTTTATAAATGATAATCAAAAACATATGCCTCATATGTTAATTGTAGAAGCACTTGCTCAGCTTAGTGCATTTGTACATACAAGTGATTCTGAAGGACTAGGATTCCTCTCCTCTTTAGATGGAGTTGAATTCCAAGGAAAAGCATATCCCGGTGATAAACTTGATTTACATTATGAACTAACGCGCAATTGCCGAGGTTTTGTTCTTGGTAAAGGTATTGCAACTGTAAACGACCAGCCTATTGTAACTATAGAAAAACTATTAATATATCAAGCAGATTAAATTGTTCCTTATATCAGTTGGGAATATCTATTCTCAACCAATTAAAAATAAATAGGAAAACATATTACGTAGTTAGGAGCAGGAAAATGGAACGTACTATCGGTATCGATGCTGGAGGCACATTAACGAAAATAGCTTATTTTAACGAAAAAAGGCTATTAACTTTTGAAAAATTTTATTCGCATGAACAACATAAAATAATAGATTGGATTAAAAACAACAATGGCATAAAACAAATATGTATTACGGGTGGTAAATCGAAACTATTACAGCAACTGCTTACAGGTTCATATAAAATAATAGAGCTAAACGAATTTGAAGCTACTCTTGCAGGTGTCCAATACATATTAAAAGAAGAAAAACATGCTATACGCAATTTTATTTTAACCAATATCGGTACAGGTACTTCTATCCATTACGTTTATAATGAACAATATATTCGCGCTGGTGGAACCGGAGTTGGCGGTGGGACTATTATGGGACTTTCAAAATTGTTAACAAATATAGATCATTTTGAAGATGTAATCCCTCTAACAAAAGTAGGATCTAGAAAAGAACTAGATATTACGGTTGGAGATATTTATGGTGGTATTCTTTCCCCTATCGATAATAACTTAACTGCTAGTAACTTCGGAAAAGCAGCCATTACAGAATCAAATAATAGTAGCTCCGATATACTAGCTACTGTACAAGGACTTGTCGGTGAAGTCGTTACTGCATTAAGCCTTCAATTCGCTGAAACAAAAAACATTGAACATATTATTTATATTGGTTCGACTTTATGTAATAACGTACAACTTCAACATATTATTAGTAGCTACACCGAATATCAAAATAAAACACCAATCTTTTTACAAGATGGTGGTAATAGCGGTGCAATTGGTGCATTACTTTATGCTACGAAATAAAAAGCTGACTTTTGTCAGCTTTTTAGAAATGGCACTTCAAATTCAATAATTGATTCCCCGTTCTCTCCAATTCGCTCCACGCTTATTCTATCAATCACACAATTTAACTTCCCATGAAAACTAGCAATCTCCTTCACTACTTCAGCAGCTAACGCGACACTTTCTTTTCTTCCGACTGTTACATGCGGGATGTACGGAATGTCTTCTTTCAAAAATTGTAATAAAGGTCCTGTATATAGAATATTATGTAGTTCCTCTATTTGTTCTTTCCCCTTTTCAACTCGTAAAAACAAATATTCTCTTTCACTTGTAATTTGATTCTTAAATTCAATTTCTATATTCTGTATCGGTTTTGATACATTTATAATATGTAATTTCAGCTCATCATTTGAAATCGAACTTTCAAATGGGAATACAATTGTAATATGCGGTGGAATTAATCCAAATAAAGGATCATGTTTTTGCCTAATGTCCTCGATTTCGCTAATGAACATGTTGTTTAGAAAAAGTAAAATTGTACGCATTTTTATCCCCTCAACTTTTCCTCATTATAATATGTATCATATTCTATGACAGCCTGCCCTTCAACAACTTGTTTTGCTTACCTGTAAAAATAAAAAAACTTCTCAAATGAGAAGTTTTCATATAGCATGATTATTATTTTCCAGCCAAACTTTCCTAAACTTTATATAACAGGCAATTCTCCAAGGAAAAATATACGATACTGCAACAACGTAAAATAATAAACCAATCGTTTGTTGATCTAAATCAACGATAAATTGTCTTGAACCATATCTTAAAAAGACAAGTGCAATAAAAGTAATTAAAAAAGCTGCACTTTTTTTCGTATAAATATTCCCATCATCTCTTCGTTCATAATTTGTTAATACTATAAGCGGTACAGCAAAAAGTACACCAATGAATACCGCTATAATTACTTGTAATATAGCTGGATGTACGGGACCTAAAAACCATACAATACCTGGTGTTAAAAATAGTAATGGCCATAAAATACGTTTTCCCGATCCCTTTATTGGCTTATGCATGGAGCGATAACGACGCCAAAATATTAGTAGTGCAATGCATAAAAAGACGGTTATTAGTGAGGACGTGCCTCCCATATATTTTCCTTCTCCCTAAAAGAATAATCTATCACTATTTTAAACTGTTCGTTCAAATGATACTTTACGAATAAATATACTACTAGTTATGATATAAAGAATTGTTAATCCAATTGAAATAACAATAAAATAAGGGATATCTATTAAAGATACATCATTTGTAAATAACAATCCTTTTATCCCTACTTCTCCATACAGCACACTATTTGTTGAAAGGAAAAGCGACCCACCAATCATGAGACCAATCCATTGAAATCTTTGCTTAACAATTACTACTACTTGAAAGAAACATGCTATCGTAACATAAAATAAAAATTGTAAAATAAACTGTTGTATTAATTGCTCTCCAAAGTTAACATTTACTAAGTTATATTTTATATCTTGTAAAAACAGTATTTGAAGGAATGAAAACAATGCGGATTGCAACACGATATAACAAATCGCTCCGATAAAATATTGTATTCTCGTTATACCAAATGAAACTGCTAAACGAAATACATCATCTTGAACAATGAAAACACTCCCTACTATAAAAATCATAATTGGAATTGAAGGATTATTGATAATTTCGGGTAAATAACCAACTTTCGCTTCATTTAAATGAGCAGCATATAAAGCTCCTTTTATTAATAAAGCTACAATCCAAAATATTAAAATTGCTTTATAATGAAAATTTATATGTAACCTCAATTGTTTCATTAACGTCGTCATTCCACTTCACCACCAGTCATATGAATAAATAGTTTTTGTAATGTAATTCTATCAATTACTAAACCTTCTTTTTCAAGAGAGTAACAATCTTCATTAGAAAGCTCTTCCCATATAACAGCAATACCTTTATTCCCATAAATTTCTTTATTTATAACTTTTTTATTAATCAAGAACTCCTCCACTTTACCTTTTTGCCCTGAAATAATATGACCTTGTTGCAATAAATCTTCCACTGTTGATTGAACAACAAGTGCACCTTCTTTTATGATAATTACTTCTTCAATAACATGGGTTACTTCTTCTACCAGATGTGTTGATAATATAATTGTTCTGGGATACTCCCCGTAATCTTCTAGTAGTAAACTATAAAATAACTCACGATGTGCTGCGTCTAATCCTGTAGTTGGTTCATCAAAAATAGTAATTGTCGCTCTGCTTGCTAACCCTTTAATAATTCCTACAACTGTTTGCATGCCATGAGATAGTTTATGGTATTTCTCTGTTATATTAAGCTGAAATTTACCCGCCAGTTCTTCAGCAAACTTCTGATCCCAATTTTTATAAAACATGTTACATATCTTAAAAATTTCTTTTACGCTATAACTTAAATGAGACTCTTCTTTTACTCTAACGAAACAAATATTTTGCATCGCTTTACTATTTTCAAAAACATCTTCACCAAATATTGATACACTTCCACTACTTGAAGTAATTTGTCCTGCTAGTAAATTTAATAAAGTCGTTTTCCCTGCTCCGTTCCTTCCAAGCAAACCATATATTTTATTCTCTTCCAATGAAATCGTTACTTCATTTACAGCTATTTTCTTTTTATACTTTTTCGTTACATCTTTCGTTTCAAGTGCAATCATCCCTCTTTCCCCTCCTTCGTAATCTTTTGAATCATATCCATCAATTCATCTTTTGATATTTCTAGTACTTTCGCTTCTTCCCACACTTTAGGTAAATATTCAGTCATAAAAGTATTTTGTCTTTTTTTTAGTACGACTTCTTTCGCTCCTTTTGCAACAAACATTCCGATCCCTCTCTTTTTATATAAAATCCCCTCATCCACTAATACATTCACCCCTTTAGCTGCGGTAGCCGGATTTATTTGTAACATCTTCGCAAATTGATTTGTCGATGGAACTTGTTCTTCTTCAAGCAATATGTCTTTTAAAATATCAGATTCAATCGTTTCTGCAATTTGTATGTATATTAATTTATTTTGTTCTAGAGTCGGCTTCACATTTTCACCACCTTAGGTTCATAGGTTCATTACTTATGTAATCAACCATATCACATAGAATTATTTTTTTCCATAAATTTCTTTTACAAAAAAAGAGAGTCATTCAATTAAGAATGTCTCTCTTTCTAAAAATGCGAAGTTTCAACTCTTGTTCTCAAATTCTTTTCATTTATACCATTTTGACAAAAATTAAACTGTTGTCCCTCAATACATTTTGTACGATCTACTACTTGCCCTAAATGATAGCTTGTATGCTCAACCAAATGTAATAGACTTTGAAGATCAATATGCCTTTTTTCTTCCCAGACCTGTATATATGCTTTGCCCCACTCATCAAATATTTCTTCAACAGTTTTTAACAAAGCTTCAGATCTTATTTGTTTCACTGGAAAATATTCTTCAATTCCATTTTCAAAAACTATATTTGGATCCTTATAACGCCTTGTATTTCTCTGTAAATGTTCACAAATATGTAGTACGATTCCACCAATTGAATTAACAGAGGTCTCTTTTTTCCACAAATCTTCTTCACTAACGAGCCTAATTGCCTGTACTAATTTAGGTAAATAATGATCCTGCATTCTATGATAAGAAATTTTGTATACTAACTCCATCTTCTCCCCTCCATTATTTCAACTGGCTCACTGGATATTTAGCAAATAAAGATTTCCGAAAATCTTTATCTTCCACAAGCATTTTAATTTTTTCATTATTATCGTTAAGAAACTTTACTACTTTCTTTTTATCCCATATATCATCTTCTTTTGGAAAATCATCAAATTTTCCATGCAAGATTGATAGGATTTCCTCCCTTTTCATCATAAATTTTATATTCTCTACCTGAAACTCGTAACTGTTTGCATTTGGAACTAAAACTACAAGATAAATAATGTTAAAGAGAAAATTCTTCTTCATCGTATCTTTCTCATCAAACCAATACGTCTCAATCATTTCTTCTGTAAGAGCCCCACTCCCTTTTGCGCCATAGTTCACTTTTATATTTTCATTTTCTAAACTTATACTTTGAACTGTTCCACCACCGGGTAAATGATTAATAATTGCAACCACATCTGAATTATTACCAACGTATGTCCCAGTATATTTCTTAAAATCATCTGACCTAACATCATATATAGCTTTTATTCTTTCCCCGTTAGAACAAGCCGTAATAAATAAAAAAATTGTTAGCATAACGATTATGTTATGATGCATATATTTCATTTAGCATCCCCCATTTTTATCGATATTTCGTTAATTACAATATTTACTTTCAAATCCCTTTTTAAATATACGCATTTTAATCAAAATTAAAAATTTTCATTTTTTATGTTTACAATTATCCATTAATTGTATATACTTACTAACGTAAGAAAAAAATTCTAAAAGGAGGTCGAAGGAAATGATGAACTTACAATTACATGCATTAACTTTAGCGTTAACTGCACCTGTGTTTTCTGGACAATTAAATATGAATTCGACCACCCTAATGGAGAATTGAAAATCGTAATTTATTTCATTTAATTCATAAATTCGCCACAGGAGGTCGTATACTTTCCTGTGACTTTTTCGCGCCCAGCCATAGGAGAACTGTATCTTCCTGTGGTTTTTTTGCGCGATTTTTTAGTCTCTTACATTATTTTTCTAAGAAAGGAGCAACATTCAATGACTATTAGCGTATTGTTTTTAAGTATTACGATTCAAAGAAATACAATTTCCAAAGGGGAAATTCTTCATAATGAGCAAATTGAAAAAGCTATGAATGATGTTAAGGAGCGCCAAGCACTTTACTGTGATCACCTGTAATTCCTTTTCGAAAGGAGGAATTCATTTATGACTTTTCATATTTTCTTTTTTACGACTGTGCTTCAAAAAAATACTTTATCTGAAACTGAAATCAATCGTAAACAACAGTTAAAACAACTGACTGATAAAATAACTGACATTAAAAGTTCATACTACACTCAAATGTATTAAAAATATATTTTAAAGGGGCAATATATTCATGAAATTTAAAGCATTCTTTTTAACAATCACCATTCAAAAACGTAAGCTTTCACAGAAAGAGATTTTACGTGAGCAACACATCCAAAGCATTATGGACGAAGTAAAAGAGCGCCAATCTTCTTATTACACTCGTCTTTTCTAAATCACTTATAAAGGGGTCATAAATCTAATGAAATTTAAAGCATTCTTTTTAACTATCACTATTCAAAAACGTAAACTTTCACAGAAAGAGATTTTACGTGAGCAATACATTCAAAACATTATGGACGAAGTAAAAGAGCGCCAATCTTCTTATTACACTCGTCTTTTCTAAATCACTTATAAAGGGGTCATTATCCAATGAAATTTAAAGTATTCTTTTTAACCATTATCATTCAAAAAAATACATTTTCCGAGTCTGAAATGTTTCATGAGCGACAAATTAATCAGGCTATGGATCATGTAAAAGAAAGACAAAGTCATTACTGTAGTCATCTGTAATTTCTTATTACACTCGTTTTTTCTAAATCACTTATAAAGGGGCAATTATCTAATGAAATTTAAAGTATTCTTTTTAACCATTACCATTCAAAAAAATACATTTTCCGAGTCTGAAATGTTTCATGAACGACAAATTAATCAGGCTATAGATCATGTAAAAGAAAGACAAAGTCATTACTGTAGTCATCTGTAATTCCAATTCGAAAGGAGGAATTCACATATGAAGTTTCACCTTTTCTTTTTAACGATTACAATTCAAAAAGAAACAATATCTCAAAATGAATTAAAACAAGAAAGACAATATAAACAAGTTATTGATGAAATTCGAGATCGTAGGAGCAAATACTACACTCACCTTTAATCGTTTAACTATATAGAATTGAAAGGAGTCGATTATGATGTTGATAGCACGCTGTAAGGAAATGATTTGGATAGTTCAGAGGGATTCCACATAGTTTTATAGAGCTTATATCACACAAGTTTATCACTGAATTTGATGTATAAAAAATATATAATAAAATCAAATCAATCTGCTTTTAATTATTTATTTATAAACAAAAGATACACCACTTAAAAAGCGGTGTATCTTTCTCAGGTTTCACTATTTCCGATTACTTCTCTTTGTCTTAAACAATCTCACTAAGTTCGAAACAACAGTTTTTGTTACTGCATAAACTGGTACTGCTAAAATCATTCCGATGATTCCAGCAAAATTACCTACCCCTAAAATTAGGATAATAATTGTTAATGGGTGAATGTTTAATTTCGAGCTCATAATACGCGGTGAAATAATATTACTTTCAAACTGTTGTACAATTGTTACGATAATAATTACGTATAAGGCTTGCATCGGAGAAACGAACAGTCCTACAATAACAGCTGGTGCTGCCCCAATAAATGGCCCTAAGTTAGGAATGATGTTTGTAAATGCTGCAATAATTCCTAAAACAAAAGCGTACGGTAAATCGATAATTAAATAACCGATAAAAGTAAACGCACCTACAAATATACAAACGAGCGCTTGCCCTTGAATATATGCAGATAATGTTTCGTTCGTTTCCTTAATGATACGAAGCCCCTCTTCACGGTAAGACTCAGGTAATAAACTTACCGCTTTTCCTGGAAAGGCATGTCCATCTTTAAACATGTAAAATAAAATGAACGGTACTGTAAATACAACTAATGCAACGTTCGTGATAATACCAAATAAAGCCGTTGCACTCGACGTAATTGTATTTGGAATATCTTTTAAGTATTCAATCGCATTTTTTTCAATTGTTTCAATGGAAACGTAGTTTTGTGTAGATAACCATTCAAACAACCTATGATGTGATAATTCTTGTATGTATACTTTCCCCTCTTTTATGTAGCCTGGCATATTTTTTACTAAGTCCATTAGCTGTTGTGAAATCGTAGGAACAACTACTCCAACGCCAACCGCAGTTAATGTTATGATAAAAAGATATAACAGTAATATCGCTAAATTTCTAGGTACTTTTTTATTCTCCAAAAAGATTAATACAGGATTAAATATGAAGTATAAAAAAAGCGCGATTAAGATTGGGAAAAACAATGTTGATATGAAGATACCAATCGGTTGAAATAAAAATGATATTTTTGTGCAAATAAATATGATTCCTACAACCATTAGCACTTCTAATGTCCAAAAGTGCACTTTTGATTTCAAAAAAACGGCCTCCTTTAAACTAGCACTTCTCTTCATTGTACCAAAATAAGTATGAATTTCACATAATATTTTCCTTTACAATATTCCAAAATACCAATAAATACACTACAATGAGATTACATACAAATTTGCAGGTAAAGGTGATAAAAATGACACAATGCATCATTTGCAGAAAAGATACGAAAGAACTTAGTGAACAATATGTCATTCCAGAAATATTATGTGGATATTATTTCACAAACTCAATTTGTGATACTTGTCATGAACAAATGACAACAGATATTGATCGTCCTTTAATTAGGCATAAATTGAGTCAATTTAAGATTGAACAAATGAAAAGACAAATTGATTCCCCACTCTATACGAATGAGCACGGTGAGGAACTTGCGGCTGCTGAGACTGATGTTGTCGAAGTAAGCGACGAGATTCTTTATTCTAATGCATTAATTATGAAACTATGTAAAAAGCACGATATTTCCTTACATAATGAAATTTGGAAGGAGGAACGTGTAACGAAAGTAGCGAGTTCTATTCAACGTGAATTACTATTAGATAACCGTAAATATAAAATGAGTGTATTAAAAATGGCTTATACATTCGCTGTACAAACAGTTGATGGCTACTTTGAAGATCAAGATGCAATTGATATTTCTACCATTCTCTCAAATGCAGATTTCGTGGAACTAAAAGAAAAAAGCATTGTACGTGATTTAAGCAAAAGTTCTTTATGGAATACGCTAAATACAAGTAGTGAAAATCATTACTTTATTTTACTTAGCGATAAAGACGGCCTGTTTTGCTTCATTCGTTTGTTTGACATCTTTGATGTTGTCGTTCATTTATCAGAAAAAAGATTTGACCTTCCATCGCCGATTGTCGGTGTAAATAATGTGAATACGCAAAAATTTTATGTCCAAAGTTTAAAACAGTATATGGATGGGCTGTTTAAAGAAAAAGCACCTACAATATAACAGGAACCAGAACATACGGTCTCCTTTCTTGATGAAAAGACACTGTGTTATAATGAGTATGAAAAGAACAATACAATCACATAAACCAATTATAAATTGTATATAAATAAAAAAGACTAGTGTGCGGCTACACACTAGTCCACGTAACTTAGCAGATTGGATTGTTCATTTATCCTATTTGTTTCTTACAAACAAAACAACCCACATTCTATAAGCATAGGTGGGTTGTTATTTTTTGAGCTTGTCTATTAAAACGACGACGAACGTTAACAATGCAACGAGAAACAGTCCACCTTGCAGTAGCAACGCTATTTCACTCACGTATTATCACCCCCCTCCTACTCGGAGAAGTGATAATTGAACAACCAACCGCACCTTAAGTTACCCTTTAATTTTACCATATTTTCTAATAATTTACGATGAAAACCCGCAAGCGAATAACTTGCGGGTTTTTTATCCCGTATTAACAGGCAGTGAACAAAATAAAGCAATAAATATGTGAAACTTTATTTCTCACTATTTTTTTAATGCATATGCATCAGCAATCATTTCACCAACAATTTTATTTTCTTCTTTCTTCTCGTCTTTCAATAATGGGAATAACAATTCTGCGACCTCATACGCTTCTTCTAAATGCGGATATCCTGATAAAACAAACGTATCAATTCCTAACGATTCATATTCTTTTATCCTCTCTGCTACTGTATGTGGATTGCCTACAAGTGCAGTACCTGCCCCACCTCTTACAAGTCCGATTCCAGCCCATAAATTAGGGCTTATCTCTAACGACTCTCTCGTACCTTTATTTAAATGTGTCATCCTCTTTTGACCAACCGAATCATATCTTGCAAATGTCTTTTGAGCAAGCTCAATTGTTTCATTATCCACATATTGAATTAAACGTTCTGCCTCTTCCCACGCTTCTTCTTCTGTTTCTCTTACAATTACGTGTAATCTAATGCCAAATCGTACTGTACGCCCCTTCTCTTCTGCAAGTTTTCTTACTTCTTCTATTTTCTCTTTCACTTGCTCTGGTGGCTCTCCCCACGTTAAATATACATCACTATGTTCAGCTGCTACTTCTTTTCCAGCAGCTGATGATCCTCCGAAATATATAGGAGGATATGGTGTTTGAACTGGCGGGAATACAACTTTACTATCTGTAACTTGAATATGTTTTCCTTCTAAAGAGATCGTTTCACCTTGCAATGTCGATTTCCAAACCTTTAAAAATTCATCCGCTGCTTCATATCTTTCATCATGCTCAAGATATAATCCATCTCCTTGTAGTTCAACTGGATCTCCTCCAGCTACTACATTAATAAGTAGTCTCCCATCTGAAATTCTATCAAATGTAGATGCCATCCTCGCTGCAACTGTAGGTGACATTAGTCCTGGTCTCACTGCTACTAAAAATTTTAGTTTTTCTGTTTCAGCAGCAAGAGCTGAAGCTAACACCCAAGGGTCTTCACATCCTTGACCAGTTGGAAGTAAAACACCCGTATATCCTAAATAATCAGCTGCCGCAGCAACTTGCTTATAATAACCATATTCAGCTGCTCTTCCTCGTTTTGTCGTTCCTAAATATCGACCATCTCCATAAGCCGGAATAAACCATAATAATTCCATGCCTTTACACACCCCTTATTTATTTTGAATCGTATACTAACACATTCTATATAAATTACCCCTAATAATTTATATGTTAATTCCCAGTCTCACCTTTAAAATTATCTCGCCATCTTAAAAACTTCACTTCTAGTAAACGTACTAGAGAGTCAGAAAACTTCCCAACAAATGCAAAGATAATTATGCCGACAAATACGATATCTGTATTTGAAAATTGCCTTGCATCCATAATCATATAACCAATACCTTCTGTAGATCCCATAAGTTCTGCTACTACTAAACTCACCCATGCAACACCTAACGATAACCTTGCTCCTAGTAAAAGGTTAGGCAATGCAGATGGTAAAATGAGTTTCGTAATTAGTTTTCTTTTGCTAAACTCTAGCACTCTCGCAACATCAAATAACTTTGAATCCACACCTCTAATACCTAAAAATGCGTTTACGTATAAAGGAAAAAATGCACCATCTGCAATTAATAACACTTTCGATGTTTCACCAAAACCGAACCATAATACGAAAAGTGGCGCAACAGCTAGATGAGGTACAGTTCTTAACATTTGCACAGATGGATCTAAATATTGCTCACTTCTCGTTGAAAATCCAACAATCGTTCCTAAAATGATTCCTAAGCCCCCACCAATAAAGAAACCAGCCGCAGCCCTGAATACACTAATACTTAAATGGCCGAATAACTCTCCTGTTTTAATAAGCTCTTGGAAAGCTAGAAAAATATCTAATGGTGTTGGTAAAACTGTTTTAGAAACAAGGCCGAATACGCCAGCTAACTGCCAAATTATTAATATAATAACCGGTATAGTAATCGCCCTTACTAAAACTTTTACATTTAACTTTCGCACATTCTTAACTCTGTTTTTCTCAATCGTTATACTCGCTGGTTTAATAACAGCTTTCGTATTTTCCACTTTACAAAACCTCTTTTCACTTCGCTTTCAATGCTTTTTCTACGAAAGAATTATCTACAACTTTTTCCGCCCTAATTTCTTTCTTTATAGAACCGAGCTTATATTGAAAATCCGCTGTCTTTTGTTGTTCTGCTATTATTTCCTTCGTTACCGGAACTAAAATTGGTTTGTCGTGATTAAACACTTCTTTTACGATCTCCGCATCTATCTTTTTTACAGAAGTATATACTTTTATTGCTTCATCCAAGTTAGCATCTTGCCATACACGTGCTTTCTCATAAACTTTGAGGAATTTCTCAACTAATTCTGGATGTTCTTTCGCAAATTTTGTTCTCGTAATTAAAAATTCTGGTGAAGAGACATTTAATGTTTCACCGTCTGCAATCACCTTCGCACCTTTATTTAACGTATGTAATGATATGAAAGGGTCCCAAATCGCCCATGCATCTACTGATCCTGATTCGAATGCAGGCTGCGCTTCATCTGGTTGTAATTGAATGACATTTACCTCTTTTGCATCAATCCCTTCTTTATCAAGTGCTCGATACAATAAATTAAAGGCACTACTTCCTTTTGCTACCGCAATTTTTTTACCTTTTAACTCTTTTACACTCGCAATCTTGCTATCTTTTTGAACGAGAATTCCAGTTCCTTTTCTCGCATAACTTGTATTGGCGATTTCGGTAAATCCAATACCTGCTGCTTGCGCTGAAATGACTGGAGAATTCCCTACTTCACCAAAGTCTAATCGGTTTGATGCGATTGCTTCAAAATAAGGAGGTCCACTTTGGAACTCTGTCCATTTCACTTTAACTCCTTCTTTTTTAAACTCCTCTTCAAACCATCCCTTTTTCTTTGCTAGTAATAGTGGGCTTAATCCTTGCTGTATACCAATTTGTATTGTTACATCTTCTTTCTTACTACTTACTGTACTTTTTTCACATCCTAATAAAAATACTGATATAGCTAAAGCAAAAGAAAGAATTTTAAATTTTTTATACATATAAAATCACCCTTTTCCTATATACTTGTTTGAATCAACCCTCCATATTCAAACTGCTGTAATACTTTCGTTCGAAGTTGTTGGAACGATTGAGAAGTTTTATTTCGCGGATAAGGCAAATTATTTTCAATCACTTTATGTATTTTCCCTGGTTTTGCACTCATAATGATAATTCGGTTTGAAAGATATATCGCTTCATCTATATCATGTGTAACGAATATCATTGTTGTTTTCTTCTGCTCCCAAATATTCAGCAATACTTCTTGTAAATGACTTCGAGTAAAAGCATCCAGCGCTCCAAAAGGTTCATCAAGTAATAATACATTCGGATCTCTTAATAACGCTCTCGCTATCGCAACACGTTGTGACATCCCGCCTGAAATTTCTTTCGGATACGATTTTTCAAAGCCATCTAACCGAACGATTTCAACCCATTCTCTCACCTTATCTTTCACATATTTATCTTTTAACGACAAATCTGCCGCTATATTTTCTTCAACTGTTAACCATGGAAAAAGCCTATGCTCTTGAAAAATAAAACCTTGTTTCTTGCTCGTTTTTAAGATAGGCTCCCCGTCAATAATAACTTCACCTTCAAAATCATTATCTAGACCTGCAACAATTTTTAGTAATGTACTTTTTCCGCACCCACTCGGACCAATTACTGTAACAAAATCCCCTTTCTCTAATTGAAAATTAATATTCTCTAATACTTGAACAGTACCAGTTTGTTTCAAAAAATATTTTGATACCCCATCAATTGAAACAGTCATTTCTTCTCCTCCTTAAAATGATTCATATAAATGAACAGATTCAGTATTTGTGCAATAAAAAAACCAAAGGCATTTTATCAACAGATAAAATGCCTTTGGTTTCTCCAATCAGCAATACGTTATGGAATTAAGTACATATTATACAAATATTTCCGATAAGTCAACTAGGTTTTAGCGAACATTATTTATTTTTAAAGATATCAGCAGTCCCTTTTATTATTTTTGGAAGGAACGTTTTAATTGTATCCGTTAATAAATGAAGAGCTTCGTTCACATAACCACCTTCGAAATTTCCTAATGGTTCTGGTAATTCATCCTCATCTAATAGGAAGTATTCTCCATTTGGAAGTACCATAATATCGATGATTAAATCTTCGAAGGAAACCACTTCTCCTTTTATTTGTGTGTTTTTTACGATATTAAAATAGGAACCTAAATACTTCCCTTTTATATCTCTCCATACGTATAAATTGTACGGACGATCTTTCCAATAATATGCGATTGTATAACTTCCTTTTGGGATTGTTAACTTAGTATCTTTTGCAGTCATTGTAAATGAATACTGCACCTCGTGAAATAAAACGATACTTTGTGATTGCTTTTCAAGTAATAAACAATTGTGATCTACTATTGTTGAGTTATACCGGATTTTTCTTTCTATAATTTCACTTTTCGATGTAAGTAACTTATTCATTATTTTGTTTCCCCTTATACTAGTTCTATCCTCAATTATATCCACTTATCTAACGATAAAGAAGTATATAGTTTTTTATATAATGATTTATACAAGTACACAAGAAAAACTCCTTCTTATTTAGAAAGAGTTTTTCACTATCCATGTTTCATATTTTTTCACTTCTAACGGAAGCTTATTTGTTTTTATGTAACTAACAGCACTATTACTCATGTTTTAACTTTTCCTTAACCGCATCATAAAATTTTCGTTCTTCATCAACATTTAAGTGCACACGACTTACTGTTTTAGAAAATCCATATAACAACTGTGCTTTCACTGGCTCTTTTAATGTTATTTCAAAAGTAGCAGGTTCTTTTATGAACTCCATAACAGTTGCATCCAATACCTGTTTCCCTTCTTTTGCCGTTAGCAATTCATCACCCTTGTAGAACGCAATATTATCAATTTGTGTAAATGGTATAACAATTTTCTTTCCTAATCCAATTTGAATGATTACTTGTTCTTCTGTTACGTTAAGTGGATTTTTACGCATCGCTTGTATTTCAGCTATAAAATAAATCATCGCGTATACATTTAAAATAAGTAAAATCCATGCTATTACTGGATTCCACTGGTGTAGCAAATAATGAAAACCAATACTTTCTATTAAGGTCGCATGGATGATCATGATATATACACCTATTGCACCAGTCTTTTTGTGATATGAGTATACGTATTCACCTTCTGGTACTTTTTCACGCCACGATAAAAATGCATAATAGATTAACTTACACTCCGTTACAATGATATCTATTAATTTATTTCTTTTCATAGTAGCGTCAAACGCAGCATCAATTGCATAAGAAAATGAAGAGTACTCACTTTTATATTCTTTATATTTTTTTATTATGGTAGGAAGCTTTCTAACAATTTTATATAGAAGGAATAACTCTAAACATACAAAAGCAATTTCTCCTGCAATTATAATATAAGAAACGTATGAAAAATCTTGTAAATAGTCACTTGGAATAATAAATCTTGCAAAAATATAACCAGCTATTACAACAGGAACTATATACGTTAACGAGTACCTTTTTCGAATAATGAAGAAATACGTGATGATTGGAATGACAAACATGCAATCTAATAATGACCCAAGTACAACTTCTTTCGGCGCAGCTGGTACTATTGGAAGAGCATACAATAAATAGTTTGATAGCATAATTAAAGAGACGAGTCCAATCCAAATACCTTTTCGCCTTCGCGATAGTGTAACATTCATACGTTCACTCCTTTATTTAAAAACCTCATTTAAGTGGTCTTTATAAAATGAAATGGCACGTTCAAATTCTTTTACTTCCTCTACTTTCACGACAGTTTCAAGTAATAATTTCATCGCTGACTCGTGATCGTTTACGTTATATTTTGCTAATGATAAAAATACTTTCATCGGATCGTTCTCTGGGAATTTTTTCACCCCAGCTTCTAATACTGTAATTGCCTTTTCATATTCCCCTATACAACGATATGTACTTCCTAGACCAATATAAGCACCGCAAAGGGATTCGCCATCAAGTCCATTTGCGATTGCCTGCTCATAATACGGAACTGCTTCTGTTTCTAGCCCCATTACATCATGTATCCACGCACACTGATACAGTACTTCTGCATCCTTTGTAAAGTTTGTTAATCCTATAAGCATCTCTTTAGACTGCGCATATTTCTTTTCGTTTCTAAGTTTAATAGCTTGCTTTAATAAATGTTCCATAGAATCCACTCCTCACCAATTATTCTGTGTATAGCTCTTGATTGATATACGCTTCACATTCGTGTAAAAGTAAAATTCCCACCAATTAAAGTTTCGCTTACTTATTACTATGCGGATTCATTCTTATCTAAAAACTTAATTTTAAAAAGCAGTGACACGATTACATAATACCTCTAAGCTTTTGACAATTTCTTTCGCTGTTTCATCTTTCCCATTACACAACTTCCCTTTACCATCTTGTCCAATTACATAATGCACAGCTCCGCGCGAATATAAAGAATGTGGTGAATTCGCAATCATTACATTCGCCCTTGCTTCTTTCATTCTATTTTTCGCTCTTTCAAACAGTTCTTCTTCATTTAAATCACTTTCAAGTTTAAAACCAATAAGTACTGTTTCTGGGTCCCATTCTTTTATTTGTTTTAATACTTTTGGAGCCTTTTGAAAGTGAATAATCGGTGCTATATCACTTGAAATTTTTCCGTTCATATTAAGAACATTACCATCTTGATCACAGATCTTCTCCACAATCCAATCTGATCCAGCCGCTGCCATAATAACCGCATCAACCTTTTCATGTGTGATGATACTTTTCATTTTATCTTGTAAATCAACAATCCCTTCAAATGGATGTAATTCTAACCCTCTATGTACATCGCTTGGTTTCTCCGCAAAATAACCGTGTAAATATATAACATGTGCCCCTTTAGCTAGAAGTTCTTCTGCGATTATCCTTCCGATTGTACCTTTAGCCATATTCGTATGCCCGCGTACTTGATCCCATTTTTCTAGACAACCACCGCTCGTAATTAATACTTTTTTCCCTTTCATTGTAACCATCCCTTACTAATTTTTCTTACGAAACCATTCTGTTCCAAAGTCAACTATATCACGCTGTTTCATTAGACGACACGTTGCATTCCCTATCTTCCCATTTTTTACAGTTCCTTTTCGCTCAAACTCAACACCAATTTCTACAAACTTCTCAGATTCGTAATCCATTTCAACAAACTCTTTCCACACTCTTTCACCGTTTTCTATAATAGGTGCTCCTACTTGTATTAACTCACATGCACCAGTACGCACCTCGGATAAATGAACAGACGTATTTGAATCATATCCAACACCAATTAATAATACGTACCCGTCTAAATCGTATATTTTTCTTAATGGAGATTCTTCTCCAAAGCTCATTGATAATGAATGGTTCATTGTTATTTCTACTGCATGTTTTCCCCATGCAGCAAAACTTCCTAGCGGATGATTACTACGTACTACATTCGGATATGTACGAAAACATTCAACTATTTCACCCATTCCCCTTGTTGGGGTTATACGTGAATCAAATGCAGGGACGTTATCTCGGATAATTTGCCACCAGTCTTCCGGTACAGGTGGTCTTGACCAGTGTTTCGGATCGGACAAATCCGAAGATTGCGTTGGCATTATTATCGTTCCTTCTTCCGTAACAACTTTCATTAATGCTTCTACTACGGCAACCGCACCACCAGATATCCATCCGATAGAACTTAGTGATGAATGAACGATAATTGTCATTCCTTTTTCGATTCCTAATGCTTTTAAATCTTTTGTTATTGTTTCGATTGTATTTGGAAATTGTGTGCTTGCTACTATTTCATTCATTTTCATATTGGTTCCCTCACTAGCCACGTAAATTTAAACTTTTATATAAATATATTATCATATTTTTCTTAATTTTTAACTTAATCATATTCATTACTACAAAAATATGTATATGGGTGTACTGAAGCCTCAAAACTCTATTAAAATCGTAGAGAATGATAAACGAGAGTTTTATTAAATGAAGAAAAATGTAAATCTTATTTTTTCAAGCTATACTCCATATACATATTTTTATACTATTTTTCCAAATAACAATGAAATCTTTCGATTCCCATATATTTTTCTCCTAAACTTTTAACTTGAAAACCAATTCTTTTATAAAATTCTACCGCCCCATCGTCTGTCTCTGCTTCTATATAAGTCAATTGATATATCCTTACCACTTCTTTAATCATTTGCAGTGCAATTCCTTTTTGACGATAATCTGAAGCCACTGCTATATGACATACTCGTGCTTTAGTTGCTCCGATTACTTCAATACCTATACAAGCTTTTTCTTCATATTTGTACAAAGTCCCTTTATTACTTTGATAAAATATTACTGCCTCCTTTAAGCTTATTTCATTTGGACCGACCGCATATTGTAGCACATTTAATATTGAATCTTTTTCAATTTGTTCAACACGCTGTAAATTCATATTTTCATCCCTTTCTATGAAAAAAGACTAACTCTTAATAAAAAGAGCTAATCTCATTACGCCGTTATTTTTTCTTCTTTTTTTACAACGACAGCCACATAACTATGAAGTATCATTCCAATAATAACGAGACTCATACCAACCCAAGATAAAGATGACGGAATTGGTGCAGATAACCATATCAGCTCTCCTACTAGCGCAAATAAAACTTCACCAGACTGCGTCGCTTCCACTGTTGCTAGTTTTTGTGGATCATCTTTTACAAGATCTGTTGCAAAGAAAAATAATATTGTCGCGATTAACCCAGAACTAACTGCTACAATAAAACATTGAAAAACTTGGTTACTTGACGGTAATCCGCCAGTTGATACTTCGTAACCAGATAATAAAAACCAAAATGGTAAACTTGCTAATGTCATACCGAGTACTCGCTGAAATACATCTAATTCCCCTTTACAAACTTGCATCATTTTTCGATTTCCAAGAGGATACGCAAATGCTGCAATAAGTACAGGAACTACACATAAAACGGTTTCACGAATACCTAATGAAGAAGCATGTTCTACTTGCATGAGAACAACACCGAATAAAATAATGCCCGACATAACTAATTCCTTCATCGGAAGTTTTTTATGTAGTGGATCCACCGCAAAAAATGGTGTTAACAAAATCCCTGCAACGATTGTAATTTGCCATGTTGATGCAACGAGCCAACCTGGTCCGAACGCTCCAGCAAAACTAAGCGGTGCATAAAAGAGACCAAATCCAACGACACTCCATACTAACCATTCTTTCGGATTGTTTTTCATATATTGAAAGAGTTGCTTTAAGTTCCCTCTATACATAACAATAAGTAATAGCATTGGAAACATAAAATAATACCGTAATGATGCACTCCAAATCCAGCTTCCACCTTCTAAGTCCATTGCCCGGTTTAAAACAAAGGTAAAGGCAAAGAAAAATGATGCCAGTATCCCTATAACAATTGCTTTCATTGTAAAACCCCTTGTATTTAATTTTTAATCTCTATAACATATATTTTAGTATACGCGATGAAAAATCTACATACAAACTTACATTTCACTTTCCATTCACTTGCAATGAAAAGGATAATAATACATTCATTTATTATACTTAATATAAAAACATTAAACAGAAATAATTTTAAAAATAAGTTACTTCTATGGATGTGATAACACTGAAAATATACAGAGCCTCTATACAATCTATTTTATTTGTACTTTCTTTCGGAGTTGTTTTCCTTCTAATAAGTGTTTTATCTTTAATGGAAGAATTTGATTTACTAGGAATTATTTCAATATTTTTCTCCTTATGGCTACTAAAGTATGCCCTAACCTTATGGAAAACACGTGCAAACGATATAGGTTCCTATTGGGATGATGAAAGAATTGTAGTAGATTTGCATGGGAATAAAGTGTATTGGTATGAAATCAAGGATATTACATACCAAAATTTTCAAGGGTCAAAATCTACCTTAATCTCGACCCACTATACTCACCATGAAAATATACGAATCCGCCATAAAAGATGGCTACCAACTATTGCACATTCAATTTACTGGTTTTCTATTGAAAAACCAAAAGATTATCATAAAAATTTAATGATAGCTTGGGAAGAAAAGCAAACAAATAAAAATAAACGCCTCCTTTAATTATTATTTAGGGGCGTTTGTTCATTCAAAAATTAAAGAATATGTAGTTTATATTCTCTATATAATTTCCTCAATCGACTTATATGTGCTTGATGATACCGATTATGATCTGCTATATGCCAAACTCCCCATCTTATAGTCGCATTTTCCCCTTTTTCATACAAAACTTCATCTCTTAAAAGAACAACACCATATGTTCATCATCACTATACACACCATTCATTTTTATAGCCCTTTTTTCAATTCCGTACGTTTTAAATCCCATTGATTCATATAATCGTTTGGCTGGTTCGTTCGTTGACACAACCCCTAAGTTCAATTGCTCTAGCTTCATCTCTTTTGCCCTTTCAATTGCTTTACGTATTAAATCACGTGCAAGACCACTTCTTCGATTTTCAGTATCTACATACATTGCAACGATATGCCCTTTATGCTTATATGCGTCCTTTTCTTCTGTTAATAAAGTAACAACCCCAACTAAACGATTTTCATTATTAAAAGCACCAAATGTAAAACTACTGTTGGATGAAAGATTACTAGCAACGCGTTCAAGAGGGTTTTCTTGACGTACTGCTTCTTCATAAGTCGTTACAAATGCTTCTGGATTTACTTGTAGTGCTTGTAAACGTAACTCCCAATATTGTTTTGCATCCGCTTTTGTAAGTAATCGAATCATTTTATCTTCCCCTTTTTAATTGACATAATATTTTTATAGGTTATTATTTTTTGATTCATACTCTTCTTTTAATATACTGTAACGATAGCGATGAATGAACTTTCCCTGTCTCAATCGATCATTTCTCATTAACCCTTCGCATACAAATCCGGCATTTTCATAGCTCTTTTTAGCTTGTGTATTATCTTCATCTACACGTAACCAAATTTTCTCCAATTCAAACTGGGAAAAACCTATTTGTAACATGCTGTTTAGAGCTGCCATTCCAAATCCTTTCCCCCAATAGTCTTTATTTCCAATCGCAATTCCTAGTTCTGCATTTTTATTTGTTTTATCAAAATTTTTAAGATCTACCCATCCAATATGTATACCTTTCTCAGTAACGATCGCCCTTTGTTCATAACCATTTTTTCGGCTTATACAAGCTTCAATCCAGATTCTCGTATCTCCACGAGTGAACGGAGGATATTGGTCTGGTACGACTAAATGCTTTGTTACATCTCTATCTAACGACCATTGATAGCGATCTTCTACATCATCTAATGTCATTTCTCTTAATTGAACATATGGTACATTCATTTTTCTCTCCCCTTTTTATTTACCAATAGAAAATCCTTCGAACACTCTTCCACCATACTGTTCTAACGTCATTTCTATAAAATGAATTAATTCATTTTTCTCTCCCGTTTTATAAAAATGATCAAAAGCCGCTACAAATTTGTTTGCATATTGCCCATCATATCTTCTTAGCACTCTAATAAACCATTTTGAACTCCCAAGCCACCTACCATTTACTCTTAATACATATTCATGTACTAAATCCGCTAATAAATTAGCGATAAACAATTCTTCTTCTCTTTTTGTTGCACCAATAAAGTCATCTAAAATATCCGTAATAAAATATCGCTTCTGCTTAATCGTATCTTCGGTCCATTTAGCTGGTCCTTTATGTAGTAAATCATTCGCTTCTTTTTTTAATTTCTCAACAATTTCCTTTTCCCCTTTTAATGCAACCCCTTCTGAAACTAATTGTGGTAACGACGGTCTCCCTCGATCACAATCCATTTTGAAAAAGGCTTTATATGTTGTAAAATTATGAACAAACACCTCAACAGGCCATCCATTACTATAGAAAGATTCTCTATAACAAGAAGTTAAACTTTGGTCAACTATTACAATATCAAGATCAGATGTTTTTGTCGCTTCTCCTCGTGCAACGCTTCCACCGAGTAAAGCTACATCACAATTCGGAAATTGTGATGTAATTATGCTTTGTGCTGCTTCAATTGGTTTCATAGCCGTTCCTCTTTTCTTATTTCATTTTCTTTTTTTCAGCTCTTTCTCTCGCTTTTTTTATATAGCTTTCTGCATCTGGTGTTTTACATGATGTTGTACCGTGATCAACCTCTACTTTTCCAATTTCACGTGCAATTTCAATCGCTTGTCGCTCTAAGTCTTCATTACGAATTCCTATTGCGATTAAAGCACTATTCATCGCTTCTTTTTTTCTATTTTTTTCATTATGTATATTTTCTTTAATCTCTTCTAAGTATGGAGAGAAGAAATCATCATGTAACGCTTTATTTTTAATCGATATATTTGCTAATAAAGACCAGCCAGCTCTTCCAATCCATTCATCATTAGACTTTGTCCACTCTTTCATTCTTTCTATTGCAATTGGCGAAGTACATATAGATGTCATAAAAACATCCATTAAACAGTAATAATCAACATCCTGAACCCAACTATTAAGCTGTTCTGCTGTTATATTCTTCGGGTCTAAAATATAAGTTGCTAATGTCATCGCGTCCATATTTTTTGTTTCCCACAATTCAACTGCTAAATCGTGATCTTTTTTTATTTTCTTTTTTAACAATTTTAGATTCGCAAAACTAACTCCGAATAATGGCTCTTTCGCTCCGTGGTTTTTATACGTTTTTCGATTTTGTTCTGTTCCATATTCCTCTAGTTGCTGCATTACTTCCTCAAGTAACATATACCCACCTCTTTATCTTTTATGTTGACTGTATATATGTATGTACGATATATTCTACATTACTTTTTATTTTTCCTATATTTATTTTTAAAATACGGTATGTGAAATTTCTAAACATTGCACAGCTATACCATTAAAAAACTGTACATGTTAAACATACAGTTTTTTGATGGTATCAATTTTGCGTAGAATAAGATATAAACTACGAAAGAACTTTTAATGGTCCTCTCAATCACCTATTTTTTCAACTAAATTTTTTACATCTGACCACTCTTCTATTGACCCTGCGTCCGGAAAAACTGTAACTACATTAAAATTCGCACCTTTTTCTTTCCCAATTTGTTTAGCTGCTAATAAATTCGCTGCCGCAGAAGTTCCTATTTTTATACCAGTATCTTTGTAAAAACGTGCCATTTCATACAGGGTATCTTCATATGAATAAGTCCATTGTTTTTCTATCAAATTTTCTTCCTGTTCTATGAAATGTTGTTTCCTTCCTAAGCCGAACCCACCTGATCCAGCATATTTCTTTAAATCATTAGGTGGTTGTTCCGAACCATAAGGCAATTCAGCAGGCATTACTAAATGTAGTTCAACATTTTTTGTATAATTCTTTATTGCTGTATAGACTCCCATTAGAGTTCCACCAGTACCAGCAGATGCTACCCATGCATGTATTGGTTTTCCATTCATTTGTGCAATAATTTCTCGCCCTGTACCTTCTATATGACTTACTAGATTTGCATTATTATAATGTTGGAATAAAAAGTATAATTCTGGCTTTTGTTTGCTAATCTCTATTGTTTTCTCAATTACTGCGTAGAACCCTTTACATTTATCAACTAAGATTACGTTAGCACCATAACGATCAAGTTCATTTAATAGAGATTTACCGGTTCCAGAACTTAAAACTAACGTGCATTGAATCCCTAAATAATTACAAATACACCCAATTGACCTCGCTAAGCTTCCACCACTATACTCTAAAATATTTTGTTTTTTGTCCGCTTCTTGTAAATATTTATTAATCATTCCAAGTGCCGCCCTATCCTTAATTGACCCTGTAGGGTTATGCCATTCACATTTAGCATAGATAGAAAGATCCTTCGTTTCTTCGCATTTTAATTTCATGAGAGGTGTATTTCCAACATGTTTAGAAAACTCTTCAAAATGGTTTACTATCATACTTTTATACCTCCTTCATAAATTATGTTTATTACATTTGTTCTTAGCCAAAATACTTTCTACATTTTAATAACTCTCTCAATAAGATCTTCTTATATAAAAATCCCTACAAACACTGTAGGGATTTATGTCTAAATCATTTTGATACACTCTATTTCATATGAAAATAGTTTCTTTATTCAGATGCATTCATAAGCACAATTCTCCAACCATCTGGATCCTCTATTGTGGTTCCTTTCTCTATCCAATACGGGTTTTCTGGTTCCACCTCATGATAGCCCATATTACTTAATCGATTCACTATCTTTTCAATTTCATCTTTATTAGGCATATAAAAAACTAGTAAATTATCTTTTGTCGGTGCCGGACATGGACTTCCATTAACATGTGTAGTAAACTCCAAATGATACTCTTCATCTGGTAAGCCAAACATAACCCCATCATATCCTTCATGATTGTGAAATTCCCCTATACGTTTTAAACCTAATCCTGTTTCATAAAAACTTATCACTTCTTCAAATTTATCTGTTGGTCTTGCAATTCTAAATTGAACCCAATTCTTCATGCAAATCTCCTCCTTTTCATTTTCCAAAGCTTTATAGTAATTAGTATAGGTTACATATATTCCCTTTAACATCCCTCATTAGTGTGAACTTCCTAAGTTGAAAGACCTATTAGTTAATAAACAATAGGACTTTAGTATAAAATTCATATAAAATTAGTTATATAAATGTAGAGATGAATTACAAGCTATTACGTATGAAATAGTTCTCCTTGCAGGGCCTTTATATACCGATCAGCAGATCTTTGTACAGCTTTATTCGCATCTTCCACCACACCATGAAATGCATTATATAGTCGACTAAATTGGATATCTTTTACCTTCTCTGCCATATCTCTAACTTTATTCGCTGGTAATGGAATGAGATTGGGATAACTATACATAAAACTTACCCATTTTCGATCCGAAACTACTTGTATAATATCACCTGATAACAAAATGCCTTTCCCTTCATTACCGTCTTTCCAATGTATAACAGTTCCCCCCTTAAAATGGCCTCCTAAGCGATGCAATGTAAGTTCTTCCGATAATATCAGATGCTCCCCAGACCAAAATTTAATTTGCTTACTCGGACGAACCACCCACTCTTTATCATCTTCATGAATATAAATAGGTACATTGAATGTTTCCGCCCATTTAACTTGTGTAGAGTAATAATGTGGATGAGAAAGTGCTATTGCTTGAATACCACCTAAATCATATATACGTTGTATCGTTTTATCATCTAAATAACTAATGCAATCCCACATAACATTTAGAGTTTTACTTTGTATTAAAAATGCTGTTTGTCCAATCGCAAATTTAGGTTTAGTAGTAATGCTATACAAACCGCTTTCTTCTTTTATTATTTCGTTTTTGTATAAATTGCTATTTTGCATCGTTTCTAATGTTGTCCATGACTGCCCAATTGGATTAACATATTGTCTTTCCTCATTACAAATTTTACAGCGAGAAGGTGCTTCTTCATTTTCGGGATACTGTACTCCACATGTAGTGCAAATATAATTATCCATATTCCCACTCCTTTTTTCATGTAATTGTTTCTTTACCAATATTTTAATAAAAAACAAAAATATTCGAATCAATAATTGGAACGAAAATGAAATGATACGAAAGTATGATTAGTCTCCTTTCGTTTTAAGACTTTAGCCTAAGTACTATATTTTTCATTTCTTCTTTCTGTGAAAGTTGCATATCGTTTTTAATAGAAATTCCAAGTAAATTAAACTTTTACCCATTAAGTAAGTGAATACACCTTTTCAAAATAAATGAACCTATTCATAGATTTCGTCACACCTTTGACACAGTTGCACTAAGCGATACACATTAGGGGTATAGTATATTTAAAGTAACGATAAAAGAATATTCAATAATTTTATCTTCCTTATCGTTACTAGATTCAATTCGTAACAAATAAAGGAGAGGTTTTAATGGAAATCGTTATTATGCTCTATGATGGAATTACTGCATTAGATGCTATTGGTCCATACGAAGTATTTGCTGCAGAAAGCAACAACAACATAAAATTTGTTGCTAAAACGAAGGGATTAATAAAATTAGATTCGAAAATGGGCTATTTACATGCTGATTACAATTTTAATGAAATTACTTCAGCAGATATTTTTGTTATTCCTGGATGTCGTCCGCCTAACTTTACACAACTTATGAAGGATGAAGAAACTCTTAATTGGATTCTCCAAACACATAAAACGACAAAGTGGACTACAACTGTATGTACGGGCTCCTTAATCTTAGGTGCTACTGGTCTACTAAATGGTGTTAAAGCTACTAGTCATTGGAGCTGTTTTAACTTACTTCGTTCTCTCGGAGCTATTCCAACTGAAGAGAGATTCGTGCGCCATGAAAAAATTATAACAGCTGCTGGTGTATCTGCAGGTATTGATATGGCCCTTCAGTTAATAGCTTGGGAATTTGGAGATGAAAAAAGCAAAGCAGTTCAACTCATGTTAGAATACGACCCTCAGCCTCCCTTTGATACAGGTTCTCCTAAAAAAGCGCATGCATCCTTATTAGAAGATTTAAATTTGATGATTGAAAGTTTAAATAATAAAGTTTAAATTCATCCTATTTTTCAAAACTGCAATTGATATAAAATCTTGCATACTTTTGAGTAAACTTTTTTACACTTGTAAAAAAGTTTTTTTGCATTTCCCTACCTATAATTGCTAATATAGTAGAGTAGAACTTTTATAGAGAGAAGGAAAATTATGCACAATGGAATTCGAATGACAACTTTAGTAAAAAGGGCTATGTTAGTTTGTGCGGGGGTATTATTCACATACGAAGCGGCTTTGGGATCAGTACATACTGCTCTAGCTAGTACAGAGGATGAAGCAAAATCTGTTCAACTTGTAAGTGAGATTCAAACATCTCTTGCTCCGAAAGAAGCTCCTAAACATTATAACGGGCAAGTTAGAAAAGTCGCTTATTTAACATTTGATGATGGTCCTGGAAAATACACAGCTGAGCTTTTAGATATGTTAAAGAAAGAAAATGCAAAAGCAACATTCTTCCTAATTGGTTCAAACGTAAAAGCTTTCCCTGATCTTGTAAAACGCGAAGATGCTGAAGGCCACTACGTTGGGATGCACAGTATGACTCATAACTACAAGAAACTTTACACAGAAGGTCATTACGTAGATGAAATGAAGGAAGACCAAGGCTTAATCGCTGGTGTTTTAGGTAAATCACCAGTATTAACTCGTCCATCTTACGGCTCTATGCCAGGATTAAACGAAGCTCTTCGCAACAAAGTTGTAGAAAATGGCTTAAAAGTTTGGGATTGGACAATTGATTCTTTAGACTGGAAATACAACAAAATGCAAGTTGATGCTGCATCCGCTAAAATTGTAGAGAACGTGTTACATGGTGCTACAAATCCAACAGAAGTTATCCTTATGCATGATATTCATCCACAATCAGTAAAAGCAGTACCTGGAATTATTAAAGGACTGAAAGAAAAAGGATATGAATTAGAAGCATATAATGAGAACGAACATTTCCCATTAAACTTCTGGCATGATAATCGTATGTAATGAAAAGACTTGATTCCCTTTAGCTGGGAATCAAGTCTTTTTGTCGTTTTGGGAATTACTCTTCGTATATTCGACTCAAATTCCCCCTTCTCTAATATCAATAAAAATTCAAAATCACATGTTATACTAAAATTTAGTTTAAATAAGTAGGTGCCATATGATCGTATATACAGTACAAACTGAAGAAGCTTGGAAACAATTTAAGAAACTTGGTTATTTAGAAGGTAATAAAGAATTCATCGATCCAGACGATTTATATTCATATGACTGGATGGTGCGCGTTGCTAAAACAAGATTGCCTCATTACGAAGGTAACTATCCTATTTGGGTCTGGGAAGCAAATAATTACCCAAATCGAAATCATAAAGCTTGGGGTAGAACAAATTCAAAAATGGTAATTTTAACACTAGATGTACCGAAAGAATGGGTACTATGGAGCTATTTTGACTATTGGTGCTGTGCTATGACTGATGGATCAATATATTTACATACAAAAATAAGTGTACTTTAGATGAATGGTATACATATATGGATAAAAAATACGAGATAATATTTGATTTCGATTATTTATTATCTCATCCTGATTGGTGTCTAGATAAAGAGGATTCGTTAGAAAAACAAGGTGTTATCGGCAACATTCCCCTTTCCTTCGTAAAAAAAGTAAGGCGTTTTCGCGCTAAGGAAGATACATCTATTAATGAAATCAGAAGTGATAACTGGGATAGTAGAAAAGAAAACCGTATTAAAAAGATGAATCGAAAATTAAGAAAAAGAATCGAAAAACAAAAAAGATTGCAAAAGCGACTTATACGAAATTAAAACAGATTTATCAAAATATAGTAAGAAATTATGGATTGAATATAAAATTTCAACCCTTTTTATATTATCAACACTTTAGCACATATTAACCATAAGGAGTGATATGTATATGGAGTTTCTCTCATCTGAATATTTGTCTGCCTTGCTTGCCATCATTGTAATCGATTTAGTGTTAGCCGGAGATAATGCCATCGTAATTGGATTAGCAGCAAGAAGATTACCGAAAGACCAACAAAAAAAAGTTATTATATGGGGTACTGTCGGGGCAATCGCTATTAGAGCCCTCGCTACCTTAGTTGTCGTTTGGTTATTAAAAATACCTGGTTTACTCCTAATTGGCGGTATACTTCTTATATGGATCGCTTACAAGTTGATTGCTGAGGGTAAAAATCATGATATTAAAGCCGAAGAAGGATTTTGGTCTGCTATTAAAACCATTATTATCGCTGATGCGTTAATGGGCATTGATAATGTACTCGCTGTTGCAGGAGCTGCCCATGGTAACTTTTCTTTAGTAATCATTGGTCTATTAGTTTCTATTCCTGTAGTCGTATGGGGCAGTACATTGATTTTAAAATGGGTGGATCGTTTTCCTGTCATCATTACGATTGGAGCAGCGGTTTTAGCTTATACTGCTGCAAAAATGATTGTAGATGAGAAATGGTTTGCTGGATTTTTCGAAAGTAACCCTTTCATTAAATGGGCATTTATCATTATTATCATCGTCGGTGTAGTTTTCTTCGGAAAAGCAAAACAAAAAGCAACAGCTAGTTCTGTCTAATAATGATGGTATATTTACAAATAAAAAGCGCTATTCATATGAATAGCGCCTTTTATTATTTAGCTTCCCCTTCCGGAGTCGTTTTTACCTTCGTTTTGTTTTTATCACGATTGTTATAGTTATACTTCGAACGATCTACTGGAGTGAATCCTTCCGGTGTGTAGAATCGTAATAAGTCACCATTTACGACTTGGTCAGAGTATTTTAGTGAGTTTTGAACCATTTGTTCATTTTTCTTTATTTCATCTGTAAATTCTACAGGTTTTCCAGTTGTTGTATCATAGTATTTGCCGTTTAGTGCAGTAACAGTTGGGCTTACGTAGTTACCGTTACGGAACGCAACGACTTGTTTATGCTCTGGTGATAATAAATCTGAACCGAATTGAACATAGTTTTTCGTATCTGTACCTAGTAAGTGTAATAACGTAGGAAGAACGTCAATTTCACCGCCATATTGATGTTGTACGCCACCTTTCACTCCTGGTACACGAACGATTAAAGGTACACGTTGTAACTGTGCATTTTCAAATGAGTTCATTTCTTTACCCATTACTTTTGACATTGCTGCGTTATGATTATCTGAAATACCGTAATGGTCTCCGTACATAACGATAATTGAGTTATCATATAAACCAGATTGTTTCAAGTAATCGATGAAGCCTTTTACAGATTCATCTAAATAGCGTGCTGTTTGGAAGTACGTATCTACTGATGAATCACCTGTTGTTGCTGGTTCAATCGTTGCTTCTGCCTTATCGATTGGATAAGGGAAATGGTTCGATAACGTAATAAACTTCGTATAGAAAGGTTGTTTCAACGTTTGTAATAACGGAATAGATTCATTAAAGAACGGTTTATCTTTTAATCCGTAGTTTACTACGTCTTTTTCATTCATATCGTAGTATGACGCATCAAAGAATTTATTAAAACCAAATGATTTATAAATATCGTCACGGTTCCAGAATGTTTTGTAGTTACCGTGGAATACTGCTGATGTGTATCCTTGTTGTCCTAAAATAGCTGGTGCTGATTGATACGTATTATGAGATTTCGTTGTAAAGACAGAACCTTGCGGTAAACCAAACATTGAATTCTCTAACATAAACTCCGCATCAGATGTTTTCCCTTGTCCTGTTTGATGGAAGAAGTTATCAAAGTATAGTGTATTCGCATCTTTTGTAAATGAGTTTAAGAACGGTGTAACTTCTTGACCATTTAATTTGTAATCAATTAAGAAGTTTTGGAATGACTCTAAATGAATATAAATTACGTTCATTCCCTTTCCTTTACCGAAATACTCAGGATTTGGACTTGCATAAGTTGATGTTAAATAATTTCGTACTTCTGTCATATTATCGCCATCAGCTAATGCTCGTTCTGTCGATGCTTTCGCACTTTGAATTCCATCATAAATTGTGTAGTTGTATGCCCCTAAATATTTCACAATATAATTACGGTCAAACGTTCTTGTTAATAATTCAGGACGGTCAGACTCTGCAAGACCTAAGTTAACACTGAATAATAAAATACCTGCTACAAATACTAGAGATAATTTATGCTTCGCAACACGAATTGGTTTTGGATTTGCAAATTTTGTTGCGACTAACACAATTAATATAATCGTGTCTAAAAAGTATAGTGGATCATAAAGATGTAGCAACGCAAGAATACTACCACCTAAATCTCCAAAGTTATTCGTTTGTGTTAATGTCGGGAACGTAATAAAGTCACTGAAAAAGCGATAGTATACTACGTTTGCGTATAAAAGAATCGACAATAACAAGTTGATAACGATTAACCAAATATAAGATCGTTTCCCTTTTGCAAATAATGCAAGTCCTAAAAATAGAACTGCTGAACTAAGCGGGTTGAAAAACAGCAAGAATTTTTGGATTGTGTTTGAAATTCCTAAATTAAATTCCGTTACATACGCGGCATATGTTTTGAGCCAAAATAAAATAACGGCAAACAGAAAGAATCCAAAATGATTGCTTAACACACTTTTGCTCTTTAATAAGAACTGTTTCATTTCTCCACCTCTTTTAATCATCCAAGGCTTATTTTTTATAAGTCTGTCTCTCTATTCAAATTTTCTTCTTCAAATAGATTATCTTTATTTAACTATATGAAGAATATTAGTAATTATAATTTGAAGCTAGTATTTATTCAACTATTTCTTTTTAAACATTTTGACCTTGGTTTCTATTTAACAAAATAAATTTGTAACATTTCCTGTTTCTCCCAAGATTCATCCACTAATTATGACATCCCATACTATATACCTTTATAAACTCATTCGCAAACTATTCTATCTCCAATTTTGGTACATATTTCACATGACAAAATAATGTTATTTAATTATATCGCTCATCTTACATTTCCCTACTTCAACTAAATCTTAAAGTCATTACATCTCTTCCGTACATGAAAAATCCTCATGTTCATTAATATTATATTTGAATAATTATTCATTTGCCCCACCAGTGGTGTTATGTTTTCTCGACAAAAAAACTCGCTCTAAAAAGAGCGAGTTTTTTCATGATATATTATTGACCTTTGTACATTGCATCTACTTGTTTTTGAAGCTCTTCATTTTCTAAGTACTCATCGTAAGTTGCCTCTTTATCGATTACACCGTTTGGTGTTACTTCGATAATGCGGTTTGCAATTGTTTGTACGAACTGATGGTCATGAGATGTGAATAACATTGTACCTTTGAAAGCAATTAAACCGTTGTTTAATGCAGTGATAGACTCAAGGTCTAAGTGGTTCGTTGGATCGTCAAGTGTGATTACGTTCGCACCACTTAACATCATTTTAGATAACATACAACGAACTTTTTCGCCTCCAGATAATACAGAAACGTTCTTCTTAACTTCTTCACCTGAGAATAACATACGGCCTAAGAAACCACGTAAGAAGCTTTCTGACTCATCTTGTGGAGAGAATTGGCGTAACCAATCAACTAAATTATAGTCACTGTTCTCAAAGTACTTAGAGTTATCTCTTGGGAAGTAAGATTGAGATGTTGTAACACCCCATTTGAATGAACCGCTATCTGGCTCCATTTCACCCATAAGGATTTTAAATAATGTTGTCATCGCGATATCGTTACGACCGATAAATGCAACTTTATCACCTTTATTTAAAGTGAAGTACACATTATCTAACACTTTTTCTCCATCAATTGTTTTAGAAAGGCCTTCAACAGTTAATAAGTCATTTCCTATTTCACGCTCAGGTGTGAAGCCAACGAATGGGTAACGACGTGATGATGGTCTAATATCATCTAATGTAATTTTATCTAATAATTTTTTACGAGAAGTTGCTTGTTTCGCTTTAGATGCGTTTGAGCTAAAGCGTGCAATGAAGTTTTGTAACTCTTTTACTTTCTCTTCTTTTTTCTTATTAGCATCTTGTGTTAATTTTAAAGCTAATTGGCTTGACTCATACCAGAAGTCATAGTTACCAACATAAAGTTGAATTTTACCGAAATCAAGATCAGCCATGTGCGTACATACTTTATTTAAGAAGTGACGGTCATGGGATACAACGATTACTGTATTTTCAAAGTTCATTAAGAAGTTTTCTAACCATTGAATCGCTTTTAAGTCCAAGTGGTTGGTAGGCTCATCTAGTAATAGAATATCAGGTTTACCGAATAATGCTTGAGCAAGTAATACTTTTACTTTCTCTGCACCAGTCAATTCTGATAATTTTTTGTCATGAAGATCTTCACCAATACCAAGACCTTTTAGAAGGATTGCAGCTTCTGACTCAGCTTCCCAACCGTTAAGCTCAGCGAACTCACCTTCAAGTTCTGCAGCACGCATTCCATCTTCATCACTAAAGTCTTCTTTCATGTAAATAGCATTTTTCTCTTGCATTACTTTGTAAAGTTGCGTGTGACCCATAATTACTGTTTCTAATACTGGGAACTCTTCATATTCGAAGTGGTTCTGTTTTAATACTGCTAGACGCTCACCTGGCGTAATATGTATATCACCTGTTGATGGTTCAATTTCTCCAGATAAAATCTTTAGAAATGTTGATTTACCAGCACCGTTTGCTCCGATTAAACCGTAGCAGTTACCTGGCGTGAATTTTATGTTAACATCTTCAAATAATTTGCGATCCGCGAAACGCAAACTAACGTTACTTACTGTAATCATTTGTGTCCTCCTACTAATACCGCTTATTTCAGCGTTTTCTCACCGATTGTCTTAAAAAATCGCATATTACGACTCAATTATTGTAGACTATAGCTATTATATAGTAGAAGCTGGATGAATAGCAACGGTTGATTACTATTCATCCCTTTTCTATCTTGAATAAAATGTACGTTTTTAACGAAATAATATTATATAGAAGCATATTTCATAATGAACAGAGATATGAAAGATGAAAAATTCGCAAAATATAAAGATGTGATGGACAAATTTATTAAATAAGAAGAATCCCCTTTTAAAAGGGGATTCCTTTACTTTCTTTCACTTAATTTTTTCGTATAATTCTTCATTTTATTCGTTAACCCTATTAACGCAGGTATCAATATTGGCATCACAATAATAGCTAATAATAACAGTGCAACACCAACAACAGATGCTACTTGTATAAGCGTCAATACACCTGAAGGGATTAATGCAGCAAATGTACCACCTAAAATAAGTGCCGCTGATAATACGACTCCTCCTATGTGACGAGATGCATTTACAATTTTCGTTGCTGGGTCCCCCTCTAGCTCATTGTATCTCATCATTACGAAAATGCTATAATCCACACCTAAAGCGACTATCATTATAAAACTAAAGAATGGTACATTCCAGCTCAATGACTCTACGTTTAGTATGTGTGTACTAATTTGTTCACTTATACCAAGTGATGCAAAATAAGCTAATATTAAAGATCCAATAATGAAGATTGTATTTAAAAATGACCGTGTAATAACGAGTAATACAACCGCAATTCCAATTAACATAATTGTAGCTGTACGTAAGAAATCTTGGCCCGTTACTTCTTTTAAATCAACGTTTCTTGCTGTTGTACCGCCGATCGCTTTTTTTGTTGATTTTAATTCTGTACCATTTAATGTACCGTCTATCGTTTTATTAATTTCTTCAATGATTGGCATCGCTTCTTTTGAATACGGATTTACGTCTAAAATGATTGTCATTTTAGCAGTCTTTCTATCATGTGACATGTACGTATTCAATGCTTTTTGGAAATCTTCTCCCTCTAAAACTTCTTTTGGAATATAAAATTTCTCAGAGCTTTTTGATTCATTCAATTCTCCTAAATATTTCTGAGCATCCCCTAGTCCGTTACTTACCTTTTCGAGCCCTTCTGTACTTTTAGATAATCCTGATTGTAATTGCCCCATCTGTTCTTGCAAGTCTTTCAGCCCGGTTAATAACTGGCCTTGCCCATCATTTATTTTTGTTAATCCGGTTTGTAACTCAGATGACTTGTTCGCAATTTGTTTAGAACCTGAAGCACCTTCATCTAATCCATTTTTAAGATCAGCTGCTCCTTTTTGTAATTTAGTAACTCCATTGTTCATTTCTTTTAAACCGTTATCCACTTTCAATAACGATTGATTCGCTTCTTTAAATGAGCCCATCGCCGCTTTATGATGCGTTGCGAATTGATTTAATTCATTTGAAAGCACACCTAATTGCTTCTGAGCCTCTTTAGCAATTCCTATCGTTTGTAGTATGTTCGGATCATTTGCTAATTCTGGTTTCGTTTGAATAAAATTGGTCATTAACACTTCAATTTGTTCATAACCTTTTTTCGCACCATCAATTGCTTGAGAAATACTTCCAAAGTATTGATCGTAAGAGCTTAAACCTTTTTCTAACTGTGCATAACCAGCATGAAGTTGTGAAGTTGCATTAGATAAAACATTTATATTTTCATTTACTGAAGTTAATCCACCCTCAATTTGTTGCGCACCTTGTGCTCCGTCATTTATACCACTTGATAGTTGATGTAAAGCTGTTCCTAATGCCGTTACACCGTTTTTCGCTTCGTTTGTTCCATCAATTAACTTTTGAACGTTTGCAAGACTATTTGAGTCTTTACTACCCATTTTATCTTTCGCAGCAGTTAACCCATCATTAATGTCCTTTATACCACCATTGGCATCTCCTAACCCCGTATTTAGTTCTCCAGCTTGTTTATTTATATATAGTTCTTTTATCCTTTCCCCAGTTGGACGCGTCGGTGAATATACTTCTGACACACCTTTCACTTTCAAAATCTTATCAGTTAGTTCATCTAAAGTTTGAAGAGAACTCGCCTCGTCTAACTTGTTATCCGATTGAATGACTAACGTACTTGGTGAAGAAAAACCAGGTGGAAAATGTTCTTCTATTACGTTAATCCCCTTTTTCGATTCATATTTATTATCTACTTCAAATAAATCATTGTAATTTAGTGTGTTAGAATATTTCATTAGGAAAGGAATCGATATCACAAATACAATGATTAAAGCTACGAATGGTCTTACTACTGAGTTTTTCGCAAGAAATCCCCATAAACGACTATCCTCATGACCTTTAAATGTTTTTACTGGATAAAACATTCCTTTTCCTAAAAGCACCATAAAAAATGGATTTAACGTAGTTAATACGAGTAATAATACTGCGACACCAATTGCTACGGCTGAAGTAGACTGATATAATTTAAAACTCGCTAAAGCAAGAGATGCAAAACCAATTAGTACTGCTATCCCACTATATAAAACGGTTTTCCCTGCCGATTTAAACGTTTCTTTCGTAGCTAAAAATGCATTTTCTTGTTTACTTAATTCTTCCTTAAACCTTGTATATAATAAAATGTTATAGTCTGTTCCAACCCCAAACAGGACAACAACTACAAACACTTGTGTAAAGTTAGAAAACGGAAAATTAAATTGATCTACTAGATGGGCAATAATCCCCATTGAAACTAAATATGATACACCCACTGTAAGCAGAGAAACGATTGGAACAATTGGTGAACGAAATACAATGATTAATACAACTAAAATGAAAATGATAGAAATAACTTCTGTCTTTTTCACTCCCTCTTGAGAGGATGTAAGAAAATCACCCGCTATTAAATCACTTCCTGTTAAGTACGTTTTAACTCCCTTCGGTTTAATTTTATTATGAAGCCCATTTGCAATTTTTGATATTTCACCATGTTTTTTATCTACAGAAATTTGCGTTAAAATGGTCGTATTGTCTTTAGATATCAATTGTTTTTCCAAGTCTTTATTATCTAAATGTGAAACAACTTCCTTAATTCCTAATTGCTCTTTTTCATTTTGTAAAGCGTTGATTGTTTTTATTATTTCATCTTTTTGCTCAGTTGTTAAAGCTGCTTTACTTCCACTATTAAAAACAGCTATAACATCATATTTTTCTGTCCCGTCTTTATCCATCTCTCTTATCATTTTGTCAGCGATACTACTTTGCTCTGTATTCGGAATCGTAATATGCCCTTTTTCTTTCACTAATTTATCCATATTAGGCATCGTTACGATCATTGTAATAGTAATAACTATCCATAATAGAAAAGATAAACTTCTCCAATTTTTTAGCTTACTTATTTTAATCATCTCCCGTTTTGAAAGTATAATGTTAGTTCCGGAATGAATATTCATTCCTATTATTTTGAAACTATTTTTAGGAATGAACGTTCATTCCTATCATTCTATTGATTTATTCTATAGACCCTATTAAACTAATCTTTTCTGGAATGAATGTTCATTCCTTTGGTTGCACAAATACCCTCTCCTACTTTCATTTTTTAAATCTATTTAGGAATGAATATTCATTCCTGTCCTTATAAAGCTATAGAATCAAATGATTCTAATAGCATTCCAAGAGCTTTCTTCCAATTCTTTTACTAACTCTTTTGAGTATTCTAATTGCCCTGTTGCAATTACTTTCGTTAATGCTTCTAGCGGCTGATATACAATAATAATTAAAGCAACTGGAGGCAATGGACGAAGAAAACCTTTTGCGATTCCACCTTCAATAATATTCATAAAGAAGCCTATAAAATCGTCAAATATTTTCTTACTTTGTTCATCAAGAAAATAACTGTCACAGTGAGAATTTGTAAATAAAAAAGCGTCCACATTGTTTCTCGCAAATTCAAATAAACGGTTGTACGTATGACTAAACTGTTCACGAATATTTGCTTCAACAGGAAAATCTGTTTTTATCATTTCAGAAAGCTCTAACATACTTTTTGAAAATAATGAGTTAACTAGTGCCTCTTTATTTTCAAAATAGCGATAAATAGTACCCGCACCGACTTTTGCCTTTTCAGCGATCATTGGAATTGTCGTACCATCGTAACCACGCTCTGCAAAAAGTTGCATCGCAGCATCAAAAATATCCTCTTGTTTGTTTTTAGCCATTTTTTCCACCTCTATTTTTAGGAATGAAAATTCATTCCGTTTTTAATTATAAATTACAAGGACTAAAAGTCAAGTGCGTAACTACGTATAGTTGCAATTTTAATCCCTTGTTTGTGAATCAATTTATATCAGCGGTTTTTAGAATACATCGACTTACCGACAAAAACGAGAACCAAAGAGAAAACCGTCCCAAATTTTGTTTGGGACAGCCCCATTTCCTATTTAAAGCTTAAAAGAAATCATAAATAAAAGCTTTACGTACTGGAACTATATTCTCAAATGCTTGTATTTCCTCTTCGCTTCCGCTAATGAATTCTAGTTCATTAAGTTCTAACGGACGCTTGTAGCCAAACATTATTGTAGATAATGCGTTAATATCCAGCTTAATTCCTTTATCTATTGTTTCCTCTTTCATAATTGTTATTTCATGATTCGCAAGCCTCACTGATACGTTGTTCCACGGAGCAAATGCGTCTGTAATGTGTAGAATCACTTCTTGCTGTACATTGTTCCAGCTCAACTCATATTGTTTTAAGAACTGCTCTACATCTACAATTCTTCCCATAAAATATGGTTTTATTTCTGTCTTCACGCGTGGCTCTTGCAATGAATATAGCAACGGTTCGTTTTCACTTACTGTCATTTCAAGTTCTTTAATCATAGAATCATGCTGGCAAATAAAGTTCCACAGACCATTTCGTGCTTCATTATGCAGTGGTACAAATTCTTCTACTGTCATTTTATAGTTTTCTATTTTGTATAACATGTAACCGGCTGCCTTTTTATTTTCATCATAGTAAATCGCTAATGTTAAATCATCATAAACCGCTTGAAACCACCAGTTCTTCTCTCGAACTAACATACCTGAAAAACGTTCTGCAAATGCTTCATAGAGCTTCTCGACTTCTTCTGGATGATTTTCTTTATTGAAACGTTTCACAGTGCCATTTACTTGTTTTTTCATCACTAAATCGCTCTTAGTCATATGACATGTGACTAAATTCGCACAAAGTTCCCAGCCGTATTTACGGTAAAATGAAACCGCAAATGGATGTAACATAGAGACTGTATAGCCATCTTTTTTCATCGTTTGAAGTGAATATTGAAGTAGCTCTTTTACATACCCACTTCTTCTATACTCAGGATACGTCGCTACCCCTGCAACGCCACCCATTTTAAATTTTTCTTTACCTATGTAAATATGAAACGGAATAAGATGTAGTTTTGCTGCTAAGTCTTCCCCTTCCATAATGCCGTATATTTCATGACTTTCCTTCATCTTTGTAAGTTGCTGCTGTAATCGTTCCTCATCTACTTTATATTGAAAAGCGTATTCTGATAAACATAATGCTTCTCTGAACTTATCTTCTTTTAATTGTATGACATTCATATAATTCTCCTCCATTCCCTGTTTGAATTGTATCACAATTCTTTCTATTGTAGTTCGGTAAGTGAAATTAGAAAGACGTTTTAACAAAAAAAGCAGATACATCACGTATCTGCTTTCCATCCTTATTATTTAGCTAACTTTTGAAGTTCATCAAAGAATGTAGGATATGATACACCTACTGCTTCTGCATCTTCAATAATTGTTTTTCCTTCTGCCAGGCAGCCAGCAATCGCAAGCATCATTCCGATGCGATGATCACCATAACTATTTACTGTATTGCCTTTTAGAGCTGATTTTCCGTAAATGATCATGCCGTCATCAGTTGCTTCTATGCGAGCTCCTAGTTTCGTTAACTCAGCAACGACTGTATCAATACGATTTGTTTCTTTTACTTTTAATTCGTGTGCATCTTTAATTACTGTAATTCCTTCCGCTTGCGTTGCCGCTAATGCGATTACAGGAATCTCATCGATTAATTTAGGGATAATATCTCCGCCAATTTCAATTCCTTTTAATGAAGATGTTTCAATTGTAATATTTGCAGCTGGTTCTGATGCCCCTTCGTTAATTAGATTTACAGTGAACGTAGCACCCATTTTCTCTAAAACATCAATAATACCTGTACGAGTTGGATTCATTCCTACATTTTGTAATACTAGTTTACTATTTGGGATGATTGCACCTGCTACTAAGAAAAATGCTGCTGATGATACGTCACCTGGCACTTGAATGTCTGCTGCTGTTAATTTTTGTCCACCTGATAACTTCACTGTTTTCCCTTCGCGAGTTACTTTAACACCAAATGCTTCAAGCATTCTTTCCGTATGGTCGCGTGAAATATGTGGTTCTGTAACAGCTGTTACACCTTCTGCACGAAGACCTGCAAGTAAAATAGCTGACTTTACTTGTGCACTTGCAACAGGAGAAATATATTCAATTGCTTTTAAATCTCCGCCACGTATTGTTAGCGGTGTAAATGTTCCTTCTTCTCTGCCGTCAATGTTTGCACCCATTTGTTTTAATGGGTTTGTTACACGTTTCATCGGTCTTTTTGCGATTGACTCATCACCTTGTACGCAAGAGAAAAATGGTGTGTTAGCTAATATACCTGACATTAATCGAATTGTTGTACCAGAATTACCAACATCTAATACAGCTTTCGGTTCCTGTAAACCTTCTAATCCTTTACCAAATACAGTAACTTCATCACCGTTTTGCGTAATTTCTACTCCCATTTCTTTAAAACATGAAATCGTACTTAAACAGTCTGCACCGGGCAAGAAACCTTTAATTGTTGTTTTCCCTTCTGCAATCGAACCGAACATAACAGCACGGTGTGAAATGGATTTATCACCTGGGATTGTAATATTGCCATTCAATCCGTTATTAACAGGTTGTATTGTTCTTTCTTTCACGTTTTTCACCTTCTCATTTAAATTGTTTCATAAGTTTGGTATTCTTCTTCTCCAAGCGCTAGCTTTGCTTTCATACGATCTTCTTCCCTTTGGAAACTAATACGTAATACCCCAAGCAGTCCTTCACGCGCTTCTAATATTTGCAAGTTCGTAATACTAATTTCCTCGCGCGCTAAAATACTCGTAATATGAGCCAATGCCCCCACCTTATCTAATACATCAACGTATAAGTCGTGATAGGCAGGAATTGCACCACTCTTTCTTACTGGTAAAGAATCACGGTATTCTTTCGCATCTGCAAAATAGTTTTGAATCTCGCCTGCATCTCCGGTAGAAACTGTCTTATATAAACCTTCCATTTCAGAGATCCACTCTTTTAATAATACCATTAAATGCTCTCGATTTTGCTTTACAATATCACTCCACATTTTCGGACTACTAGATGCGATACGTGTAATGTCTTTGAAACCTCCAGCAGCGAGTTGATGAATGAGTGGATTATCTCCTGCATGTTTCTCAACTTGCTTTACTAAACCTGCTGCGATAAGATGCGGGAAATGACTAACAATCCCTGTTACATAATCATGTTCTTCTGTATTTAAAACAAGAAAATGAGATCCTGTTCCTTTTAACCATACTTTAAGGTCTTCCACTTGTTCATTTGGTATATGATTCATCGGTGTTAAAATGTAAAATGCATTTTCAAATAAATGCGCCTTTGCGCTTTCAACTCCCGTTTTATGAGAACCCGCCATCGGATGTCCCCCAATGAAAGAAACTTCCTTTGAAAATAAAGCTTCCGCTTCGTTCATAATAGACCCTTTTGTACTACCAACATCAGTCACTATAACATCTTCTCGTAAACGGAATGACGCAAGTTTGTGTAATAGCTTCTTCGTTTCTTCAACTGGAGAAGCAAAAATAATTAAATGTGCCTCTTCACATGCATGCTGTAAATCAACTGCTACTTCATCTACTACATGTAATTCTTTTGCACGCTCTACTTGCTCTTTAAATATATCGTAACCTGTTATCGTTACATCGTGCTCTTTCTTAATCGCTAATGCGAGAGAGCCTCCGATTAAACCAGTTCCAATTAAAACTACCTTTTTACGCATTTGCCTCATCTCGAGACTTTCTTTTTTTGTTTTCAAAGTGTTGTTTTAACACTGAAATCACTCCTTCATTTTGCTCCCTTGTTCCAACTGTAATACGGACACCATTTGGGAATGGACGAATAATAAACCCTGCATGTGCACAAGCTTCATAAATCTCTCCAGCATTCTCTACCGGTAAGAAGATGAAATTAGTTTGTGACGAATAAAATGGTATTTCGTTTTCCTTACAGAAACTCTCGTATTGCTGTAATCCTTCTGTATTCACGTGAACTATTTCTTCAATAAACTCGTTATCACCAAAAGCAATCGTCGCTGCTTTTTGCGCTAATGAAGATACGTTAAATGGTAAACGTACGACATTTAATTTCTCAATTAGCTCTTCCTGTCCGATCGCATATCCAACGCGGAAAGAAGCTAATCCGTATGCTTTAGAAAACGTTCTAAGTACAAGAATGTTTTTATGTTTTTCTAAAAGCGGTAATGTCTCAGGGAAATCTTTTGCTGTTACGTATTCATAGTACGCTTCATCAATGACAATTAACGTATTTTCACTAATGCCTTCAATAAATTGAGTTAATTTTTGCTCATTCACATATGTGCCCGTCGGGTTGTTCGGATTACAAATCCATACGATTTTCGTATTATTATTTACCGCTGACAAAATTTCGTCTAAATCGTATACACCGTTATTTAAAGGAATTTCTTTCACTTCACAGCCTTCAATAATCGCATGATGACGGTATTGCGGGAATGTTGCACCTGCTGTTACAATGTTATCTCCCGCTCGTAATACGGCGCGACTTATTATTTGAATGATTTCATCTAAACCACTACCACAAAGTACTTGTTCCATTTGCACATGCAACTTATCCGCGATTGCTTGACGGAGCGTCGTAGCACCTCCGTCAGGATATAAAGCATGTTCCAACCAAGATTTTTGCAACTCTTCTAAAACTCTCGGTGAACAACCGAATGGATTTTCATTCGATGCTAATTTCACAAACGAATGATCTCCGTACACTTCTTTCATTTGTTCTGGTGATTTACCTGGTTTATATGGTTGTAATGATGATAGTTGATCTTTTACTTGCACGTTAAACCCACCTTTTTATTAAAATTCTTTTGCGTAGTTATTGTGTTGCATAATGTTTTGTTTTAATAATTCCATACGATCTTTTCCGAATTGTTCGACTAGTGCATCTGCAAGTTCCCATGCTACAACAGATTCAGCTACTACACCCGCTGCTGGTACTGCGCAACTATCAGATCTTTCAATACTCGCTTGGAATGCTTCCTTCGTATCAATATCAACGCTTGCTAACGGTTTGTATAATGTAGGAATTGGCTTCATAACGCCTCTTACGACAATTGGCATACCTGTTGTCATACCGCCTTCTAAACCGCCGGCATTATTCGTTTTTCTCGTGTATCCTTTTTTTTCATCCCACAGAATTTCATCATGCACTTTACTTCCTGGTTGTCTTGCCGCTTCAAAACCTACGCCAATTTCAGCACCTTTAAATGCATTTATACTCATAATTGCACCAGCAAGTTTTGCATCTAATTTACGATCGTAATGAACGTAACTACCAACGCCAATTGGCATACCTTCTGCAATAACTTCCACAATACCACCGATTGAATCTCCGCTACTTTTTGCGTTGTCAATCGCATCCATCATTTCTTGCTCTACTTCTTTATCTAAACATCGAACTGGTGAGTTTTCAGTTATCGTTTGAATTTCTTCAATCGGTAAGTTTGAAATATGTTTTGCTTTTACTCCACCAATTTCAAGAACATGTCCTGCAATTTTTACGCCTAATTCGCTTAAAATTTGTTTTGCAACTGCACCAGCAGCTACACGAACTGTCGTTTCTCTTGCAGATGAGCGCTCTAATACGTTTCTTATATCACGATGACCATATTTAATTGCTCCATTTAAATCCGCATGTCCTGGACGTGGTTTTGTAATTGTACGTTTCATGTCTTTACTTTCTTTTTCAGAAATTGGCTCAGCACCCATTACTTTCGTCCAATGTTTGAAATCATCATTTTTTACGATTAACGTAATCGGTGATCCAAGTGTCATCCCGTGACGAACACCACTTACAATTTCAACTGTATCTGTTTCAATTTGCATGCGTCTTCCGCGTCCATGACCTTTTTGTCTTCTTAATAATTCTTTATTAATATGTTCCGCCGTAAGTGTCAAACCTGCTGGTACACCTTCTAAAATAACTGTTAACTGCGGTCCATGTGATTCTCCAGCTGTAATGTATCTCATTTCTCTTGCCCCTTTACTATTTTTTTGTACAAAAAAGTCCCTACTGAGCGCTCAGTAGGGACGATGTTTATCGCGGTACCACCCTAGTTGTAGACAACTGTCGTCTACCTCTCTTCTTCTTTAACGATCGTTTGACCGTCTTCCCCTCCATAAGTTGTCGAGAAAGATGCTCCAAGGCTGTAATTCATGCTTACCTTTGTACTGATTCACACCAGCCATCAGCTCTCTTTAACAGTGAGATAAGCACTACTGTTTCCTCTTCAACGCATATATGATATGGAATTAAGATAATTTATTTTTGAAACCTTTTAACTCATCCATGAATCTATGGAATTCTGGAATGTCCATTTGTTGTGCAGAATCTGACAATGCAACTGCTGGATCTGGATGAACTTCAGCCATTACTGCATCTGCGCCAATTGCAAGTGCCGCTTTCGCTGTTGGTAATAATAAATCTCTGCGTCCAGTTGAATGTGTTACATCAACGATAACTGGTAAATGTGTTTCTTTCTTTAAAATTGGTACTGCAGAAATGTCTAATGTGTTACGTGTTGCTCTTTCGTATGTGCGGATACCGCGCTCACAAAGAATAATTTGATCGTTACCTTGCGCAATGATGTATTCCGCTGCGTTAATGAACTCATCAATTGTTGCTGCTAATCCACGTTTTAATAATACTGGTTTGTTAACTTTACCTACAGCTCGTAATAAATCGAAGTTTTGCATGTTACGTGCGCCAACTTGAATTACATCAACGTAGTCTAATGCCATTTCAACATCGTTCGGATTTAAAATTTCACTAATAATTGCTAAGTCGAACTCGTCTGCTACTTGACGTAAAATTTGAAGTCCTTCTACTCCTAAACCTTGGAAATCGTATGGAGATGTTCTCGGTTTGAATGCACCACCGCGCATTAATTTTAAGCCTTGGTCTTTCATCGCTTGCCCTACTTGACGAACTTGCTCTAAGCTTTCTACTGCACAAGGTCCCATGATGAACGTTTGTGTTCCGTTTCCAATCAATTCACCTTTTACATCAACGATTGTATTTTCTTGTTTCTTTTTACGTGATACTAGTAACGCTTTACGGTTATCATCTTCTTGTAACTCTAAGCTTGCTTTGAAAATCGTTTTGAAAATATGTTGAACTGTTGATGTTTCGAATGGTCCTTCGTTATGCTCTGCAATCATATCAAGTACTTCACGCTCACGTACTGGATCAAAGCGTTTCGTGCCTTGTACTTGCTTTTGCTCTCCAATTTTTTGAACAATTTCACCACGTTTGTTTAAAAGGTGTAATAGTTGTAAGTTAATTTCATCTACCTGTTTACGTAATTGATCTAATTCATGATTTGCCATTTGGAAATCCTCCTCTAATGTTTTAAAAGTATAGTAAGAGAATAAAAAATTCTCTATTTTCTGAACTGACTAATTATACAAATTTATAGTGGAATCGATACCTCTTCTTATTTTAAACTAATAATTTGTACAAAGACATGAACTACTAGTTAAAAACCCACTTTTTTGTACAAAAAAGCCCTACTGATTCAATCAGTAGGGACGATATTTATCGCGGTACCACCCTAGTTGTAGACTTCTTTCGTCTACCTCTCTTCATTGTTAACGATCATCTGACCGTCTTTCCCTTCATAAAGACAATACTATCTTTACTACGAAAAAGATGCTCCAGGACTGTAATTCGCTCTTGTTTTTGTACTGGTTCGCACCAACCACCAGCTCTCTGTTACAGGGAAACAACAACTACTGCTTTTCCTTTCAATGCATGACTATTTTATTTTCAAATTGGACCACTAAAATACAAAAAGTCCCTACTGAATAAATCAGTAGGGACGATATTTATCGCGGTACCACCCTAGTTGTAGACTAACTTTCCGTCTACCTCTCTTCACTGTTAACGATCAATTGACCGCTTTTTCCTCATAAAGACAAACTATCTTTATTACGAAAAAGATGCTCCAAGACTGTAATTCATGATTATCCCTGTACTGGTTCACACCAACCACCAGCTCTCTGTTACAGTAAGACTAACCACTACTGTGATCTCTTCATTGCACTTTGTTTATTCAAATGTTTTTGAAATTGAATAAGTATGATTCGTATTATAGAACGCTTTTCAAAACACTGTCAACAACTTTTTATATATTTTTTAATTTTCCACTTTCGTCCTATAGTTCTTCTTGTAAATCACCCATTACAATTCCTATGCGAATTATTTCGTTTTCTAGTAAATGTAAAACACATTCCTCTACTTCATACTGAACTAATAATTCTTTTATTTGTATGATTTCTTTTTCAAATAAAACGGCTTCTTGACATGTTTGTAGTAAAATAAAAAACACATTTGCAAACATTTCTTTATGCGCTTTCATACTTTCTTTTTTATGAAGCATTTCAATCAATAACTGCTTCATTTCCTCACCTGTACATTTACCATTTACACTTGAAAATGCACGAGACATAATATATAATCCTTTTTCTAATATTTCATCCATGTATAAAATAATACGTAAAAGCATTACATATTCTCTCGCTGTTATCTCACCCATTTTTGGTCGTTCTCGCAAAAATACACTGAGCCAAGCTGTCCAAAATTTTTGTTGTTCTTTTACACTTAATGTTTTGACGTAATAGCATAAAAACTGCATAAATTTAATTTTATTTTCTTCATTTTCTAGTATGAGTAAAGGGTATAACCAATCTGTTTTTTGCTCCCAATATAGTACACATTTAATAAATACAAAGCTAAGCCACTTCAAGAAAGCTTCCCTCGTATGCGGATGTAATACTTCCAAATGTTCTATCGCATACTTAATAAAACGCTTCATTTCTGTAAATAAAGGTAAATTTATTTGCGTGTAACATAAACCAGCCCATGCATATTCCGTAATTTCATTTTGTTTTTTTAAATCTAAGTATGGTAACAAATATTTTCGGCACCATTGCTTTTCAATATGATATAGAAATGTAATATCTGCTATTAAACGAGCAAACATAAAGTTTGTTCGTACTGAATTAACTCTTACTTGTTCTTCAAATAAAAATAAATATTCATATACATTACGATCGTATAAATGATCATATGATAACAACTTTAATAATACAGCCGTCATTTTTCCAACAGGATGCTGAATTGATTCATTGTAAAAATCTTGTTTTCCAAGCTTAAAATCCGTATCACTCTTCATAACTTGAGGAAACACTGAAAAAGCAAAGCGTTTTACAACACGTATACTATTCTCTTCTAACTCTTCTAGTCGATTACTAATTTCATATAGAAAACTACTAATTAACCAATGAAAAGCAGTATTTCTAACAAATTTCTGCAATAACGGAATAATTTTTTGGATTTGATCATTTGTCAATCCTCTGTTATTTCTCCATTCTCTAATACAAACAAACCATACTTCATTACTTATTTCTTGCACTCCTACTAATTGATATGCGAATGAAATACTCCACTCTGTATTCAATTTACATGCTTTTGATAACATCTCTAAAAAATGGCGTTGTTCAAAAACACCATCTTGCGAAAATTGCCGAACTTGCTTCATAATTTCAACATCTTTCAGCTGCAATAATCCGTCAGCTGTTACATTACAAGTAATACTTTGCGCTGCATCCTCTTTCTTTTGTACACTGTATCGTTCAGAATGAAAATGAGGATGCTTTTGCTTCATTAACTCATACCCATTTGCCGTAGATGGGCTATTTGAATCACACTTGAATAATAAGTCTAATACGAGACATGCATCAAATACCCTCTCTTCTGTAAGACGCTTTATTACAGTTCGAGTGACTTCTTCTTTTGTTTTTTCTAAACAATGTGAATAATGACTTTTTAAAAGTTGGAAAACTTCATGTTTATAAGTGAAATCTAAAAGAAGTCCTTCCTGTAACAACCATTTCATTTTGTCATCTACACGAACAAAAATATTTTTATTCATCGCATCAATTGCAATTCGCTTTTGAAGTACACTATTTGCTTCTATCATTTCTGTAATATAATAATCGGCTTTTTTCTCATTGTTTTCACATAAATAAGTTAGACACTCTTTTACAATTTGTATTAAAAATGCAAGATCATTTTGATGAAATTCTTTTTCTACATCTTCTTTATTTCTTTTTTTCAGTGCCGTTTGTCTTAACGACAACATTCTCAATTTTTCTAATCCAATCATCATAATTGGAACAGCATAATAGGCGATATATGGCCTCATCTTTTCATTCCAAATTTGCTCCACATGAGAAAATGTTGATACTGGTAAGCGACTCGATTCCTCGAGTTCTATTGCTTCTTGCGTATCATTTCCCCATTTTCTTACACGTTTCAACTTCAGCTTTCCGTCTAAAATAAAAGTTAGTAACAATAACGCAATTTCCTTATGCTCAGGAAAAGAACATTTTTGCAGTAACTTAGAAATCTTTTCTATAGAGCTACTATCTTTTTCAGCAGTTTCTAATAAAAGGAGTGTCCACCTGGCAAACAACAATGGGTCCATCTTACTCTTCGTTTCGTTTAAGTAGTTACAAATTGTTCTCCATAATAACGGTGATATTTTAGAATAGTTTTTATAAATTAATTGAAATAATTCTATCTGATGACTAAAAAGAAATTGTTCCACTAACCATTCTGCAAGTAATTCATCTACTTCATTATAGTTTGGCGTAAGCATAAACAAATTTTGTAATTTACCTTCTGCTTCTAACCATTCGACCCATTCATAATCGTGAGCAAATTCCACAAAGTAACGAACTGTTTCAATTTTTTTAATTGATTGCTTTATGTATGATAATTGTTCCTGTTCTACTGACGGGGGAACCGTTACAATATCCCGAATACGCATTCTTTTCGTAATATAATTATCACCCATTAATTCCGCCCAGCGTTTTACCGCTTTTACGAGAGATTGATGATTATTCACTTTATTCGGATACACAATCGGTCTTATCCCTAAATGTTCCCAGTGGTACGTATTTTCTCCTTGTGCGACAAAAGCAAATCGTCTTGTACTTGGTGGTAAACCAGTTGCTAAATATTTCATTACTGGGTCATTATGACTATATCCAACGAATAAAACGGTGTAATTTGAGAATAGATCGACTAAAAATCTTCTCGCCCAACCTTCTGTTAAATAAGCCCTTCCAAAATCACCGTCTGTTAAAATTAAAGCCTCTTTCTCCTGTTCTACATTACCATGTATATAAGCAAGACCTTTAAAAGCTCTCCCAGTCGGTAAAGCTGGAGCGTAATAAACATTGATATCTCTATTTATTTCTTTAATTGCAGTTGTAAAATGTTGATCAAAATTTGTTGTTACAATGCGGATATCTGTATCTAAAGGAAATAACCTTGGAATTGCATAATGCAATGGATTCGGTTTTGATTTCTCTATATGAACAAGATCTCTTGCGACTTGATGTACATCTTTTGTTTTCGCAATTTTACCAAGATAATAATCATGTGGTTCTGTTATTTCACGCTTTTCGACATATAACGTTTTTGCAATTTCATCAACTAAATCATCAAAATTCGGTAAGTTTGATTTCCCTTTCATAGAAACTCCCGCTCCAACAAATAACACTAATTTTCCTTGCTCAATGTGATCAATTAACTCATCTGGAATTTCTACTTCTGAAGTAATCCACATCCTGGATTCCCCCTTACCTAAAAATGTCATACACTCTCATTTTACTATAACATTTTTTCATTATTTTTATAATATTTAGACTAAATTCCAAACATGAAAAAGTTTTATGTAAATAAATCCGTTACAATGTATGAACTACAGAATTTATTGAAAAACTATGTATAAATCGGAGGTGTAAATTTTGAATGATTTCACAGTAGTGCTTATCAAGTTTATATCGTGCATTATCGCATTTAGCATTGGGCTTGCTTTATTTTTCCCTGCAACGTTTGTTCAAATTATTTCATTCAGTCTCTTTGTTACAATCGTATCCTACATGTTCGTTGATAAAATTATTTTAAATCGAATTGGCAATACTGGTGCCATTATGTCGGATTTCTTATTAACATATTTAAGCGTATGGATTTTCGGTAATATTTTATTAGACAACTATATGCAAATTGCATGGGGGAGTATCCTTTCTGCCATCGTCTTCACTTTATCTGAAGTAATCGTTCATCGCTTCTCTAACTCTCATACAAGGCACAACAATGATAACATTCGTATTAATCGCCGCTTTGCATATGGTACGGAGTTTGCTGAAGAACAAAATATATTGGATAAAGACAAGAAGAAGTAACATTTTAATGCAGGAGCGCCCTTTTTAATTATGTGGTGCTCCTTTATTGTATATTTTTATTATGGTACGTGAAATTATATAAACGATTATTTCAAAATATCGACTTACCAACAATATTTGACGCTATTTTTCTAATAAAAAAACTGCCTCTTATTTAGAGGCAGCCACTTTCAAGTCTTTTAATGCAACAACATCCGCAAACGCTCCCAATACTGCGTTATGATGTTTCACAATATCTTCAGCACGTAACACTTCTGCATCAAATGTACTATGCGCATCACTAACTAACGTTACTTTATATCCTTCACTACATGCTCTGCGCGTTGTCGTATCTACACAATACTCTGTTTGCATTCCCGAAAGAATAACGTGTTCAATTCCTTTCTCTTGTAACACTTCGCTTAAGTTTGTCTTATGGAATGAATCTGGCGTCGTCTTTTCAACAATATCATCCCCTTCTTGCGGAGCGATGGTCGGATGGATTCGCCATCCATCCGTACCTTTTTCTAACGGATTATCTTTAGGACCATTATGTTGGACATAAATAACTGGAATATCATTTGAACGACATTCCCCAATAAGCTCTTGCAATGTTTGTAAAAATTTTTCCCCATTATGTACTGGCATTCCAGCTGTATACATACCCGCTTGTACATCAATTACGATTAATGCTTTTTTCATTTTCCACAGCTACCTTCGTTTATATAAGCCATTTCATATTCATTATAATTGTTTATATTCCATCATCCAACAATCTTCTAGTTTCCCCTCATGCAGCTCATGTTCCTTTAAAATCTTTACTTTTTTAAATCCGCATTTTTCATAACACTTTATCGCTCGTTCATTATTTACTTTCGGATCCATTGCGATTGCTTCTGCTCCCATTTCACCCATAATGTATGTAATTGCTGCCTGAACGAGTTTTTGTCCAATTCCTTTTCCCCAATAGGCTGGTTCACCGATAAATTGATCCATTCCCCATACATTTTGTGATTCTTTATAGCCATATATCGCTTTCCACTCTGAATCAACTGGGTACATTTGTATGTAACCAATCGGAACGGTATCAAATTCTATTAAACATCTTTTTTCATTATTGTTTGGATTATGTATAAAATGATCAAGCACCTTTTCTACAGATTGCGGATTATCTCGTCCTTCGTAATACTGCAGGACTTCTGGGTCCGTTAACCATTTAGAAATAATAGATACATCATCTTCCATTACGTATCTAATCAATAACCCTTCTTTTTGAAATAGCATATTATACCTCTATTATTCTTTTATATTTTTTCTTGATATTATATCTTTCATTGCACCTACTAATGCATATGGTAGTAATGTAATCGCAAAAAATGCTGTAAATACGTTAAATTGCGGGATTGTATAGAGTGTGAACCATTCAGTGAAAAATTGAGAATTTAATATTCTATTAAAAAACTCTCCGCCTGGCCTAAAGTTTGGTGCCCACGCAGTTATTTCACACAAAATAAACAGTAACTGAACAATAAAAAATGCCCCTAGATAACGAAACCAAGTCCGTTTCCATATAGGTTGTGCATTTTTTAATATATCCCCCATCTAATCCCCTCCTTAAATATCCATCATATTAATTATACACTTTCCTCACTTTATTTGTTAAAATTTTCTATATAATTAATACCGTTGGGGGAATACATTATGTCTAAACCTATACTTACATCCACTTTAATCATTCTTAGAGGAAACTCCGCAAGTGGTAAAACAACGATTGCAAAGCAACTACAAGAACATTTCGGACAAGGTACACTTTTAGTATCACAGGATGTTGTGCGTAGAGATATGCTTAGAGTACACGACACAATGGGTAATTTATCACATGATTTACTATTTGAAATTACAAAGTACGGAAAAGGAAAATGTGAATTTATTATTTTAGAAGGTATATTGGACAGTCGTAGGTATGGTGAGATGTTAAAAGAATTAATTCGTTATTTTGATGAAAATGCATTTACATATTATTTTGATTTATCATTAGAGGAAACTATTAGACGACATAACACAAGGGACAAACGATATGAATTTGGTGAAGATTCCCTCCAAAAATGGTATAATCCGCACGATACAATTGAGGTTTCCAGAGAAACTATTTTTACAGATAACTTTACGCAAAAAGATATATTTGATGCGATTCTTAATGATGTTGCGATACAAAAACAAGACTAATATAATATGTTAGTCTTGTTATGTACTTTGTGTTTCCGTTTTTATAATTGAACAATCTTTACATAAATAATAGTATATATTCATTTCCCCAAACTGGAAATCAACTACTGAAATAAGTCCGCGTTCCTCGATATCTTGTGTAATTGTAGCAACATACTTCATCTCTTTAGAACAAGTTGGACACGCCAAATGCTCTGGAAGATCCGCATATAATGGTGCCCCTAATAATCTACATACATATTCAGAACCGAACAAGTCAAAAGCTTCCCAGTAACTATCTTCATCTGTAGGTATATCTTCATTTTTCATATTTATAAGCTTTACCGTTGTTTTTGGTAATGAAACTGGTAACTTATCTTCCTCTTCCATTATCCATTCTTCTGTATTTTGCTGCTTTATGATTTGAACTGTTTTACCTCCATCACTTAACTGAAAATATTGCGGTTCCCACACCATCGCGCAGTTCAAGCATGAAACGAATGGTAAAATATTTAGTTCATTACTTTTAAGTTCAGCAAGTCTCCCATCTTTTAAATCAAAACAGAGAATTTGATGGATCTTCTCACCGCATAACTTACATACTGGCAAATTACAATCTTGACCGCCAAAGTAATGATTATATGAACCTCTTCCTTCAATTACTCTATACCCTTTCCGCTCATTACAATGTGCGCCATATAATTCTATTGTCATATTCTATCCTCGCCTTTATAAGAATGATTCACAAAATGATAATAATTAAGACTAAAAAACATCGTCTTCCTGAATAGTTTCCATAATAAATTCTTTTAAACTCGGAGATATTTCTCCCATTTCGTCATCCGCGTGATACCAAATATATATTTTATCATCCATTTTTCCATTATTTATTTTAAAGCACAATTTATCCCCTGAACCATCGTCACCAATTATGATAAGATTTTCTGGTATAGACTCATCTCTCATGTCAATGTTTTGTCTAACAATATCATCCCAAGTTTTCGTTACATTTCTATTATCTTTAATCGGATATAGTATCCATTCCCCTATTTCAGCATTATTAACTAATTTAATAAGATCCCTATATTGATTTGGGAAAGCAGCACCTAGCTTTTCTTCCGTTTCTTTTATTTGCAACTCCAATACACCTTGTTTCTTTGTTTCAATATATTCTCTTACTTCTTTCATGAAATACACCTATCCTTTGAACTTAATTACACTATTATGAGTGAAAGTGTTTAGTAAACGATTTGATCCGATTTATATATTTCATTATACGTTAACCCTTCGTTTTCAACATACTATTCTTCTCTACTTCTCAATAACCTTCTGTTCTACTTCCTTACCTCATTCTTAATAGTTTTTCTAAACATGAGACAATTTTTATGTTTTATTACAGGTTTATTAATAAGTCATTTAAAAATCCTATTATACTTCCACTAAAAAAATAAAAGCCAGCCTCAATAAAGAGAACTGACTTCTATTTGGATCATTATAGTTACTATAAAATTTTTACTTTAACAGTTTTTCTTCCCCAATTCATAGCTTTACTTTTTGACCCCATTAATACATCAATACGATTACCTTTAATTGCGCTTCCAGTATCACCAGCGATAGCTTCTCCATAACCTTCTACCCATACTTTAGATCCTAATGGGATTACTTTCGGGTCAACTGCGATAATTCTCATATTCGGATTTGCCGTTAAATCATGCCCCATCGCAGTTAAAACGCGTCCACCATATGTACCATTTTCACTTGGATCAGCAGTATACGCTGTCGCTACTACCGTTAATTCACGTTTAGCAGACTGTATGTTGTTTTTTGATACTTCTTTCGCTCTCTCTTCTTCTTTAGCCTTTGCTATTTCTCTTGCTCTCTCTTCTTCTTTTGCTTTTGCTATTTCTCTTGCTTTTTCTTCTTCTTTTGCTTTTGCTATTTCTCTTGCTTTCTCTTCTTCTTTAGCTCTTGCTATTTCTCTTGCTTTCTCTTCTTCTTTTGCTTTTGCTATTTCTCTTGCTCTCTCTTCTTCTTTTGCTTTTGCTATTTCTCTTGCTTTCTCTTCTTCTTTTGCTTTTGCTATTTCTTGTGCTTTTTCTTCTTTAGCTTTTGCTATTTCTTGCACTTTTTCTTCTTCTTTTGCTTTTACTTCTTCTTTAACTTTTGCCTCTTCTTTAGGCTTTACTATTTCTTGCGCTTTCGGTTCTTCTTTAACTTTTACTTCTTCTTTAACTTTTGCCTCTTCTTTAGGCTTTACCATTTCTTGCGCTTTCGGTTCTTCTTTAACTTTTACTTCTTCTTTGACTTTTGCCTCTTCTTTAGGCTTTACTATTTCTTGCGCTTTCGGTTCTTCTTTAACTTTTACTTCTTCTTTAGGCTTTACTATTTCTTGTGCTTTCGTTGTTTCTTTCGCTTTTGCTACTTTCTGCGTCTTTACTTCTTTCTTTTCTTTAACTGATTTTTGTACTTTCGCTACTTGCTTCGTTTTCTCTTCAGTTTTCTTTTCAGTTGGTGCTGTACTTGATAGGAAAGAAACGTTTGCATAAGCAATTTTTCCTTTATACTCAAATTCCAACCATCCGTCTTTTACTTGATGCGTTGATTCAATTACATCATCTTTTTTTAGTCTGCCAAGAATTTCTGAATCTGTGTTTGCTTCGGTACGTACATTTAACAAATTCGCCGTTACATGATACACATCTTTTGTAAACTCCGAACTTACAAACACTTCTTTACCGTTCAATTCAATTTTTGACCAGCCATCTTCGGTATTGATGACTTTTAACTCTTGCCCATTCTTTACTTTTTCGACCACTTTTGATTCTGTAGTCGGTTTTTCACGTACGTTAAGTACATCTGCTGTTACGATTGTTTCTGCGGTAGCAGTTGTGGTAAACGCCCCCAATCCAAAAATAGTTGCTGTTGCTGCGCCAATTACTTTTTTCATATTAGCCTCCATTATATTTTTTTGAATTTTATCAAATGTCTCTGTAAAATTGTATAATTTTACATAATATCAAAACATTTGCAACGGTATATTAATACGGCTTAATATACTGTTATTAAAACTCCTCACTTCAATACTAACAAATTCTTATTTCTAATTCTATATATTATAAATCTCCTTATCTTTTATAAAAGCTTCATGCCCTTCTTCACACTAAATAGTTGTTGCAATTCCCGCCAAAAATAAACTTACGATTGCTAAAATTTGAGTAGCGACTATAGCCCCTCTTAAATGAAACTTATAATCTTTATATCCTTTCATACCTGCCGTACTAGGAATCACAACAAACCTTGGAGTAATCCAGCAAAAAATTAGCCAATCAATTATAAGTAAATCTACTAAATTGAAAATCATTAAAATACCAAAAGTGTGTAAATAAGCATCAATATACAATAATTTTTCATGCTTATGTAATATATATGTAGAAACGAAAGGACAACCGAAAAGAATAGCATTGTATACAATATTAAAGTAAATGGTTTGCTTTTTTTCATGAATCGATTTTGGAAAAACTACTTTTTGAATATCTTTTGGATAATCAGTTAATGAAAGTCGAGGATTATAATATAAGGACCCTAAAATCATTACGGATAGTACAATAGACATGATGATACCAACGTACATCATTTGCTCAAATTGATTCATATGCTTCATTCACCCTTTTCTGTAATTACTATGTTAATCATTCACTTAATTACACATTGTATGTACGTACATAATCAAAAATTAACATCTAGCTTTAATAGTGAAGCAAACAGATGTAAACCTACTAAAAGCAATGATCGATCCAAATAATATCCCTTCTCGCAAAATTTTACTAAGCGTAGGTTTTACATCGGAGAAAGTTTGTGAGATTGATGGATTACCTGGGGAAATTTTGAGCACATACATATAATTACAAAAAGGCAGTGCTACTTAAGTAGCACTGCCTTTTTCTTTATTGGAATAATCCTTTTCCTTTATTCATTTACTTATAAAGTATTGTCAGTTCTTCTTTATGTTCTGTATTTCCACATTATAAATATTTCACGTCAAGGAGAGATGACTGAAATGAATAATCAAAAAATTGAACTTACTGGTCGTATCGTTACACCTAATGATCCTGATTATAATTCAGCGCGTGAAGAATTCAATACATTCTTCAACAAATTTCCGTTAATCATTATTTTTGCTCAAAATACGCAGGATGTAGTAAACGCTGTTCGCTGGTCAAGGCTACATAACGTTCCTATACGCATGCGCTCTGGACGTCATAATTATGAGGCATTATCCGTCAGTAATGCTGGTCTTGTAATTGATGTAAGTGAAATGAAGCAATTAGAAATAGATCACAATAATGGAACTGTAACTATCGGGACTGGATGGAGAAATATTTCTTTAATTGAAACACTTGCAGCTGAAGGATTAGTTGTGCCGAGTGGTGTTTGTCCTACTCCCGGGATTGCAGGTGTTACTTTAGGTGGCGGACATAGTATTCTCTCTCGTCCGTTTGGATTAACTCTCGATCATTTACTTGAATTAGAAATGGTAGACGCGAATGGTTGTATAATACGCGCTAACGCCAAGTGTAACTCCGATCTCTATTGGGCTTCGCGCGGTGCTGGTGGTGGTAACTTTGGAATATGTACTTCGTTTAAGTTTCGAACACATAAAATTAATACGGTAGGATTTGCAGAAATAAGCTGGGGGATATCAGATTTAAAACCTGTATTAACCTCTTGGCAAGAATATACGCTACCTTGCGCTAATAAACGACTTACAACTACTCTTTTTATGTTTGCAGGATTAGAACCATCATTATTAATGCAAGGTGTATTTCTCGGTTCTGTACAAGAATTGCAGTCGCTACTACAGCCATTACTAGAAGCCGGTTCACCACTGCAAGTAACTATCGAAGAAATACCATGGGCAGAAGCAGCAGCGAAAATAGCTGAGAAGCAACCTGCAACACCTTTACCATTTAAAAGTGTTGGTCCATATGTATATGAACTATTACCAGAAGAAGGACTATCCATTATCGATCACTTTATTAATAATGCACCTCCCTTTTCCACCACCTCCGTATTTTTCCACGGATTAGGCGGTGCTGTTGCTGAGGTGCCAAATGAGGCGACTGCTTACTTTTACCGAAAAGCACTATCAAACATGTCAATATTCGCTACTTGGGAGCAACCAGAAGGTGCTGGCGGAAGTATTCGATGGGTTGAAGACTTCCGTTTGGCAATGCTTCCATTTACAAAAGGTGTCTATGTTAATACTCCTGACCTATCCATTAAAAATTGGCCAGATGCATACTTCAGTTGCAACTTTGACCGATTAATGGAAGTAAAAGCAAAATATGATCCGAAAAATGTCTTTAACTTTCCGCAAAGTATTCCGCTTTTTTAAACTATATATTCCACCTAGTATATCAAAATATAAAACATCCATTTTTTAAATGGGTGTTTTATAAACTAAGTTTACATAATATAATTATTAGTTACTTTTTTTGCTAAATATCTATTCAACAATCCAAAGTAACACTTTCTCAAACTCTTTTTTGGGCAACATACTTTCTTTTATATAGCCATTCTTTTAATTGTACTTCATCCAAAGTTTCGTTCCCCTCTCGTAATCTTTCACACTATATTCGCTCGTTTTTCACAAAAGGTTCATTTTACATGAAAATTTATTTATTACAATAAAAATATAAGGTATATTTTTAAGAAAAAGAGGATTTCAAGAATGAATCAAGAAGATAAAATTTACGCTGAAAAAGTGTTGGAAAATCTATTCATCGGATCACAAGTTGATGGATTACAATTTGGTATTTCTCCAGCCGCTATAAAGATTCATTTCACAAACTTTCACGACTCAGTTGATTATGACGGACAATTATATATCAATATCGAATCCAAATGGTGTTTATTTAATAAACCTCAAAAAAGATACCCATTAAATGAAGATGAATTTGAAGTTTATTCTGAGGAAGAAGAATATGAAAGAATATTTAAGATAAGAAGACAAAAAGTTACCGATATACGACTCGGCTTAGAAAGCCCTCATTTAATTATTACATTAGAGAGTGGACAAATTATTTTTGTAAATGGTTTTCATGATTATTATGAATGTTGGCAATCTGGTGTTCTATGTGAGCAATGGCTTGTAGTCGCTGCACCTGGGAATGAAATCGCCACTTGGGCTCCCGATGAGTTTATCGATAAATAAACTGTCTTCACGAAGAAGAACCGAAGATATTTTATGAACTACATAACTATTTCTATTACACTTAAACGAATGACCATTTTACTTTAATAGAACTCACTTTATTAAAGCTGAAAGGATGATAATGATGGCATGTGTCCATGATTTTGGAATAATTGACGATTTTACTTCTCAAAAAAATTACGAAGATTATACACCAGAGAAATATCATTGTATTTCTGTTGATGATGATATTATCAGTAGCTTAAATCGAAATTTATCAATTATGAAAACCTACTTTCATACAGTCAAAAATCAAGAACACGGTTTAGCTCATTACGGTATTACAATTATCCCGCCTGAATCATTAGCAATTTTCTATGAAACAGTTACATCTTCAAAGTTCTTCAGAAAATATGATGAGCTGAATGAGTTAGCTTCAAAAATTGTACAAGCCGCAGCAGAACAGAAGTACATGATCCATTATGGGGTTTAAATGTAATTCAAAAAATGCTTAGGATTTCTCCGAAGCATTTTTTGTATGTTACTAATAAATTTATTTCCTTAACCATTTAGTCCATGATTGAGCCTATGGCCCCACCTTTTACAAGTGAGGGCGCCCCTATTAATCTAAATAGGCGTCTCATTTCCAATCTTCCAGCTAAACCATTTCCCATGCCCTTCTGTTTCTCCAACCGTTTCACGATATTCGTTTCCGTTAATATAATAATCAATATGAAGGTCACGATCCCACATGTTGTTATAAAGGTGGAATACATCACGTTTTGCGCCAATTTCTTGTATTTGTTTTTCTAACTTATGTTTTACTTGTTCTGGTATTTGATTTGCGACGTGTGTATGGAAAATACAAATAACAGCTTCTTCACTTATTTGTTCAATAATAGATGATAATAGCTCTACACCGTCTCCTTCTATGAATTGGACAGATTCATTTTTTACTAAAGATGCAGCTTGATCAAACATCTCAAGCCTTTCTTTATGTTCTGGCCAAATTAAAGCACGTAACCATAAATAATCTTCCTCATTATGTAAATCATTCACATGTAAGTCCAGTCCGATTCTTTCTACGACAGATGGGCCTTCTTTTAGAAAATGCGGTACATTCTCCCCTCTTATTTCAGAAGTTACATGCACATTTGAATTTATATTTCCGTACATTTCATCCGTCCCGTACGAATAACTATATTGGTCCCAGAACAGTTGCAACCCAGAACTTGTCCCAATTTCAATTAACGCTAACGGCTTCTTCACTTTGTTAAATATGTAGCAGAAACTTGGGTATAAGTATGCACACCGTCTTACTTCATTCGTTTGAACGAGTTTCGTTTGTAACAATGTAATGATTTCTTCTCGGTACTCTTTACAGAAATCTTTAAAATGATCAAAAGCTTTATTTAAATTTGTATCGGCATTTTCAACTAAACTACTATAATACGTTTTTAAATGATGTTCTTTCCCTGCTAACAATAAATAATGTACTGCACCTAATAGTAAGTTTGGGACTGGTTGACCTACCTGAGCACAGGACGATAGTGTAAGTACTTCCTCATCTTCAGCAATTTTCATTGATAAATATTCATATAAATCACTTGACCCTTTACATTCCTTTATTGAAAAGTTTCGAAATAAGTTTGAAATTTGTTCTTTTGTACACATTAGAGTCCCTCCTTTTTATTTTTCAGAATAATCTTACCATTACAGAAAGAATAATCCTATAAAAAGGTACTCGATTTAGTCACTTAAGGATACGTAAGCTTTTTCGAGATAATTTCAAACTGTAATTTTTTTCTATTTATCACCTTAAAAGAGCTTGTTAAATAAGATTTTTAGCGAATAAAACGTTAAATAGTTTAAAATTATCAGATAACACTAGATATTTTAGTCTATTAATTATTATAATAGAGTATGAGATGGTTATATAATTGAGACAAAAAAGGTATACACCTAGGTGGGGCCTAGGCGGTGTTTCTCTTTTACGGCTTAGACATAGAAAACACCTACACTTTTTTGCCAATATAGGGGATGGAGAGATTATCATGAGCAACATGCAGCAAAAAACAGACGTTATCTTAATTGGTGCAGGAATTATGAGTGCAACGTTAGGCTCATTACTAAAAGAATTAGCACCAGAATGGGAAATTAAAGTTTTTGAAAAACTCGCAAGTGCCGGGGAAGAAAGCTCTAACGAATGGAATAATGCAGGTACAGGGCATTCTGCGCTATGCGAACTGAACTATACTTCCGAAAAACCTGACGGATCTATAGATATTAGTAAGGCTGTAAAAGTGAATGAGCAATTCCAGCTTTCAAGACAATTTTGGGCATATCTTGTAAAGAGCAAATTAATTCGTAATCCACAAGATTTTATTATGCCACTACCTCATATGAGTTTAGTACAAGGGGAAAAAAATGTTGAGTTTCTAAAAAACCGTTTTGAAGCGCTTTCAAAAAATCCACTGTTTCAAGGTATGGAATTTTCCGATGCTCCTGAAACATTAAAAAAATGGCTTCCACTCATTATGGAAGGCCGCACATCTAATGAATCGATGGCGGCAACGAAGATTGACTCTGGAACAGATGTTAACTTCGGTGCATTAACACGTATGTTGTTTGATTACTTAAAAACAAAAAATGTCGAGCTAAACTACAAGCATAGTGTTGAAAATATTAAGCGCACGAAAAATGGTTTGTGGGACGTGAAAGTACACGATATGAATAGTGGTAAAATTGAGCATCATACTGCTAAATTCGTCTTTATTGGCGGCGGTGGCGGTAGTCTACCTCTACTTCAAAAGACTGGTATCCCTGAATCAAAGCATATCGGTGGATTCCCGGTAAGTGGACTATTTATGGTATGTAAAAACCAAAAAGTTGTAGAGCAGCATCATGCGAAAGTGTACGGTAAAGCTAAAGTTGGCGCTCCGCCAATGTCTGTACCTCATCTAGATACGAGATATATAGACAATAAAAAAGCTTTACTGTTTGGACCATTCGCAGGCTTTTCACCTAAATTCTTAAAAACTGGTTCAAATCTTGACTTAATCGGTTCTGTAAAACCGAATAACGTCTTAACGATGTTAGCTGCTGGTGTAAAAGAAATGGGACTTACAAAATACTTAATTCAGCAAGTTATGTTATCGCACGAAAAACGTATGGAAGAATTACGCGAATTCATTCCGAACGCGAAAAGTGAAGATTGGGATATTGTAGTTGCTGGACAACGTGTACAAGTAATTAAAGATACTGATGCTGGCGGTAAAGGAACACTTCAATTTGGTACAGAAGTAGTAAGTGCAGCTGACGGCTCAATCGCCGCATTACTAGGTGCATCACCAGGTGCTTCTACTGCTGTTCACGTCATGCTTGAAGTATTAGAAAAATGTTTCCCAAGCCGCATGGTAGAATGGGAAGAAAAAATAAAAGAAATGATTCCTTCATATGGCATTTCACTAACTGAAAATCCAAGATTGTTCCAAGATCTTCACACTTCGACTGGTCGTACACTTGGATTAAACGAAAAAGAAACTGTTCATAATTAATGAAGAAATAAAAAAAACGTCCGATATATTCGGACGTTTTTTTTGTCTACTAAAAATTATACTTATCAATATTATCTTTCGTAAATACAACTCGTTCTGGCAATACGATAATTCCGTTTCCTTCTGCCTCATAATCATATCCTTGAATGGAGTTTGGCTCTACTTTCACTTTTCCGATTCCTTTTACTTCAAAGCTATCCCCTACTTTTAACTTCTTTCCTTTTACAACAATCTCATTTGCTACATAAGTTGCCAACGCACCTTGCTGTTTGACATCCCATAATCCGAATTGTTGTACTGTTCCTCGTTTTACATAATCACGCATAACGTTCGGTGTAGAAAATCCAGTTACCACTACTTTTTTATCCATTTTTAAGTTTTCAGCTGCTTGCGCCATGGCTGGGAGTGCTGTTGCATCTGGACAAATAACTGCGTTAATATCTGGATACGTTTTTAATATGTTCTCCCCTACGGATAAAGATTTTTGTGCGTTATTTTCACCGTACTGCGTCGTTACAATTTCCCAGTTCGGATATTTCTTTTTAATAATTTCTTTCGCTTTCGTTACCCATTGGTTTTGATCCGTTACTGTTGGACTAGAATAAAAGAACGCTACTTTCCCTTTATCTCCAATTTGCTTGGAAGTCATTTCAATTAATAAGTTAGCAAGTTGGTCTGGTGTCCCTTGACTTATATAAAAAGAACGGTCTTTGGGATTCACATCAGAATCCCACGTTAAGACAGTCATTCCTTTTTTCTTAGCACGTTGCAATGATTGCGATAAACCATCAACTGATGTAGAGGAAACCATAAGTGCATCATAATTTTGGTTAATAAAATTATTTATATACTTTACTTGCCCTGATACACTCGCTTCAGACGGCCCATCATATTTCACTTGTACGCCTAGCTTATCTCCCATCTCCTTTGCTCCTTCACCGCCCGATGTAAAGAAGCCAACTCCAGTTAATTTCGGGATAAATGCAAATTTCACATCATCCGCTTTTTTCTTATCTGCCGTTTGACTAGAACAAGCGATTAAACCTATTAAACAAATACATACAATCAATACAATCCCTAGTTTTCTCTTCATGACATTTCCCCCTTATGCCAACTCTGTCTTTTCCCCGCTAAAAATTGATGTAATTTGAAATGTCTCATAATAACTGAAAGAATAAGGATAATACCTATTACGACATTTGATTGTTCATTTGTTAAGCCTGTCATTTGTAGGCCATATTGCATAAGGCCTATAAAAATACTTGCAAGTACAGTACCGAAAATACTTCCTTTTCCACCTGTAATAAGTGTCCCGCCTAATACGACTGCTGTAATGATTGGTAATATTGTTTCACTTCCTATATCAGCACGTGCAGAACCGAAATATGCAGTTAAGAAAACTCCCCCTAATCCACCTCCTAACCCAGAAAGTATGTAAGCAATGATTACTACTTTCTTCGTCTTAATCCCGGTGTATTTTGCTGTATTTTCATTCGCACCTGTTAATTTTACGTAGCGTCCATATATCGTTCGGTGAAACAAAATTGTGTATACAATTGTTAATGAAATAAGTAACCATAATAAATTGGGTATTCCTATAAAACTACCATTTGCTAGTTTTACATAAGTATCAGGTAAACCGCTTATCCCTTCATATCCAGAAGCACCCGCCCCTCCTGAAATGACAAGCGCAATTCCTCCGTATAAAAACATCGTTCCGAGTGTAACGACTAGTGGTTCTACATCTGTCATTTTTATAATGAGTCCATTTAAAGCTCCTGCTAAACAACTAATTATTAGGGCGATTATGACAGCAAACAAAATAGGTATTCCGTTCATCCAAAGTACACCAATCAAGATCGAAGTGAGCCCCATTATTGATCCGACCGATACATCAATTCCTCCTGTTACAATAACGAAAGTCATTGGTATCGCCGCAATTGCGATAAATAGGAAATCATTTGTACTAAAAAGGAGATTACTAATATTTAAGAAATCACTATTTATAAAACTAAAAAGGATGAATTCTATAAGAAGTAATACAATTAGAACCCCTTCCCATCTATATAAATACTTCATAGATTCATCCTCCTTTTTGCCTTCCACTTTTTCATAACACTATCTAATATGATGATGAGTAATAATAAAAAGCCTGAAATGGCATTATTCCAAAATGCCGGTATTTTTAAAAAGACGAGTGAGCTGCTTATTGTTTCTAAAAATAACGCTCCTAATGCAGCTCCAAATATAGAACCTGTTCCTCCTTTTAAATGAATTCCTCCTAGTACAGCGGCTGCGATTACTTGTAATTCTAATCCTGTACCTGTTTGATTTGGGACGAACCCGATATTCATAACAAATATGCAACCAGCGAGCGCAGCGCTTATGCCTGAAATCATAAACGCATATATCTTCACTTTATTAACAGGTATACCAATAAGCCTCGCGCCATCTTCATTATCACCTACTGCATAAAAGTATCTTCCCAATGGCACTTTTCTTAAAAAGAAGTATAGTAGTAGTAAAATAATAAAAACGAACCATACAGTTATAGGTAAACCAAGAATGATGATAGATGACAGCTGCTTAAAATCGTTTGGAATATCTTCAATCCACTTCCCGCCTGTGAAAATTAACATTGCACCTCTAACAATTCCTAACATGCCTAATGTCATAATAATGGCTGGTACCCGAAACTTCGCAACTCCAATACCATTTACGAAACCGATAATGGCCCCAAGTATAATAGCTACAAATATCGACAAGAATGCACTATCCCCATTCGTTAACATCATTCCGCAAACTGCTGCACTTAACCCCATGCTTGAACCAACTGATACATCTATATTTTTCGTAAATAAGACGAACGATTGGCCAATTGCTAGCACGACTAAAATAACGCTAGATTTCATCATTAAAGATAATGAATTAAATTGAATAAAACTAGGGTTTATCATTCCTACAATAGCTATATACATTAGTAGTAACAGTATGATAGACGTTTCATGCATTTTTAACATACGTTTCATTTCGCTACACCTCCGTTTGCAAGGCGTGTAACTTCATTCACACTCAGTTGTTCTTTTTCCATATGAGAAACAAATCGTCCATTTCTCATTACATATACACGGTTTACTAATTGAACAATTTCTTCAACATCTGAAGAGATTAATAAAATTGCAAGTCCTTCCTTTTTCATTTTTTCTATCGTCTCATACACTTCAAGCCTTGCTTTCACATCAATTCCGCGAGTCGGTTCATCAAGAATAATAATTTTCGGATTACATGCGAGATACTTCGCAAGTACGACTTTTTGCTGATTTCCTCCCGATAAAGATGCGAGTTCTTCATTCATATTCTGTACAACAATTCGGAATTGTTCTATAAACAAATTAACTAAAGCGCTTTCTTTTTCTTGATTTATAAAAAAGCGATTATTTTGCTGTAAACTTGCTGCTGAAATATTTTCTTTAACAGAAGCAATTGAGAAAATTCCATTCCTCGCCCTATCCTCTGGCACATAAACTAGTCCTTCGTCTAGCCTTTTATGCAAAGAACACGTATCAATTGATTTTCCATCTAATAAGATAGACCCTGATTTTATAGTTTTCAATCCAAATATCGCTTCTGCTAATTCCGTTCTGCCAGATCCTATAATGCCAGCAACACCTACAACCTCTCCCGCATGTACAGTGAATGATATATTTTCGAATGCGTGACCATTTATATCAACCACTTCTAATATTTTTTTCGTCTTTGCTGTCTCTTGAACTACTTCTATTTTCTCTTTCTGTTTATATCCTTTTGGCAATAGTCCTTCCATCAGCATGTCATATGTATAGTCACATACATCACCTTGGCTTACAACCATTCCATCACGTAGTATTGCTACTTTGTTTGCAATTTCAAAGATTTCTGGAAAACGATGCGTAATATAAATCATCCCAATTCCTTTTTCTTGCAAGCTTTTCATCAGCACAAAAAGACTCTTAATTTCATGAGTTGTTAATGTCGATGTTGGCTCATCTAAAATAAGAATCTCAGCGTCTCGTATTAATCCTCTAATGATTTCTACTAACTGTTGCTGCGCAATGGATAACGATCCTCCCTGTTCATTAAGATCAATATCCCAACTTAAACTGTTAATTAATTGCTGAACTTTTACTTTTAGTTTCTTTCTATTCCCCTCTAATCCAATACATATATTTTCTTCAATGGTCATATGAGGAAAAATGAGCGGTTCTTGTGGTATTAAATAAATCCCTTCTTGGTGTGCTTCTTTTGGATTTGCAAACTGCTGTCTCTTTCCTTTCACATACATTTCTCCACTATCATACGAATATAACCCCGTTAATATTTTCATTAATGTCGATTTCCCGGCGCCATTTCCACCAACTAAAGCGTATATATCACCATGCTCTACTTGTAAGTTCACTTCCTTTAGCACAAGTTGATTCGAAAACGCCTTACTCATTTTCTTCACTTGTAATAAGGGCACATTCTCCACATGATGTCACCTGCCTTTACCCAGAACATTTTTTGAGAAAATGATTATTTGTTCTACTTGTTTTGTAGCATTGTATATTCCTTTTTTCATATCTAGAACACTTTTTTCAATGTACTATTAATCGTTTCAACTGGAATAAACAAAATATGTGACACATATGTTTAAGCATTGGTCAATTGTTGAAAGGGATGAAGAGTATGTCACAGCTGAACTTTGAAGAAAATTTATTAACTAAAGTAGCCTGGTACTATTATAAAGATCAATTAACACAACAAGAGATTGCTTCACTTCTTCATATTTCAAGAAATAAAGTCGTCCGGTTATTAGATAAGGCACGCAGTGAAGGTATCGTTACATTTCACGTAAAAGGAACCGGTTTGCATTGCTTGAGCATTGAACGTGACTTAATGAAAAAGTTCCACTTAAAAGATGCTTTCATTATCCCTACTCCAATAAACAATTATGCTACTTCTCTCGGAAAAGCCGCTGCACAATATTTAGAGACTCATCTCCAACAAGGTGATTTACTCGGCATCGGCTGGGGTGAAACGATAAGTAAAATGCTAGAAAACATTCATTTTGAAAGTTCTATTAATCTTTCATTCGTAACGCTAACAGGCGGAGTAAACCACTATCTTTCAAGAAAACAAAACTATTTACACTACATGCAAGGTGATCTTCATATTATTCCTACTCCTTTTCTAGCATCTTCTACTGAAATGGCACGAAGTATTTTATCAGAACCAAGTGTGAAAGATATGCTTCATGTCGCTTCACTTGCACATACAGCAGTTGTCGGTATTGGCGGGTTATCTCAAGACGCTACAATTGTAAAAGAAGAAAAATTAACGCTACGTGAAATGACATATATTCGAAGTCAAAACGGGGCGGGCGATATTTTAGGACAGTTTTATAATACGAATGGTGAGTTATTAGAGCTCTCGCATCATAATCGTCTAATTGGCACACCACTTATGATTCTTCGCAACATGAAGCATGTCATTGGTGTGGCTGGAGGTACACAAAAGATAGATGCCATTTATGGGGCTTTAAAAGGGAAATTTATTCATACATTAATTACTGATGAAGAAACTGCGCTCTCCTTATTAAGAAAGGAAGGTGATTCTTAATGTCTACTTTATTAGCTTTCGATGCTGGTACAGGAAGCATTCGAGCTGTTCTTTTTGATTTACATGGCAATCAAATTGCAGTAAGCCAAAAGGAATGGGTTCATAAAACTGATCCTCGTTACCCCGGTTCTATGAATTTTGATGTAAAAGAAAACTGGCAACTTGTACAACAGTGTACGAAAGAAGTTCTGCAAAAAAGTAATATACTTCCCTCTTCTATTCAAGCTATTAGCGCTACAAGTATGCGAGAAGGTTTTGTTTTATATGATAAAAATGGGCAAGAAATATGGGCATGTGCAAATGTTGATGGCCGTGCATCCGCTGAAGTTAGTGAGCTAAAAGAAATCCGCTCACATCTTGAAGAAGATTTATACAGAAAATCTGGGCAAACTTTTTCATTGGGTGCTTTACCACGTCTACTTTGGATTAAAAAACATGAACCAGACGTCTACAACAATATTCACTCCTTTACGATGTTAAATGATTGGATTTTGTATAAATTAAGCGGCGTACTGCAAATCGATCCTTCCAACGGTTGTACGTCTGGAATCTTTGATTTACAAAATAGAAATTGGGATAACAATGTCGCTAAAGAGTGTGGTATATCTTTGCCATTTTCACCAAAAGTAAATGAAGCTGGCACTGTGATTGGTAATGTTACAAAAGAGTGTGCAGCACTAACTGGTTTACTTGAAGGAATTCCTGTCGTCGCTGGCGGCGGTGATGCTCAAATGGCAGCACTCGGGACTGGAGTCGTAAAACCAAATCAAACTTTAATATGCGGCGGCAGCTTTTGGCAACAGGAAGTGAATATTACAGAGTCAACAACGGATCCAAATGCGGCAATTCGAGTAAATTGTCACGTCGTTCCGAACCTTTGGCAATATGAAACGATTGCCTTTTTCCCTGGCCTCGTTATGCGTTGGTTTCGAGACGCTTTTTGCCAAGAAGAAAAAAAGCTCGCTGAAAAACTCGGTTTAGACGCTTATGAATTATTAGAAGAACAAGCGAAAGACGTACCTGTCGGTTCATATGGTATTATCCCTACTTTTTCAAACGTTATGAACTACATTTCTTGGCGTCATGCCGCACCTTCATTCTTAAATTTAAGTTTAGACGCTGACAAATGCGGAAAAAAAGAAATGTTCCGTGCTATTGAAGAAAATGCGGCCTTCGTTACACTTGGAAACTTAAAACTAATTGAAAATCTTACTGGTACATTCCCTTCTGAAGTCATTTTTGCTGGCGGTGCCGCTAAAGGGAAACTATGGCCACAAATTCTATCAGACGTACTCGGCATTCCTATAAAAGTACCCGTTGTGAAAGAAGCAGCTGCTTTAGGAACTGCAATTGCTGCTGGAGTTGGCGCTGGCATATATACATCTATGGAAGAGACTGCCGAACAATTTGTACAGTGGGAAAATATATTTGAACCAATCACTGAAAATCACGAGCTATACAAGGAATTCTATGAAACATGGAAAACCGTGTATAGCAGTCAGCTCGCTTTAGCTGATAAAGGACTTACAACACATATGTGGATTGCGCCAGGTGCACTGTAACTCATTTACATAAAGGAGTGAACTGTATGTTAAAAGCGAATGAAAATGATTTCTCCTATCGCTTCGGTGATAACGGGCCGAAATATTTAATACAAGGCCCGAATATTGATCTTGGTCTTGTTGTCATTCAGCCTGGGCAAGAGTTTCAAAATCATTACCATACAACGTGTGAAGAAGTTTTTTATGCGTTAGAAGGTGAAATAGACTTCTATGTAAATAACGAAAGAGTTCCGATTAAACAAGGTGATGTCCTGCAAGTTCGCCCTCATGAATCTCACTATCTAATTAACCATTCTGACAAACCTTTTAAAGCTGTTTTTATAAAGTCACCACATTTACCAAATAAAGATACGGTACAAACGGAAAATCCAACATTAACGAAGGAGTGATTTTGAATGACTTGGGGATTTAAAAATCGATTAAATACAATTTTACCTGATGGTAGAGCGGTTATGTTAGCAATAGATCACGGCTACTTTTTAGGGCCAATTCACGGGCTAGAACAACCACTTGAAACAGTTAAAAACTTACTTCCTTATACAGACTCCCTCTTTTTAACACGCGGTGTACTTAGCTCCTGCATTCCTGAAAACTGCAGCACACCGATGGTTATGCGTGTATCCGGTGGCGCTACTGTCGTCGGTAAAGATTTAGCGAATGAAACAATTGTTACACCTGTGAAGGAAGCAGTGAAGCAAAACGCAATTGGCGTTGGCGTTTCTGTTTTTGTCGGATCAGACTATGAAACACAAACTGTTACAAATCTCGCAAATGTAGTTTCTGAAGCTCATGATTACGGCCTACCAGTACTAGGCATTACCGCAGTCGCAAAGGAATTACAAAAACGTGAAGCTCGCTTTCTAGCACTTGCTTCCCGCGTATGTGTTGAAATGGGTGCTGATATTATTAAAACGTATTACTGCGAAGGATTCGAAAAAATAACGAGCACATGCCCTGCCCCAGTCGTCATCGCGGGCGGCCCAAAACTAGATTCAATTGAAGACGCATTAAACATTACGTACAATGCATTGCAAGAAGGAGCAATTGGAGTAGACATGGGCCGAAACATATGGCAATCTGAGCACCCAGCTGCGATGATCCAAGCAATACATGGCATTGTGAAAAATGGATTGAATGTGAAAGAGGCACTTGAACTTTATGATGATGTGAAGAATTAATGTGAAAAGACAGACTATTTATTAGTCTGTCTTTTTTGTTAAAATAAAGTAAAGGAGGAATGATTATGCGAAGAATAACTTTCGAACGTCCTACCGATCATTACGATGAACGCTTATACTCTATTGATGAAAAAATTTGCGCCCTATTAAAAGAACGAAAAGAACTTTCAGGTGATGACCCAGGTTTTCCACATGATGAAGCGATTTATAAATGGGCTAAGCAATACGAATTTTATCCAGACTATCTAAACTCATTATTCTCTTCCATGATGGATGAAGAAGAATTTAAACCTCGCGTTGAACCAACTGGCTTCAAAAAACATGTACCTGTTTTTAAAACTTATGAACATAATGGCGTCATGTATACTGTAACTTTTATTCGGCAATATGCAAATGCTAGTGTAGTTTATTTATATAGCGATTGGGATTCCACGGATGAAGATTTTATTGAAAATAAGCCTCATAGTTTCTTCCAATTATCAATAGATGATACATACGATTGCTGGTCAGAAGGTGGTGGCGGCACCGATGGACATATGAATCATCAATTCGTTATATCTCCTGTCCTTCCTGATAATTTGTCTGGAATAAGCTTACGATTTAAAGAACTCAGTATGCCGTTTAGGAAAGATCAAGCTGTGCTTGAATTTGAAATTCAGATAGACAAATAAGGTGAGACTATAATCAATCCACAAATAGTAAGATAAATAAGGTAATAAAATAAACAAGCCCCTTTCCAAACTGGATAAGGGGCTAAATATACACCTTCAAATGATTACTCTTGGTGATTACTATTAAGCTTTGAAATTTTCTTACCTTCTCTATAATCAAGACAAGACACTTCAATTAATAAGCCATTAAATACTGTAAAATAAAAACCATAACTACTACCTCGCATCGAATAAGGTTCCTTATCTATTTCAATGCCGCCTGCTACTAAACGATTATACGCTTGATCCACTTCATTTGTAGTTTCCACTAAAAAACCAATATGAAAAGCTTCCGGATACGTAACTTCCTTATTCCCTTTAAATGCTTTTGGATCACTTAGCACAAGTATAAATCCACTCTCATCACTCATAACTACAAGTGCTTTCCCTTTTTGTTCCAAAAATTGAAAATCAAAAAATGTTTCAAAGAAATGTCTCGCTTCTGATAAGTCATCAACACATAAATTTAAATGATTCAGCTTCATGTACTCATCTCCTTTTAAACAGAAGGGATATAGACTCATTTTCATAACCCTTAAATATGTAAGGCAAGATATTCAAGCGTTCCATCTAAGACTATGCTTTATAAGTCTAATATTTTTTTCTATATCCTAGAACATTTTTTTAATGAATGAAAGATTTCCTATCATTTACATCCCCCCAGTAATAAAAAAGAGGATACATGTTTGCTTCTACAACATGTATCCTCTACTTATATATTACGACTGCTGATAAGCCGCTTTCGATGATTTTACATAATAAACTGCATGATCCACATTAATAATATGATCTGGTTTTGGTTTACCACGGCCTGCTCTATGCCCAGCTAAATGTTCTTCACTTGTTTCCCAGTTTTTCCATGCTTCTTCAGATTCCCAGCGAATCATTACGACAACTTCTTCGTCGCCGCGTCTTACTTTTTTCACAAGAACACTTAAATCGATGAAGCCTTCAAATTTTTCAATAATACCTTCTCCAGTGAAACGTTCTACAACTATATTTGATGTACCTTCTTTTACTGTAAATGTTTTCGTTTCGATAAACATATATCCCACTCCCTCTTTGTTATACGAATACTAGTATTCTTCTATTATAATTGATTATGATAATTATTTTCAATTGTAAAGTTTTAATTTTTTGAATTATGCTGATTTCTTTTCTATCGCCTCATCTAAAAATTTGAAATATGGAAGTAACATCCCTATTAAAGATGTAACACATATAATTGCACCGATGATTACATATAGCACTCTTACTCCCCACATTTCACTCAATATTCCCCCTACTAACACCCCTAATGGCATAGCGGATCGTATAAAAAATAAACGCACTGAAAATACTTGTCCTATCATATTATTTGGGACGGTTTGTTGGCATATTGTCGTGTTATGAACATTGAAAAATGCAATACAAATCCCTGCTATTACTTCAATTATTATTGCAATGATAATACTATGATTGAATCCTAATGAAATGTATGTGAGTCCCCCTATAAACAATCCTCCGAGCATAAGTATACGCCGGCTTTTATATGTTACTTTTCCGACTAATACTGAGCCAATTACGTAGCCAAGTGGAAAACCTGCCATGAAATAACCGTACTCTGCATATCCCGCTGACAGCTCGTCTTTTATATATGGAAGATTTGTAACCATCGTTACCCCTACTCCAAACTGTACGAAAGTAAGAAATATACCGAGCCAAACGATGATTGGTTTTCTAAAAAAATATGTAAAACCTTGAAGAAATTGTTCTAACCACGTTTTCCGAATAGGTTGCGACGTTCTATTTTCTTTTATATAAAATAAGAAAGTGCCACTAACAAATAAACATATGCATACGAAAGATAATGTAAGTTCTGTTCCAATCAAATGAATGACTACTCCGCCTAATACTGGCGCAAGAAACATCATAAGGCGAGTCATCCCATCAATATACGCATTTGCATCTTGAAGTTGTTCTTTCCCTACAATGCTCGGTGTAATCGCTTGACTTGCAGGTGTATAAAGTGGTGTAATAAGTCCCACTACAATTTGAACAACATAAATGTGCCAAACTTCTATACTACCCGACACTAGCATCACCAAAGGTAATAAAAATATGGACGCTCGTATCCATTGTGAAAATATCATAATCCACTTCCGGCTCCATTTATCAATAAATGGGCCACTTATTAATTGCAATATGAGTGATGGGATGAAATATAATAGCCACATACTACTTAAAGCCATTTCCGATCCTGTTAATTCATATACTAGAATTGAATTACATAACGTTCCGAAAGCCCCTCCTAATTCTGAGATTGCACTACCAATCCACATAAAAAAGAAAGAACGACTTTTCAATACACTCTTCACTATAGCTCACCAACTTTTCTCTTAAATTCCTCCCTTTATGTACATTCTTGTTGCATATTATCTATTCAAAAACGCTTCTAATTCTTTTGCTAACGACTGTACTGCTTTCTTCCTTAATACATATTTTCCGTCATGTATATCAACTAACTTCGCTGCACGTAACAATTTCAAATGATGGTGTACTGTCGATTTACCAAGCTGCAATCTTTCCGTTATTTCCTGTAAAGTACGTTCTTTTTCAAACAACATTTTTACAATTCGCAATCTCGCTTCATCCCCAAGAGCCTTATGTTTTTGAACTAAAAAATAATTCGGTTCATACGAATCTTCAGGATGAATGCTTTCATTCGCAACTGGATAATGAAATACTTTCGTATCTTCAATATCTGCTTCAATATTCCACGGTCTGTACGTCATTTGCGGAATAAGAAGTACGTGATGAACACTTGGCTCTGGCATATAGTTCACTCCGCCAGTCGCCCATTCGACAAACTCTTCCGGCTTCATCTTTTTATTCATTTCATTTTTTGCTTCATAATCTCGTTTTAATATAGAAAGTATTTCTTCTTCCTCTTTCTTAATTACACTCTCATACCAACCTGTCATAACAGCAATTAAATGAGATTTCAGCACTTGGACATCAACATCACATATAAAACGAATATACGTAGAGAAAAACTGATGTTCTTGTGTCAGTTCCATTAGTTCATGTATTGCAGTTACGTTTCCACTTGCCGCTAAAGTTCTTTTTTCTTGGTACTTCTCTCCTAAAAACGGTAAACATATATACTTCAAACCTTCTTCTGAAAGTAAATCAATTTTAAAATTAAACTGCGATAAATCTTGAAAATCCTCTTCATACAATAACTGAAGCAATGCTTTCCACGTATTATGTTCTTCTACAAACTGTAAGTGTTCTTCCATCTCATCTGTTAATGATTGTCTAATTCCTTTCCATTCACTTTCAGTCTTTTCAAGAGTATCAATTAACCTTTTATGAGTAATTGCTGCAATGCCAAGTGCACATTCGAAAAGTATCGAATATTTCACCTGAACGTTGTATGTTTCCCTCTTTTTACTCTTTATGTGATAGACCTCCATTTTTATCCCCTCCTTGTTTGCTATGTATTAAATTCTATCTTTATCGAATTTTACCTTCTATTCTTTTAGAATTTACAAAAATATAAATTAAACCACATTCATTCTAAATTAAGAAGAATAAGAGCTTTTTTATATACAAATAATAAAGCTCAAGGAGTGGTTGACATGCATTTCATATTAAATATGTTAGGGATTTTCGTTGTCATATTAATCGTTTTCTTATGTTCGCCTAATAAAAAACATATAAAATGGAGACCAATTGTAATACTCATCATATTGGAGCTTTTTATTACGTGGTTTATGTTGGGCACAAAGCTAGGCAGTATTATCATTAATAAAATTGCGTCATTTTTCAGTTGGCTACTGGCATGTGCGAATGAAGGAATTCGATTTGCATTTCCTTCCGCTATGGACAGTCCACACATTGATTTCTTCTTTAGCGCGTTACTTCCTATCATTTTTGTTATCACGTTCTTTGATATTCTTTCTTATTTTGGAATCTTAACTTGGATTATTGATAAAGTAGGTGCAGTTATTTCAAAGATTTCTCGTTTACCAAAGTTAGAAAGTTTCTTTTCGATTCAAATGATGTTTTTAGGAAACACCGAAGCACTTGCGGTTGTTCGTGATCAATTATCTGTTTTAAAAGAAAATCGATTATTAACTTTTGGAATTATGAGTATGAGTAGCGTTAGCGGATCCATTCTTGGTGCTTATTTATCAATGGTTCCAGCAACATATATTTTCAGCGCAATCCCATTAAACTGTATTAACGCATTAATTTTAGCCAATGTATTAAATCCTGTGGAAGTTTCGAAAGAAGAAGACGTTGTTTACACACCTTCAAAACATGAAAAAAAGGATTTCTTTTCTACTATTTCAAACAGTATGTTAGTTGGGATGAATATGGTTATCGTTATTTTAGCTATGGTAATTGGTTATGTAGCTTTAACAGCATGTTTAAATGGGATTTTAGGATTTTTTGTAACGGGGTTAACAATTCAAAAAATCTTCTCCATTATCTTTAGTCCTTTTGCATTTTTACTCGGTTTATCAGGCAGTGATGCTATGTATGTAGCTGAATTAATGGGGATCAAAATAACGACGAATGAATTTGTTGCAATGATGGATTTAAAATCAAACTTAAAGTCGCTACAACCGCATACGGTTGCGGTTGCAACGACATTTCTAGCTTCTTTTGCTAACTTTAGTACAGTAGGTATGATTTACGGAACTTACAATTCATTATTTGGCGGAGAAAAATCATCAGTCATCGGTAAAAATGTTTGGAAGCTTCTTGTTAGCGGGATGGCTGTTTCTTTATTAAGTGCTATGCTCGTTGGGCTATTTGTATGGTAAATAATTTTTATAATAAAAGACACTCAGGCCAATTGAGTGTCTTTTATTATTATTTTCGAATTTGTCCATTTCCACGAATCACATATTTTGTAGAAGTTAATGCTGGAAGCCCCATTGGTCCTCTTACGTGTAACTTTTGTGTACTGATACCAATTTCCGCTCCGAATCCAAATTCGGATCCATCTGTAAAACGAGTCGATGCATTATGATAAAGTGCCGCGGCATCTACAGAAGTAAAAAACTTGCTGACGTTTTCCTCATTTTCAGTAATAATTGCTTCAGAATGCATAGATCCATACGTATTTATATGATGAATCGCTTCTTCAACAGTGGAAACCACTTTCACTGCTAGTGTAAGAGATAAAAATTCTGTCCCCCAGTCTTCTTCTGAAGCAAGTACAATTGAAGAATCCATTGCAAATGCTTTTTGATCACCACGTAGCTCCACGCCTCTACCTTTCAAAGAAGAAAACAACTCGCTACCATATTTCTCTGCCCACTTCTCATGAAGAACAATCGTTTCAATCGCATTACATACAGATGGACGCTGCGTTTTTGCATTTATAATAATATCCAATGCCATTTGTTTATCCGCTGTTTCATCAATGAAAATATGACAATTTCCCGCACCTGTTTCAAGTACTGGAACAGACGCTTCTCTCACAACAGTATCGATTAATTGTTTGCCACCTCTTGGAATAAGAACGTCTAGATAATCCTTCATTGTAAACAACTGCTTTGCGCTATCTCGCGTTGTATCTTCTATAAGCTGGACGCTTTCTTGAGGTAAGCTTGTTTGTTTGAGCGCCCTGTGAATAACGGCAACGATCGCTTTATTAGAATGAATAGCAGAAGAACTACCACGTAATATGACTGCGTTTCCTGTTTTCAAACAAATTGTAGCAGCATCCACTGTTACATTCGGTCTTGCCTCATAAATCATCCCAACAACACCAAGTGGTACGCGCATTTCCTGAATAGATAGTCCATTTGGCCTTTCCCATGCACTTACACATTCTCCTACAGGATCACGTAATTCAATTAGCTGCTTAATCCCTTCTGTCATATCAACAATACGCTGTTCATTCAGCATAAGGCGATCAATGAGAGAATCAGAAAACCCTTTTGCCTTACCTTCTTCTATATCCCGTTTGTTTTCCTCTAAAATATAAGCTGTTTCACTTATTAATTGATTTGCAATTGCAGCAAGTGCTTCGTTTTTTTGATTTGTAGATTTTAGTACAAGTTCCCTAACAACCTCTTTTGCTTTTATCCCCTTTGCCAACACTTCATTCATTTTTATTTCCTCCTTTTTAAAGTGAAACCCAATGATCCCTATGGATGACTTCATAACTATGTCTCTCGCCTCTTACTTGAATATCTTGGCTTTGCATACCTTTTACATCTCTTAGTTCCTCTGCACTATATGTGCATTGTCCTTTTCCTATTACGCGCCCTTGTTGCGTTACAACCTCTACAACTTCACCCACTTGGAAAAATCCTGATACATTCGTAACACCAGCTGGAAGTAAACTCTTACCATGCTGAATGATGGCAGTAGCTGCCCCAGCATCTACTTCAATTTGTCCGCTAACAAGCGAATGCAAGGCAATCCATTGCTTGTTCATCTTCATTTCTTTTTGAGGAGCATTACCGACATACGTTCCGTCACCCTTACCCTTCAAAACATCTACAAACTTTTCCTGTCCACGTCCTGTTCCGATAAATACACTCACACCAAGAGAGAGTGCTGTCTTTGCAGCATCGATTTTTGATTTCATACCGCCAGTCCCAAGTTTTGAGCCAGCATCTCCTGCAAGAGAAGAAATTTCTTCCGTAACTTCAGGAAGAAAATAATATTTTTTTGCATCCGCATTTTTCTGAGGATTTTTGTCATATAACCCGTTCACATCTGTAAAGATCATAAGCATATCCGCCGAAACAAGCCCGCTTACTAAAGCTGACAGCATATCATTATCACCGAACGTCAGCTCCTCTAAAGAGATGGAATCATTTTCATTAATTATTGGAAGAGCGGAACGGTTTAATAATTCTCCTAACGTAGCGTAAGCATTACTATACTGTTCTTTTCTAGAAAAATCACTTCTCGTCAACAAAAGTTGCGCAGTAACGATGCCATATTTACGGAATTCCTCCGTGTACGCCTGCATTAACAAACTTTGTCCGACAGCTGCTGCAGCCTGTTTCCCTTTAATCGTTACAGGTCTGCTAGGATATCCTAGCGCTGAAAACCCTGCAGCAACGGCTCCAGATGTAATTAACACAACCTCGTGCCCATCAGCTTTCAACCGAGCCAATGCGGCAACGTGATCTGAAAGCTGTTCTGTAGAGATGCCTACATGACTATCTGCCAAGGAACTACTTCCAATCTTTACAACAATTCGTTGTTTTTTCACTTTTTTATCCCCCAAGTCTAAAATCAAAGTTTTTATAATTTACACTTCATTCACTTTGCAACTATATCTATTCTCATCAATGCTGCACTGAATTATTTAAGAGCAAAATAAAAATGACCGCTTCGCCCTTAATAAAATAAAAAGGACGAAACGGTCATTGTTCCGCGGTACCACCTTAATTGATATACATAGATATCCACTTGGTGCCTATAACGCAGGCGAACGCCTAAACTTTCATTTAAGACTCAGGGATAGGTTCGATACATTCTATACGAGGAATCTTTCAGCCGGTGAATTCCACTCTCTTTCGCAAGAAGACATATGTACTAATTCCCTTCAACGATTTTCAATCTAATTTTTTTATATTATGCGATATAGTTCGATTCGGTGTCAAGAGGTATTTTTAAAAATAAATAGAGCCACAAGTTATTTGTATGAAATTATCGCCCTACTGAATGAAAATACAAAATGATATAAGTTTAACTAATATTCATAAACATAAAATCTTAAATTATAGTGTATATATTTACATAATGTCGAATATAATTAATTTTTATCTTTTAGTGTTGCAAAAAGGAATATATTCTCTTAGAATGTTTCTTTATATTGCACAGGGATGTTATTATTATTCTAAGAAAATAATATCAAACCGATATAATTGATTATAAAAGGAGCAAGATTGAGTTATTATGGATAAACAAATTGGATTCATCGGTTGCGGAAATATGGGAATGGCTATGATTGGCGGAATGATAAACAAAAATATAGTGTCTTCAAATCATATTATTTGTTCAGATTTAAACACTGCTAATTTAAAAAATGCTAGTGAAAAATATGGGCTAACTACAACTACCGACAACAATAAAGTAGCTAAAAATGCTGATATTTTAATTTTATCAATCAAACCAGACCTATACGCATCAATAATTAATGAAATAAAAGAAGTAATCAAAAACGATGCTATCATCATTACGATCGCTGCTGGGAAAAGTATTGAAAGTACTGAAAATGCCTTTAATAAAAAATTAAAGGTTGTAAGAGTAATGCCTAATACTCCTGCTCTTGTTGGAGAAGGAATGTCTGCATTATGCCCTAATGAAATGGTGACAGAAAAAGATTTAGAAGATGTACTAAACATTTTCAATAGTTTTGGTCAAACAGAGATCGTAAGTGAAAAATTAATGGATGTTGTAACATCTGTAAGTGGTTCTTCACCAGCTTATGTATATATGATTATAGAAGCGATGGCAGATGCTGCTGTACTAGATGGTATGCCAAGAAATCAAGCATATAAATTCGCTGCTCAAGCTGTGTTAGGCTCTGCAAAAATGGTACTAGAAACAGGAATACATCCAGGTGAATTGAAAGATATGGTTTGTTCTCCTGGTGGAACGACAATAGAAGCTGTAGCAACATTAGAGGAAAAAGGATTACGAACAGCGATTATTTCAGCTATGCAACGTTGTACGCAAAAGTCTGTTGAACTATCTGGTCAAACTAAAAAATAAAACTATAAAAGAGATTACGTTAGCTATGAATTCACATAATTTTAATTAAAAATTCACTACATGATAAACGGCCAAACTCATATAAAATTGAGCTTGGCCGTTCCGCTTTTTAATTATATTAAAATAATTTCATTCGAATTTTCTTTAAAGGTTCTGTTTTATCCCTTACCTATTCCCTACTATGATTGTCTAATTTTATTAGAAACTAATAATTTTTCAATGCATTTCGGTAACATATCTATTAGTGTTTCAAATGCGTAGTTTACATCTAGACGTTCTGTCCATTGATGTGCATCTTTTCCTACCGGCCCCATATTTAATACTGGAACATCAAACTCTTCTAATTCCTGAAGTGGAATTGAATAACCTTTATCCCATAATGGCATATTGTCTACAAGAGAACTCATTGAATCCAGTGGATACTGCAAGCCTACATAGCTTAAATCTGAAATCCCCCCAAAATAATTTTGGTTTTCAAATGTAATCTTATGATTGTAGTGTGCATACTTTTCCATTTCTACAACTACCTCTTTTATTAAAGGATTGTTGCGCGAACTCACAGCTGGATAGTACGGCGGAGCGAAGAAAAGTACAATCATCGGTGCCTTTTCTTTACATAAAATCGCTAATTTATCTACTAAATCAATCGTTACCGCACGATCATCTTTATCTTCTCTATTTTTTATAATATTAGATTGAATATGATTTATTTTTTCTTGTCCATGTTGCTCAATTGCATATGTGATAAGCTCTTCATAAGTTAATACATTTACTTTAAGATTAGGTGGTATAAATGGATTATATTTAGAAAAACGATATGCATGTTTTTCATACGACTCTTCTATTTTCTCTGCTACTTTCGTTACTTTTTGACGTAACAATGAAACTACATCTGTCATTGATTTTTCTAATAAAAACAAATTAAATAATGTAACTGCACGATGCGGAATTTGTACAGAATAATCCTCCTTTAAGTCCCTTTGAAGTAAGTTAGTTGGCGGAGGACTCGCTTCCCCTTCTACAATATCACAAAGGTCTGTGTTTAACTCTAATTCTGCTGTTATTAATGAAGCCATATAACTCCCATTTAAGCCTGCAAAAGGTTCACCTACATGTGTCTCTTTTCCATAGCAAAGAAAACCAGGTAACACTTTACCAATAGAGCCAGTGTAAATATACTTATTTTGGTCACCAGGATGTCTTGAAAACATAGGCTCTGAGTTTAAGACCGTTTTATAATCTAAGTTATGCTCTCTAGCTAAATCTAACAGTCTTGGAACAGCGGCCCTCATCCCTACAGAATTCACTTCTTCATCTGGTACAGCCAATAAAAGAACATTCCCATCGAATCTTCCTTCACATGCTTGTTCAATCATTGCCATTTGTAATGCTAGACCGCATTTCATATCCATTGTTCCTCTACCAAACAGCCATTCCCCATGTTCTATATCTTCACGTACATGGTCTGGAAGTTCATCTTTATGAGAATAAAACATAGATGTTAACTTTTTAGGATTAAATGCATCTTCTTTCCACACTCCGTAATCTTGTACATCTACAACATCAAAGTGACTTACTAGAATTACAGTATTTTTTATACTATCGCTTTTCTTTACTAGTGCTGTAACAAAATATCGTCCGTCCCCTGTCGGATTTTTTTGTAAATGATGCGGGTTTTCTTTGAAGTACTGTAAATCAGATAACTGTTCCACAACAAAGTCTGGCAATATTACTTCAGCTTCTGAACCGGTAATACTAGGAATTTCAACAAGACCGCTTAATAATTGAATCAATTGTTCTTTTGATTGCCACTTTGACATATAAATCCCCCTATTTTTCCACATTATGAAAACTAATTCCAGTATATGAATAAAAAAAATGACGACAGCTATCAAAATTATAGTTCTGATGTACTGCCGATTTTTATTGATATTTCATGAGCCGCTTGTTTTACCTTGCTAATAAGAAAAGATAGTCGATCATCATTAATACGATGACTAATTAACCCAACACTTAATGCTCCTACTACTTTATGATTAAATCCGATAATAGGTGCAGCTACTGAAGCTGTCCCTTCTGTTTTTTCACCATAACTGACAGCATATCCTTCATTTTTTATTTGCTTTATTTGATTAAGAAGAATTTGCTTTTGTTCTGGTAATGAAGAAAGTAAATTTTCTACAATATGTTCCATTTCATTCGTTTTCATATTGGCAAGCATCGTTTTATTTGCGGCACCAATTGAAAGTGGAATTTGTTCCCCTAGATTATCGATAACTCGAATTTTTAAAGGACTATCAATTCTTTCAATGATAATAGAATGTGTTCCGTTTGGAATATTTAAATAGACACTTTCCTCCACTTCAGCAGCTAAACGTTTCATCACTTCTCTTGCAACAGATCTGTAGTCTACCTTCTCCAATTGACGTAACCCTATTTCCATCCACATTGGTCCAATTTTGTACTGTTTTGTCTCTGAAATTTGTGTAACTAACCCATGCTCCATTAAAGAGTTAAGTAATCTATGTACTGTACTAACCGGGAGATGTGTTCCATCAGCTATATCAGAAATAGCCCAATACTCTTTTTCATTTGTAGAATTCAATAATTTAATAATACTTATCGCTCGATCAATGGACTGTACCATAACTCGCCTCAACTTTACTCGTAATATGTTAGTATGCTTAATTAACTATCAATTTAGCAAACATTCGAAATGAAATCAATCTATTTATTTAATTTTCTAACAATAAAAACATATCACTAACAAAGAATTGAAAACGCAAACAAAAAAATATTGACTTTTCTTTTTAATTATCTGAAAATTATAACAAGATTTCGCATCACGGAATACATTCCATAATACGGAAAAACATCAAACTTTATTCTATCAACTATGAAAGTGAGGAAAACAATGGCGCAAGTAAGCAATACAAACAATGAATTAAAACGGACGATGAAAAGTAGACACTTATTCATGATTGCACTCGGTGGTGTGATTGGAACGGGGTTATTTAACGGATCTGGCTTTATTATAAGTCAAGCTGGACCTGGCGGATCCGTACTTGCTTTTATGGCCGGTGGATTATTAATGTATTTCGTTATGCTATGTCTTGGTGAACTTGCTGTAGCCATGCCTGTTTCAGGTTCTTTCCAAGAATATGCCACTAAGTTCATCAATCCTGCAACTGGCTTTACAATCGGATGGTTGTATTGGTTAAGCTGGGCGAATACGACCGGTCTTGAATTTACAACTGCCGGCATTACAATGCAGCGCTGGTTTCCTGATATTCCTGTTTGGGTTTGGTGTTTAATATTTGGCGTTACAATCTTCACTATTAACGCATTATCTGCTCGTAGTTATGCAGAAACAGAATTTTGGTTTTCAAGTATAAAAGTATCTGCCATTATTGCTTTCATTATTCTTGGCGGCGCCGCTATGTTCGGTTTTATTGATTTAAAAGGTGACGAACCCGCTCCGCTATTATCAAATTTCGTAAATCATGGTGGTTTATTCCCAAATGGACTTGCCGCTATTCTTTTAACAATGGTTACAGTCAACTATTCCTTCCAAGGTACAGAACTTGTTGGAATCGCAGCAGGTGAAAGTGAAGATCCAGCAAAAACTTTACCTCGTTCTATTAGAAATATTATATGGCGCACGATGTTTTTCTTCGTCTTAGCAATCTTTGTTCTTGTTGCTTTAATTCCTTGGGAAGAAGCTGGATTAACAAAGAGCCCATTCGTTGCTGTTTTTGATAATATCGGTATTCCATATGCAGCTGATATTATGAACTTTGTTATTCTTACTGCTGTTCTTTCTGTTGCAAACTCAGGACTATACGCTGCTACTCGAATGCTTTGGTCTTTATCAAAAAACGAAATGGCTCCAGCCTTTTTAAAGAAATTATCATCACGTGGGATTCCTCTCAACGCTTTAATCATGACGATAGCTATTTCTGCTTTTTCTCTTTTGACAAGCGTAGTAGCTGCTGAAACTGTTTACTTGTGGCTCATTTCAATTTCCGGAGTCATTACCATTATTGTTTGGATGTCAATTTGTGTTTCTCAATTCTTTTTCCGCAAACATTATTTAGCAGACGGCGGAAAATTAGAAGACTTAAAATTTAAAACGCCACTTTATCCACTCGTACCAATTCTTGGTTTTGGATTGTATGGCATTATATTAATCAGTCTTATTTTTATCCCAGAACAACGACTTGGAATCTATTGCACTGTCCCATTTATCATCTTTTGCTACACTTACTATCACTTTAAAGTTAAGAAAAGAAATTCTACTAACACTCATAGTGAAACTAAAATTAGCGAGACTTCGTAATATTTGACGATACATAAAAGACCACACATGGCGTTTCACTTCATGTGTGGTCTTTTATCGTTCCTTCTCTCATTTCCCCCTACTATTGAAAGAATTATTTATAACACTTTAAGTTCTGGATTGCTCAGGTGAACTTTGGGTTGAAAAATGAGCATTTCTATACCTTTCCCGAAATTTCAAGTTCTGCTAATGATGTTGTAGAAAGTGTTAATGTAGTAAATACTATAATACTAACAATTACTATTTTTACTATTCATAAGTTGATGATTCTGCTTACTATTACTGTTTTGTTTTGATATATTTAATATATATTTAAAGATAGACAGGAGTTAGATACGATGATAAAAGGTTTTGGAGGAATATTTTGGAGAACTAAGAATCTTGAAGTTATAAAAAAATGGTACAGTGAAGTGTTGAAACTTGATATAGAAGATTGGAATGGAACTGTGATTAAACCCCAGTTAGGAAATGAGACCATCTTTTCTTTCTTTACAGAGAATGACAATTATTTTCCAAAAGAACAACAAGTGATGTTAAATTTCGAAGTACATAATCTAAACGAGACTATAAAGCATCTTGAGAATATTGGTGTACCTCTTGAGAAGAAAGAAGAAATCAGTGAATTTGGAAAGTTTATTTGGATTAAGGATCCTGAAGGTCGATTGATCGAACTTTGGGAGAAATAGTGGATTATACTTATTTACTATTAAGTTAATAGCTGCGTTAATATATCAAGGTAAATAAAAAAGTCGATTCCTTTAACTCCACAGGAAATCGATTTTTTTGTGGAGTCAAATTTCTTAGCTTTGTAAATCCTCATTTTTCAAATTCTACCCTATGGCCACCAACTTAAAAACATAAAAAAACTCTATTCTTACGAAAAGAATAGCGTTTTTCATTATTTAAATATGATTTCATCTGAATTTAATAGATATATCCCCTCTCCTACAAAAGTAGTAGAGTGTTCATTTAAACACTTACTACCTCAGTGGGATTTATCACATTCCAATTTCAATATAATAGTAACTAGGTATATCGGATATAGATGTACATTACTAGGCTTATACATATTTCAACTTTAAAATTACATTCACTATTTAATTGGTAGTTACCAATAAAGAAAGGAATGATCATAATAATACAGAACATATACGAAACTCATTTACATGTAAGAAATTTAGAAAACGCAATAAATTTCTATCAAAACAAGCTAGGATTAACGTTAGCAAGAAAACTCTCCAAAAGAAGAGTGGCTTTCTTTTGGGTCGGAGAAAATAAACAACAAATGCTTGGACTATGGGAAGTACATAACATTGAAGACTTTGAGCCGAGACATTTTGCTTTTGGTGTAAATTTAGAGTTTTTAATGACTTCTAAAGCGTGGTTAGAGGAACGTCGAATAGCAGTGATAGGAAGTCAAGGAAAAGGAAATCAAGAGCCAATTGTCCAAAGGTGGATGCCTGCTGCAAGTGTATACTTTCTAGATTGTGATGGAAATAAATTAGAATTCATTTCTATGTTACATAAGAATCCAGATGAATTAGAATATGCGTCCTATTTAAGTGTATGGAATGAGGAACACCAAGAAAAATGAATGGAATTTCCGTTCAAGTCTTTTCTTATTTTTGGATATAATGTTGTACGATTCCCCATTTACTATAAATTTGTTAACATAATGCATTTACTGTCATCTTATATTTGTACTTACGTACGAGCTATTCCTAATCTGCTTCAATTACAATTTGAATTATGTAAATTTTCTTCTTATCTGGCATCTACTCTTTAAACACAAACTCCCCTTAAATCGAAAATGATTAAGGGGAGTATTATATACGATGCAATTATAGTTCAGATTTCACTCGAACAGAAACATTATTTTTAATTATATTTTTGACATCTTTAAAGCTAACAAAATTGTTACTTTTCTCATCCCAAAGACGGAAACGTAGTGATTGTAAGCTTGTAGCAAGCGTAATCGTTGGTACATTTTTTAACGGAAGCGTATTATTGTGTGCCTCTTCTAGTTTATAGTTAGGTACTCTTGGGCTTAAATGGTGAACATGATGGAATCCAATATTACCAGTTAAGAATTGCAAAATTTTAGGAAGCTTATAAAAAGAACTTCCTTCCACTGCCGCTTTCACATATTCCCAATCTTTATCCTCTTCAAAATAAGAATCCTCAAATGTGTGCTGTACGTAAAACAACCAAATACCTATTGAACCTGCTATTAAAAATATAGAACCATGTACTAAAAGAAACGATTGCCATCCAATTGCCCAGCAAAGCATTCCTATAATAGCAACGATTAAAATATTTGTTAAATAAGTGTTCATACGTTCTTTTTTTCTAGCACCTTTTCGGTTAAATCTATTTTTAAGCAGGAAAACATAAATCGGGCCTAACCCAAACATAACGAATGGATTGCGATATAAACGATATGCTAAACGGAGTCTAAATGGTGCTGCTACATATTCATCTACTGTAAGCGTCCAAATATCCCCTGTACCCCTCTTATCCAAATTACCACTTGTAGCGTGGTGAATAGAATGTTCATGCCCCCACTGATCAAATGGGAATAATGTTAAAACACCCATACACGTTCCAACTATTCTATTTGCACGTCGACTTTTAAAGAACGAATAATGGGTGCAATCATGAAAAATAATGAAAATCCTTGTCATAAATCCAGCGGCTAACAGTGCTGGAACTAATGTTAACCAATAAGAAACTGACAAACTTTTATAAGCAAGGTACCATAAAATAATAAATGGCACGATTGTGTTGATCAGTTGCCAAACACTTTTTTTAATCGTTGATTTTTCAAAAGGAGCAACTTGTTTTTTTAAATTTTTAGTATTTTCTAAGGTCATTGTTCTAATTCCTTTCCTTTTTGTTGCTAATTCATATTATAGCACACTATTAGTATCAGGTGTTAAAAGTAGCTATAATAAATATTTTATACTATGAAAATCTCTTTTTTCTTACTCATTACTTACAAATTTCTTACGTCCAAAATAGCTTCTATAATTGGACAGACGGAGCATTTTATGTATCAAAGAAACTTCGAATTTTTCCAATAAGTACATAAAAAAACAGAGAGTTTTTTCACAAGAAGAAAAGAGCTGTCATAAGTCAGTTTCACCGACTTGTGGCAGCTCCTCTTCGTTTTACCTTATTTTATCGATGAAGCCAAACCGCACCTGCAGACTTGTCTTCAGCTTGGCCTACTACTTCAAACTTCAGTCCTAGTTTCGGCAACTTACGTCCTGCATCAGGAATGATGCTGTTGATATATTGCTTAGAATCATCAAATTTTGCCACTCCTGGTAATCCTTTATAATCAAAGATACCGCGAGTTGGTGAATTTACTTTCCATGCTGGTGTTTGATCAAATGAGAATGCCGCATCGGCAATTTGATAACGCGTACTGCTCTTCACAGTAGGTTGTCCGTTTAATGTCCCTACAATTGACTCTGGATGGGAATCTACTACTCCTAAGAACCCTTCACCTGGATGAACGCCTACCCAGTTATCTGTAAAGCTTTGATCCGCATACCATACAACCATTCCTGTATTAAATACTGGGCCACGTGCATGTTGTAACGCAGTGTCAGAACCAGCGTAATTTCTCCACTCTACATAGTAATTATGTTTTTTCTGTTCAAATCCGTTAGACACAGTAAAGCCTTTTAACGTCATTGCTGGCTGACCTTCTGCATCATCAGAGAAAACAACTTTTCCATCTACAGTTAATGCTGCATTATCTAACGCAAATCCTTTATAAGCTACTGCAATATCTGTTAAGTACTCAAATTGCAGTTTTACTTTTTTTCCTTTGAATTGGCTTAAATCGTATGATTTATCAACCCACTTACCATCAGTTGTATCCGCGCCGCCTTTTACATCTTTTTCGCCCATTCTATCAATGCGTGTCTTCGTTCCATCTTCTGCAATCGCATATACGTCAAGGAAATCATACTTCGCTTCAAGTTCGTAAAATGCCTTATAATCGAACTTAGCATCCTTTGCATTTGTTAAGTCAAATACTGGTGTCTCAAGTGTTGTATGAATGTCATTTCCTTTTGTACTATAATAGAACTTCTTACCAAACGCCGATTCGATATTTTTTATATCTTTGTCCGGCAAGTTAACACGAACGATTCCAGGTCGTTTAGATTTTGTAGTACTTTGATCTACATATGTCGCAACACCGATGCCTTTGCTAAGTTTGTCATAATCTACTTCAAGGATATTCGCCCAATTCCCCTTCATATTCTTTTGGAAAAACTCTTTATTTTGTGGTGAGAAACTCGTTGGCTCTGTTCCTGCAATTTTTCCAGCCCAGCTACCACCACTCATAATAGACCATGACTCAACAGGTTCACCTTGTCCTGAGTACTTTGTATCATATTCATCTGGTAAGCCTAAATCATGGCCATACTCATGTGCAAACACACCAACCGCTCCGTCTTCAGGCTCGATTGTATAATCGTATGCAGCCATCTTTCCGCCCCAGTTCGAAACAGAAGATTTCGTGCCATCAATTGCATATGGTTTTGAACCTAGTTTTGAACGATGTGACCAAATCGCATCATCTTTCAATTTACCGCCGCCAGCTTCTTGACCAACGCCAGCATGTACAACCATTAAATGATCAATAATTCCATCTGGCTCATTTTTATTTCCATCACCATCTTGATCGTATTGATCAAATTGGTCATAGTCTGCTAAATTGATTCCTTTTGCTACCGCTGCTTTTAATGCTTCTTTCACAAAATCTTTTGGTCCTAAAGGCCCCTTGTTATCATGCCCAGTACCCGCATCAGCACCATAATCTGATGCTTTTCCTGGAACAGTAAGCCATTCTGTTACAGTCCCATCAACTGTATAGCTACCACCAGATTGTTCTTCATAATATTGCTTAAATGTGTTAATCTTCGATCCATCAAATAAAGTGAATGGTTCATCACCAAATAACATTTTTTGATAATGTTCACGATTAAAGTCCTTAGAATACATGTATCCTGGCTCTTGATCAATATTGTTATGCTTAAAATCGCTAAATTCTACAAGTAAAACAAGTACTTTATCTTTTCGAACAGCTCCATTGTATTCTTCTTGCTTCGCTGATGTAGTAGGTACTTTTCCATTTAATTTCCCTGGATTTAATGCTGCACCTTGTCCAGCTACTGGACCTATTTCAGGCTGCTGTGCCTGTTCATTTTCCTTCATTTTTGCATCTTTTACTTTTTTCATAAAATCAGAAGCTTCTTGTGTAAGACTATCTCCTGTTAAGATTTCTTTCCCAGGGTTTTCCCCTTTCTTTTTCTCAACATATTTTTCGACAGCTTTTGACGTCTCAGCTTGTGATGCAGATTGATCAATTACCCCCCGTTGTTTTAGCGCTTCTGCCAAACGCTCCTCCGGTATTAAGTGCTCATCTATTGGTAGAGATGATGTTGGTGTCTCAGCATACGCTGCGTGACCTCCAAAAGCAAACGTACTACTTAGTACCGCTGCTGTTGTTAATACCGCTAATGGTTTTAATTTCTTTTTCTTTTTCAATGTATTTCCTCCCCAGTGTCTGCAAATTATCGTTTTTTGCCGATAACAACATAATATTCGTTATAATACGAATATTCAATCTTTTTCAACAAATAAAATGTTGAGAAATATTTTTTATGCAGAGTGAAATACAAAAGATAGAAAAACAAACAGGCTCTCCTATAAATAACAGTGAACTTTTATATGTTCTTAGTTACAATCAAAATCCAGTAAATCTGAGATTTATATTTTTTTAATAAAAATAAGAATTAAATATTTTCTATACTATTTAATCTATGGATTACCACATTACTCACTATTCTCATTATTACAAGCTAATAGTGGTTCGTACATCATTATAGCGTGATTCTCCGTTACATATTGATCTTCTATTAACTGTTTCTGTTGATTATATACTTTACGTTGAATCACATTATGTCGTATATAACCGCCCCAGTATGCAGGTTGAATTGAGTGTTCTTTCTCATACACTTCATATTGATAAAGTTGCGGATAGACTGTTCTCCATTCACCAACTAAATATTCATCTGTCATATAAAGGTGAAGTTGATACGGTTGGTCCGTTTCATTTTTAATTTGTAAATCCAAATAGTTATAGGAACAAGTCGCTCCACTCCCAAACGGTTGAGTTCGCCTAGAATCAGGAAAGACATCAAAGCTATGACGATATCGTTCTGTTACTGTCAGTGGTGTATGTAAAGTCATCCAATATATTAAATTCGAAAGCTGACAAAGACCTCCTCCAATACCTGTTTGAAAAGATCCGTAGTGTAATACCATACCTTCTACATACCCTTTTTTCCTCGTAGGCTTACCTATTAAACGCCAGTAAGAAAATGTTTCTCCTGGTCTAATGACGATACCATTTAGTTTTTTAACAGCAATTTTCAAATTAACAACCTTATTCTGTTGATACCACATATCTACATCTTTGAGCTTACGAAGTAATATCGTTCGGTGCTGAATTGCTGTACAAGGTAGCTTTTCTTGTTGGAGCCTTTTTGCATATGTTTTTCCGTCTACTAACCACTGAATGTATCTCTTTGTAGAGTAATACCACGTCCCTAGCATAATGCGATACTTAGACCGCTGTTTAGGACGTAAGTGCACTATATTCATTTTATTCCCTCTCTCTTTCTTCAACTAAATTCTAATATACCTCTAATTCAATGAACTACAGTTTTCTTAGCTGCATAATAATTTTCGTAAATAAAGTGAAACTTTAATCAGCCCTCACCAATCGGGCTTTTACAGGCAGCCCGATCCCCACCTAACTTCTTTGCTTTCGCTGAATTTTGAGGTGGGGGTCTTACTGCCCAGCAAATAGCGGGATAAAAAAGACGCAAAAAAATAATAAATTTACTCTAGTGGAGATTTTATTTTGATGCTTGCTTTATAATTATATGAAACTGCGCTACAATACGATAAATTGAAATAAACATATTATAAATATAACGAATAATATTAAATAAGAAATAATGAAAATTAAAGAAACTCTAAAGTATTAATATATTTTTCATAAATATTAATTGATAATACATTAGACTTTACTATATGTATAAATTCTCTATTCTACAAAACGAAATTTTTTAATGTAAGAAAAAAATATAATTCCCCTTTAACATTTATACAAGTCTCATCTGGAAAACTTTCCAAAACAATCCGAACCCTTATATTTAGAATAAACGCAAAAAATTGCCACCAGTTAGCTTAACTGGTTAGCAATTTTTTAACGAGAATGCTTTACAAATAGTTGAATTGCTTCTTCTGGTACATAGCACTTTCCATTACTCTCTACAATAATACTTCCTAATTCATACCCTTTACCATTGATACGAATTATATTTTTGTTACCAAATAGTTGTGCTTCTACTTTATTATGTTTTACCACGAGTAACGAGTTTGCTCCTTCGGTTTTGTCAGCTGTTACAGTTGCACCGACTTTCTTAAAGGCTTGTTCACTCTCTAAAAATATTTTATTCGTTACTTCTTCTAAGTTAAAGCCCATCGCTTTCGCCATCGTCTTCGCAATGTCTGTATTTTGGATTAAGCCTTCTGGTTTTTGAGGTCCATAAGAATGTAAAAATACATCCTCACCTGTATGTCCTCCTGTCGTAAAGCCGATATTTGCACGATTAGCCAATAATATAGTAAGAATTCGTCCTACATCCATTTTCTTTTTTGCCGCTTTTAATTTTTCTTTTTCATCATGAGTTAGATTATCCAAACCGTATAGTTTAGCTACATCTTCTACATTTGATAAATCAGATTTCAGTTTATTTATAGTTCCTTCAAGTGTCATTTTCGCCTTTTTCAATGAATCAATGTATGCAGAAACCGGTGTAGTATTGTATCCTTTTGTCGTATTTCTATTCCCTATAGAGATACCGCTGTTACCATGATCAGTTAAAGCTATGAGCATCGTATCCCCATCTTTCTTCGCAAATTGTAATGCCTTTGCTACCGCTTCATCAAATGCCAATACATCACTAATCATCCCAATTGGATCATTAGCATGCGCTGCCCAATCAGGCTTACTACCTTCTACGAATAAAAAGAAACCATCTTTGTCTTTTGATAATGTTTGAATTGCTTTTTCTGTCATTTGAGAAAGTGTTGGTTGTTCTGGATTTGTTGCTATACGATCTATATCAAACGCAAGAGCATGATTTGAGAAAGAGCCCCAAATTTTATTAGATTTGGAGTTCAATAACGCATCTTTCGTTTCAACAAAATCGTATCCTTTGTCTTGAATCACCTTTACTAAATTTTCACCATCTTTTCGGATTCCATTACTTTTCATAGGTAGCAGCGCCGCTTTTCCCCCGCCTAATACGACATCTATATTTTGATATACTTGCTGCTTCGCAATTACGTCAAATTGCTTGCGATTGACATGGTGAGCCGAGAATCCCGCCGGAGTAGCATGCTGAATTTCAGATGTAGCAACAATTCCAGTTGCACGGCCAGTACGTTTTGCACCTTCCAATACGTTTGCGACCGGCCGTAACTTGTCCTCTTCTTTTATTGGCTTTAAGTTAGGTGAATTTACAATAGAAGGTAGTACGCCTACATATCCTGAATTCGATTTATTTCCAGTTGCTAATGCTGTTGCTGCTGGCGCTGAGTCTGTAATAGCTGATTCCGCCGAAAACGTACGAACACCTCCTGTTACAATTTGATCTAACGTAAGCGGTGCCCCTTTATACCAGCGAGCCAATGTTGTCGCCGTTGAACTCGTTCCGTCCATAACCATCATAATTATATTTTTAGGCTGGTGTTCTACTTTTTTCACCTTAGCCTTGGCCGCATGATAATTCATCATACTTTCCGTACTTAATACGCTTACTATTATAGCTCCCACTAATAGTAATTTTTTCATCTTCACACCATAATTAACCATGATTGTTCCTCCATAAACTTTGCATTCATTTCAATACACCTTATTTCCTTTTTCATTCCACAACCTACATATGTTTTATTAGTTCCCAATTCTTATAAAGCTAACAATAGTTACTTTCTCTTTCTTTCCTTAATTAAATACCGGTATGTGTCATCTATCTTATAAAAAAGATTTAGCATCCTTTTCATTAATTACTTGTGTAACAATAAATCCTCGATTAAAAGGAATAAAAATTTATTGTTAAACAATAAATTTCATGTTAAATTAATAAGATAATAAATAAATGAGGTGCTTTTTATGAAACAAGGATCCACACTCTTTTTAAAGACCGTTGTGATTCTGATCGGAATCCCCGTTCTTGCTATGTGCATTTTTTTAGTCCCTAAAATAGGAAATTTCGCCGCAGAATTATATCCAGATATTTCATATATTAAATATCTTGTATTTATCAATTTATACGCAACAGCAATACCTTATTACTTCGCACTGTACCAAACATTTAAGCTTTTAAACTATATTGATAAAAACAACGCATTCTCAGAGTTATCTGTTCAAGCTTTAAAAAATATTAAGTACAGCGCATTGGCAATTAGTGTATTATATGTATTAGGTATGCCACTTTTCTATCTCGTGGCAGAGAGAGATGATGCCCCTGGCATTATTATTATCGGAATGATTATGATTTTTGCTTCAATGGTAATCGCGGTCTTTGCTGCCGTTCTCCAAAGACTATTAAAAGATGCTATAGATATAAAATCAGAAAATGATTTAACGGTCTGAGGTGAATAATATGGCAATTATTATTAATATTGATGTAATGTTAGCAAAAAGAAAAATGAGTGTAACAGAACTTTCGGAGAAGGTTGGAATTACAATGGCTAACCTTTCTATCTTGAAAAATGGAAAAGCAAAAGCAGTCCGTTTTTCAACTTTAGAAGCAATATGTAAAGCATTAGAATGCCAACCGGGGGATATTTTAGAATATCAACCTAAAGATACCGAATAAAAAGAGTCCTTCATACGAGTAATGGGTTCAGTTTAGGAAGAGAAAAATGCTAATAAACATTAGAAATAACAAACTAAAACGCTCAGAAAATATTCTGAGCGTTTTTTATTTCCTTCTTCAACTAAAGCACCAGTTAGTGTAAAAAGCTATTTCACCATTTGTATGGCTAACTTATCTTTTAACATTGACCTATATGAGTCAATTTCATATTTTGTATTATTGATTGTTTCTTTTTTCATTTTTAACATATCGAATATTTCTAATTCTAAATTCCTTCTAGCTTCAAGAACTTTTATCGCTCCTTCTACACCTGAATGGTGATGTTCTTTCCCATAGCCTTGGTTAGTGTAATAGTCGATAATTCCTGTGGACCATTCTGGAGTTCTTTCTTTTAATGCCTTCCTAAATGAAAATTCAAGATTATCTTGTTCTACATACAATAACATTGGGTTTAAATTCTCTATGATTTTTGCAACTTTCATTACATAATTTATTATTTTTTCTTTTTGTTCACCATATTTAATCATCCCAATAGTTAATGGATTTTGTATGAAACAACATTCAAAGATATAAACCTTATTGTCTTCTAGAGCGATTTCAGTAAAGTCATTCCATTTGTCAGCAATTAATTCAACATTTTTATCGAATGGTAATTCGTATATATCATTTTTTAAAATAATGTTAAATAATTCGTCCGAAAACTGGTCACCAAACTCATTTTTCATTTTTCATCTTTCTGTATGGTAATAAATAATTGCTTCCTTTTTTTAGAACTTTCTTAAGGAGCACTTCTTTAAAATCTCCACTGTTAGATAATAATCTATTGAACTCAAATTTATTAAAACAAGATACACCATCATAGTCGGCTGGGTGGTTCAAATTTCCCTCTAAAAATAGTTCAACTTCAATTTTATTTTGGCTTAGAATTTCATTTATTAGCTTTGCAGTGGTTGATTTTCCAAATCCAGGTAACCCTTCTACTATTATTAGTTTTGTATTCATAGTTATAAACCCCTATCTTCAAAGTATTTAACCAAGATTAAAAAAATCACTTAATCCACTACAATCACCCCTTCAAAATATGATATTTACCATTTCCTTTGAAAAAACCTTCTTAAAGTAATCTGAACGCTATTTAACTATATAAAAGCGCTTAAACACTGAAATAACAATAAAAAAAGGGATGCTAAATCATAAGTGATTTACATCCCTAATTTGTATGTTATTTTATATTTTCACTCCCGTAACTATACCCGTTATCATACGAAAAGGACTCTTTTTATTTCACATTACGGCGCAAAACTAATTTGACCAGTAAACAATAGGATAATCGCTATGATCCAAAATATAAAAAATGATGAGGACAGTATTAATGAAAGGATAGCAATCCCCTTCTTCTCTGTTTTTTTCGTCATTGTGATTATTGAAAGCATGATACCTACACCTGTCAGGGCAATTGTAATATAATCTCCAACTATATTACCTGCATTCGCTATCCTTGTTGGCGTTATAAAAACGAATAGAAAACACAAAATGCCGATGAGTAAAGATATATAGCTTATTATACTGTACTTCTTTTTAGGAACTATTTCTGTTTTCATACTAATCCCACCCCTTCTATATAGCTATGAGTTTATATTAGCATGAATAACCATAATTTGGTTATGATAAAAAGCAGATAAAACGGACACTATCACTTTATCTGTCAGTTTATTTCTATCTAACAACTAACCTGACTATTTCTTTACTAAAGATATACAATCATTCTTTAATCCACGGCAATTGGTATATAATAGCTCTAAAAAATAAAGACTGTACCTTTAAAATGAAAGATACAGTCTTTATTAATAACTTTTTTTATAAAGAAAACTCTCTATCACTCACTACCTTAAAAAACTCCGAGTAATGTGATAAAGAATAATCCGCTACATCACAATTACCTTGAAACATACATGTTGAAATACCTAATTCTTTTGCAGGTAATAAATCTAATTCTCTATCTCCAATAGCTAAATCAATATTGTATTTTTTATGCAGATGATTATAAGCTAAAGAGTTTGGCTTTCGAGGAAAGCCATCGTCAATTGTAACCATATCTACGAAGTATTTTTCCCAGCCGTAATATTTTAAAATGCCCATAACCCCTTCCCTATGTTTATGGGTCATAATCACATTTTTATTTGCAAATTTCAAAACCTCTTCGACACCTGCAAAAGGTTTCATATCTTTTGACGTGAATTTTCCCTTCAAAACTTTAATCTTTTCTTCCTGCTCGCATGAAATATTATAATACTGAATTGCATGAGAGTATGATATTTTTAAGTTTTTGTATATTTCTTGTTTTTCTACTGAATCACCTAATATTTCAGAAAGCATCATTGTATATGCAGGATACGTATCAAATAACGTCCCATCAAAATCCCATAAAATATTCATTCTATTCACCTTCTATGTTCAAATCATTTAATGACTAAATCCGCCCTATCCCTCGGCGATTCCATTTCTAAGTAATAATCCTCTGCTTTCCAATACCTATTTTCAAACTTTGAAAGGTTTTTCTGTGTCTCCTCACTCTCACGTAGAAACCTTGTCTCTCTTGGACAGTCCAAATAGACCATATAATGAAAGAAATCTCTCCATTCTTTTCGCTGCAGAAAAACTCCTTCAATAACAATTACGCCTACAATAGGAATCTGTACTTTTTTCATTTCACATGAGTCTGTTTCCTCTTGATAAAAAGGCAAAGTTAATTTTGTCTCATGTTGTAACTTCTGAAAAAACTTCTGCCTCAAGTATGTAATATCCCACTGTAAACAATAATACTCATACCATTCTTCATGGTTTGTATAATAGCGTCGATTACGCTCCACTATATGATCATCAATATGGAAAATATGAAACGGAATGCCTTCTTGTTTCATATTTTCTTTTAAATTTGCTACGAATGTTGTTTTTCCTGAACGACTTAAACCATCTATACCTAAAATGAATCTATTTTCCCTATGATTCTTCATAATCGTTATAAGTTCGTTTGTACTCATTACTTCTTCCGCTCTTCTTTTAATAAAGAATATAAAATGGTATCATGAGCAACTCCATTTTGAATCATATGTTTTCGAAGTAATCCTTCTTCTTGAAATCCTGCTTTTATTAACAACTTTTGAGAAGCTTTATTTTCTACATATACAACCGCTGCGATTCTTATCAGTTGCAGCATTTCAAATCCGTAAGCTAAAATCGCTTGTAATGCTTCCGATGCATATCCTTGTCCCCAATACGTATCATCTAATTCATAACCAATTTCAGCTCGTTTATGATTATTATTAATTAAATGAAATCCGCACGTTCCGATTAATTGGCCCGTCCCTTTTTTCTCGATTCCCCAGCGAAATACACTGCCCTCTTCATAACGATTTTTAAACGTTTGAATCGTTGTTTTCGCTTGCTCAATATTTTCAAAAGAATCCATTCCGAAATAACGTATAACTGATTCTTTCGAAAAATATTGGAACAGCGTTTCTGCATCTAATAGTGTAAGTTCTCTTAGTCGTAAACGTTCTGTTTCTAGTTTCGGAAATCCCATCTCTCTTTCTCCCTCTATTCTAATGAACTGCAAATTTCAATATAATTTCCATCTGGATCAGCAATGTAGGCAATTGTTTGTCCCCACGGTTTTACAATCGGTTCAACTAAAATCTTGATTCCTTGTTCTCTAAATTGCTCAATCGTTTCTTGTACATTCTCAACAACGAATCCTAATTCGAAATGAGAAGACTTTAATTCACCTTCTGTAAGCGGTAGTCCTGTTAATTCTTTCACATCTTGCCGCGTATTCATCGCTAAAATGGTAGTTCCAGTATTAAATTCAATATATGTACCGTGCTCTGCTTTTATAGGTAACTGTAAAATATCTTTATAGAATTTTAAACATTCCTCAAACTTTTCTACATATAAAATGATGTACTTCATTTTCAAATCCATTTTACATCCCCCTTTATATCTACCCCTAAAATTTCGACAAAAGTCTCACAAAAACCTTGTTCCTTGTAGTAATGAGCAAAAAAAATGAGGCCGATTTCTCGGCCCCCCAGCTTATTGGCATAAAACAGGAGATTTGGTTTGGACATAACCAGTTCGTACTTTTATTATATTTTATTTTTTCTGAATTTTAAATACATTAAACACCTATTTATATTGAGAAAGTTTTTTGCTTGCATAAAATTAAATATTTTAAGAAATGATACAAATGGAGGTGTATACATATGGAACCAATGCTATGTCCAAGCTGTAAAACGAACCGTACTCGCTTTAATATTCTTGAACAACAAGTAAAACCAGTCAAATTAAATCCACAAACTGGTCAAGTAGAAGAAGAATACACAAATGAAACGATGAATGCTTTTCATATGGCCTATCAAGGACCTACATACCGTGTCCAGTGTGCTGTATGCGGACTTGTTGAAAACCCAGAACAATTTATTAAACCTGCGCAAAATCAGTCTTTCTAATAAAAACATTATTATCCCTTGTAGAAATAGATTTTTCTATAAGGGATTTTTCCATTTAATAAGTTAATTAAAGATGTATTTCTTCCTTATTATATATTAAAACCCATACCCTTTTGGTAATATTTACATAAGGGAGGTAAAACAAATGATTTTAAATAAAAAGATAATGCTTCCATCAACATTTATACTAGTAACTTGCCACATAGTCATCTTTTACTTTTGGATCTTCGATTTTGAAAAAATAACGACTCCTTACGGTCTAACAATATGGATTGTTTCTACTATTTGTGGTCTTTTACTTTATTACCATTTTAAAAATCAAAAATCTAATAAAGTGATATTTATTGCTAATTCTTTATTATTAATTATTTCTTCTTCATTTATGATTTTTTTAGGTATTGTTACTAGTATCATCTTTGTAACTGTTAGTTCTATGAATTAAATATATATTTTTATTATATAAAAAATAGTTAACAAAATAGAATTACATAAAAATTAAAGAAGAAGATAATGATGTCATTGTCATCATTATCTTCTTCTAGAGTCTAATCTTTATTATAATATTTCACTTTTCAATTTCTTGATTTTCCAAAAAATTCTCATGAAGAAATAAGCATACATACAACCTACAAGCCCTGTCATAACTTTCGCCCAAATTGGCACTCTTGATTCTGTTGAACTTAAAAATACGCTATACATTGAGGGTAATATAGTTATTGAAATTAATGCGAAAAATTGTAATAATTCCTTCATTTTTTGCACCTTCGTGTCCTTCTCTGAATATATGTCAGGTAACTCAATTCCCTTCTCTACTTCCTTACAAAAATAATTCCATCTTGTAAAACTTGTGACACGTTTCCAACCAGACATTTCATATATTTCAAAGTACTCCTGTTGTTTTTCTTTTGAATCCCAATAAACCAATCTAAAATCCGCTTTATATATTACATCTTTCGGTTCTGTTTTCTTAAACGTATACAACAAATTATACCTTTAACGCCCAACCTTTCTGATGCATTTTCCGTAAAAAAGCTTCTTCTTTTTCTAAACTCCATGCCATGAAAAATTTAAATACCTTCTTTGTCTCCATCTCTCATTCACTCCCCTAATATACTATTCCCATTCCTTACAGATCTCTGTAACCTGTTATACTCGAGCTCTAACACTTCTCTCCCAAACGTTGTTAACTCATAGCACTTCTTTCTATCTGTAGAGGCAACTTCAACAATTAATTTTTCTTTAAGTAATTTCGTCGTATTCCCGTATAACGTACCAGGACCGAGTTTTACTTCTCCATTTGTCATCTCTTCTACCATTTGCATAATTCCATAACCATGCATTGGCTTTACAAGTGACAATAATATGTAGTATGTCGCCTCAGTTAACGGAATATATTTTTGCGCCTTCGCATTCATTATAACTACCTCCGATACATCTCCTTATGATATATCGACTCACGATACATCGTATACCGATATTGCATAATCATATTCCAAAATATGCAAGCTTAATTTAATAATTAAATATCTATTTCTTTGAATTAAAAAATGATACAAATTTTCTGAATAATTTGTTAAAATATAGAAATATTAGCTCTTTTATACTGAAAGGAATGGTACATATGATAAATAAATTGAAAGAAAACATAGGATCTGTGTTTGTTGGTAAAGAAAATGTTATTGATCTACTGCTTGTTTCACTGCTTGCTGATGGACATGTACTACTCGAAGACGTGCCTGGTACTGGGAAAACGTTACTGGCGAAAACCATTTCAAAAAGTATTGGCGGTAGTTTTTCTCGTGTTCAATTTACCCCTGATGTACTTCCAAGTGATGTAACAGGTATTGAATACTTTAACCCAAAAACAAGTGAATTTGAGTTAAGAATTGGACCCGTTATGACAAACATTTTGCTAGCAGATGAAATTAACCGTGCAATGCCGAGAACACAATCTAGTTTGTTAGAAGCGATGGAAGAGCGACAAGTGACGCTTGAAAAACAGTCTACTCCTCTCCCAAAACCGTTCTTTGTTATTGCAACGCAAAACCCAATTGAATCACAAGGGACTTTCCCTCTTCCAGATGCACAGCTTGATCGCTTTTTAATGACGATTTCAATCGGTTATCCAACTCCTGAAGATGAGTTACAAATGATGCGACGTTTTCGTAACGATATACCGCTAGAACGTGTCACACCTGTTATCTCTTTAGAAGATATATTAGAATCACAGAAACGAATAAAAGAAATTTTCATATCAGAACCGTTAGAACATTACATAATTAAACTTGCACAAGCTACTCGAAATCACGATTACATCGCTAACGGTGTAAGCCCACGTGCCACACTTTCTTTAGTGCGCGCAGTTCAAGCATTAGCCTTCTTACGCAGGAGAGAATATTGCACCCCTGAAGATATACAATTTTTAACTCCTTCTGTTTGGAATCACCGTATTGTCTTATCAATGGAAGGTGCCCTGCGCACGACTAAAAATGATATAATGCAAAGTATTTTAAAAGAAGTTGACGTACCTGTGGAGATTGAGCAAGCATGAATGGACAGCGTGTTGTAACTGTACCTTTATTTTTTCAACTCCATATTATTCAACTAACTGTGCCAGGCGCTATACTATTTACGTTTTTTATGCCGCAACGAATTATAATGTTTCTCTTTTTCTCCTATTATTTATTTGCGATTTTCATTTATAAATATGTCGCTTACATAGAGAAAAAATTTGAAGTTATAAACGAGAGACAAACAACTCGGCTTTTCCCTGATGAATCTGGAAAGTTTTTTATTCATTTGAAAAACGGTGCACATATCCCTCTCGTTAATAGTGTTTGTTATTTTCATTTAGATGCGTCTCTTATACAGCATAAAGATCAAGGAATTGAACGAATATCAAAAACGTTATTCTCTTTTCCATTTTCACAACCTGCACATTCGGCGCAAAAATGGGATTTAACATTAACCGCAACGAAACGTGGTGTGTTTCAAATTGAACAGTTCGAATGTGTTTTAAAAGATCCTTTTCATTTATTAAATGTACACTTACCTGTTTTCGATAAGTTAAAAACTGAAATTATTGTGTATCCTTCTCCTAAAGAAGTAGCAGGTTTGCAAGAACTTCAGCAACTTCTAACTGGTTCTTATCGAACTAATTTTTCTTTTTACAATGATGAAACATCTATTATCGGTGTAAAGCGATATGAGCGTGAGTCTTTCCGCTCTATTCATTGGAAGGCATCTGCTAAAATGCAAGAATTACAAGCGAAGCAATTTGAACCTGTAAAAAATTATAGTTGGACGATTTGTCTTTCTTTAGCTGCCGATCGTGGATTTGGTTGGAAAGATAATGTTGAAGATTTAATTTCATTCACAACATACATTTGCCAATATGCAACGAAGCATCACATACCGTTTGAATTATTTATTAGTGTATTAGCAGAAGGTGGTGCATTACATTTATCGTTACATGAAGGGCAAACACAATATGCAAAAGCTTTAGAAGAATTAGCACGTATTTCAGATGATAGTACGTTACTTCCGAAACAAGGATTCCTTCATTATGTAACGAGAAAGAGAGAACGTTCGTCTACAATGATATACATTGGTTTACAGAAAAATGAACTCCCTCTTCTCTCGCAGCCAACGTTCCTCATTAATAGCGAAGGGATGGTGGAATTGGTTGAAAACTTGGCTCTATCACGTTAATGACTTTATTTTGCTTCTCCTCCTTTCATTATTAACAGAAAGGGATGACCTTGTTGCTATTGCCATATTTTTAGCGACAGGCTATGTAGGCGTATTTCTTATTCATAAATTTATGAATAAAAAAACAACAGGATTTGTCATACTGTTCATTACTCAAATAATTGGTTGTTCTTTCCTTCTCCCATTCTCTCTATTCGGCACAATTATGTTACCGCTTTTCTTCTTTATCGTACATGTAGTCGGACCAGGATATCCAGTTCAAAAATCGTTAGGCGGTATTGTTTGGTTTAGTATTTCAGCCATATTTTATGCGCCCTTTCCACCTTTGTGGAAGCTGTTACTATTAGTTATACACATTATGATTACATTTTGGTTAACTGGGGCAAATCGGAATCAACAGTTATTACGTTTCATTTCTATCATTACGATTGGTGTAATGAGTATAGTACTTGTTTTAGTTTTTCCTTTTATTCGTCTTATTTTTAGCTTTATCACAGAAGTAGTCGCGTTAGGAGTCGGTTATGTTATAAATCCATTTCTCGTAGCAGCTGAATTGAAAGATACTGAAGGGGTTTGGGCAAGTAAAGGGCATCTCTTAAAACCTAAAATTGAAGACAATGGGGAAAAACTTCCTGATTTTGACCCCACACTCATAAATAGCATTACCATAATAGCATGTACAGCTATCGCTATTTACGTCGTTTGGAAAATAGTAAAAAAACGAAAACAATTCAGTTTACCAAATATGCCCGCCTTCGAATCTACTATTATTACTAATAAAGAAGGAACGAACCAAAATCGTTTTAAACGAAATAAACCGCCGCATAACGAAATTCGGAAGGAAATTTTCAAGCTAGAGAGTAAGTTAACCCCTCCTTTAAATAGAAAACGGGGAGAAACTGTTGAGGCTTGGCTAGAAAGAATAAATGATGAAGAAGATGTAAATATTCAAAGTGATATTATTATAGATGCTTATAATACGGTGCGTTATTCAAATGGTAAAAGCATTGTACTTCTGCATGAATTTAAGGAAGAGATTCATAAGCTTTATGCCTATCAGAAAAGTTTGAAGAAACGAAAGAAATAACGTAACAAAAAGACTCCTATATTCATAGGAGTCTTTTTATACTTCTACGTTGCTTTTTAAATGGAAGCATTCTTCCCTGCTTCAATTTCTAATGACTCTTCATGCCACCAAAGTGTTTCTTCAGGGTCTTCTTTAGCGATTAGGTGTGCTTCTTTTTTCGTTTCTACTGTAGGATATGAACCTTTTAGCGCACGCCCTGAAGTCGTAACAAATAATACACTAAATACAACTAATCCAATAATACTTACACCCGTCAAATAAAATGCTGGCGCAAGCGGGTTACCAGTTGCATGAACTAAGTATGAACATACAAGCGGTGTTGTTCCACCGAATATCGATACAGAAATATTAAATGAGATCGAAAGTGCTCGATAACGTACATCAGTGAAAAAGAGTGATGGTAATAATGAAGGTAATGTTCCTTCATATACACTTAAGAAGAAACCTAGTACGAAAATACCTGCAAATATAGCTGCAATATGTCCGTTACCTATTAGTAAAAATGCTGGAATTGCAAATACAGTTAAACCAAGTAAACCAATTTGCACGACGCGTTTATTACCAATTTTATCACTTAATTTACCAAAATATAATGCTAGTGGAATCATAAGTGCCATCGTAATAGAAATAATTAATAAGCCCGTTGTTTCTTTGACTTTAAGTACTTGAGTTAGATAAGAAGGAATATACGAAAGAATCATATAATTCGTAATATTAAAGAAGGCGACAATTACTGTGCTTAATAAGAAGTCTTTTTTGTGATATTTAATAATATCCATAAATGAAAATTGTTCATTGTCTTCAGATTCCTCTTGTGCTTTTTCCATCTCTTCAAAGATTGGAGATTCATCTAGATGACGGCGTAAGTATAAACCGACCAAACCAATTGGTGCAGCTACTAAGAACGGAATACGCCATCCCCAGCTGAGCATTTGCTCATCTGTTAACAATAACGTCAAAATGGTAACAATTACCGATGCAGCAATGTAACCTGAGAGTGTTCCAATTTCAAGACCACTACCGAGTATACCACGCTTTTTATCTGGAGAAGATTCTGCGATATAAACCATTGCTCCTGAATATTCGCCGCCTGTAGAGAAGCCTTGAATCATTCGGGCAACTAAAAGTAGTATTGGTGCCCATACACCAATTTGTTCATAGGTTGGTAGTAATGCGATGAATAATGTAGAAAGTGCCATTAAAATAATAGTAGTACTTAACACGATTTTTCGGCCGTACTTATCTCCTATTCTACCAAAGAATACACCTCCGATTGGTCGAACGAGAAAGGCTGCTGCAAATGTACCGAATGTAAGTACAAGTTGCAATCCACTATTATCAACACCTGAGAAGAATAATTGACTTAAGATAACCGCTAAATACGCGTATAATCCGAAGTCAAACCACTCCATTGCGTTTCCTATACCAGTAGCAATTACTGCTTTCCTGGCTTGTTTAGGATTGACAATATTAACGTCTTGAGGTTCAAAATTTAAATCATTATTTTGTTGCATATAATAAAACAGCTCCTTATTTAATTTAACTTCTTTAAGCACACCTTCTCTTATTGAATAAAATTAATTCGAAGCACTTAAGGAAAATTAACGTCTCCTTATCTGTTATTATTGTTTCACATAATTAATTATTTGTCCAATGAGATGCTCTCTATGTTAAGTAATTTACTATTTTAAAAAGCTGAAGAAGCCGCTAAAATAGCGGCTTCTTCAGCTTTTTATATTTTTTTATATTTTTTTATATTTTTTTAAATACTTGCTGTAGCAGCTATGTTATGAACACAGGAAATAAACTCATAAGTGAATGCGTCAATTTCCTCTTTCGTAATAATATACGGCGGAAGTAATCGAATAATATTCCCTTGTGTTACATCGACTAACATCCCTTTATTCATTAACTCAATCTGTAATTTCTTTACATTTTCATTCGTGTCATTCACACTTATCCCAAACATCATCCCCGCATGACGTACTTCCTGAATATAATAAGCATTTTCTTTCTGAATATCTTGCAGTTTGTCATTCAAATATAGTGACGTTTCATAAGCTTCTTGCATTAACCCATCATCAAGTAATGTATTTAATACAGTTAAACCTAAAGCTGTTCCCATTGATGAATGAGCAAATGTTGTCCCGTGATCTCCTGGTGAAAATACATCACATAACCTTTCACCTACAATAATTCCTCCTAGCGGTATCCCGCCTCCTGCTCCTTTACCAATTTGAATAATATCTGGTGTAATATTAAAATTTTGATAAGCAAATAATTTTCCCGTTCGCCCCATACCACTTTGAACTTCATCAACGACAAGAAGTACATTATATTTTTCACATAAATTTTGAACACCATGTAAATATTCACTTGATAAAGGATAAATCCCCCCGCTACCTAAAACAGGCTCTAGCATAATCGCAATTGGATTTTCTTTAATAATGGTTTCTTCTAATTGGTCTATATTCTCGCGCTCTACTTCATATACAGGAATAGATGTTTTAGGGAAATTTTGATATACCTTTTCTTGTCTCGTAAAATGCAGTGCCCCTAACGTCCTCCCGTGAAAACTATCTTTTAACACAACTACTCCATCACGCTCTTCATTCGCAATAAATCTATATTTATCAATTAATTTTAATGTTGTTTCTGTCGCTTCCGTACCAGAGTTTGTAAAAAAGACTTTTCCGCTTTTTAAAGTACAATCTACTAATTTCTTTGCATACTCAATTGCAACTGGGTTTAAAAAATGAAACGGTAAATGCAACGATTTCGCAACTTGCTCCATTGTCATTTGTACAATTTTAGGATGATTGTATCCTAATACATTTACTCCTACGCCAGAAAATAAATCTAAATACTCTTTACCATCTACATCATACAGTTTACACCCTTCTCCTCTTTCCATTGCAACCTCTGTACGACAATATGTAGACATCATATATTCTTTATCTAATTGAAACCAATCCGACATGTTAAATTCCTCCTAGTTATTTTTCCTTTTTTAACGTTCATTCTCTATATAATCGTTTATAAATTAAGTTTTAAGATTGAAATTTTAATAGTGGTTTTCTTCCACATTTTTAGTAAAACGCGTGCTTTCTCTTCCCGATATTCATTTTTCCATAATTTCTTCTATTTCAACAGGTCCACTACATATGTGTTTTTTTCATCTAGCGGTATGTTACTGCTTTGAACTGTGCGTGTCATACATAATTAAGGCTATAGAATCATATTTAGTAACATTGGACAAAAAAGATTTGGAGGCTATATCGATGGATGAAAACTATGATAAACAGGGGCAATCTATACTAGGGAAAGACTTTAATGAAAATGACGAACGTAATGAACAAGCTAAACTTCACTCTCAAACAGTTGGTTCACGTGGACCCGTACTAGAGCAAGATAGTGTACTGCATGAGTCATTACAAGAATTTATTCATGAAAAAATTTTAGAAAGACCTGTTCATGTAAAAGGATTTGGTGCGTTCGGTTATTTTCAAACGATATATTCGATGTCTGAACATACTAAATTAAGTTTTTTACAAAATTCTAATGAGAAAGTTCCTGTTATGGTGCGATTTTCGTTAGCTGTTAGTACGAAAGGAACACCGGATACTGCTAGAAATGTACGCGGTTTTTCTACAAAATTTTATACAAAAGAAGGCATTTTTGACCTTTTATGTAATCACATTCCTGTTTTTTCTGTTCGTGACCCAATGCGTTTCCCTGAAACGATTCAAGCATTATTGCCTTCACCTAAAAATAACTTAATAGATCCTAATAGATTTTTGAGTTTTGTCGCTAAAGCACCTGAATCTATTCATTTTGTTGTCCGTTTATACTCTAATAATGGTACGGCCAAAAGTCTTCGCCACATTCCAGGACATAGTGTTAATACATATGTATGGAGAAATGCGGAAGGTAATCGAAAGTATGTAAAGTATCATTGGTACCCATTTGAAGGTGTACAGTACATTACTAGTAAAGAAGCAATTAAACTAGCTGCTGAAAACCCTGATTATAGCGGGAAAGATTTATATGATGCTATTGAAAATGGTAAACCAGTGGAGTATGGTTTATACGTCCAGCTCATGGATCCGAAAGATGAAGCTTACCTATCTTATGATCCTTTAGATGACACAAAAGTATGGGATGAACAGACGTATCCTCTCATACCAGTCGGGAAAATGGTATTAAATAAAAATCCTGAAAATTTTATGGAACAAGTAGAGAAAGTCGCATTCTCCCCTTCTAATTTACTGGATGGTGCAGAACTATCAGATGATAAAATGTTGCAAGGGCGCGCTAACATTTACAGTGATTCACAAAGAAGAAGAATTGGTCCCGAATTTCGCAAATTAACGATTAACCAACAGCAAGATTGGACACCCGCTAATCAAATTACAAGCGGTGACGGAAGGTACGTTGAAGGTAAACTTGAAAGAACTTCTATAACAAAACAGAATGACTTTACGCAGGCTGGTGAATTTTATACGAAGTTAAAACCGATAGAAAAAGAACATCTCGCTGAGAACTTAGCTAGTGATTTGAAAGTTATATCCGATGATATTAGGGAGATCGTTTTGGGGTATTTCAATCAAGTATCAACTGATTTGAAAACAAGCATTGAGACAAAAATGAAAGAGCATTAAGAAGATTAAAGTATTCTTTACGAATGAGAATTCAAATCTATATTAATTATTTTCTTGTCAAAATCCAATGAGATTATTTAATTTAAAAATATAAAGCCAATATATCCCTGTTCTATAATTAGAACAGGGATATATTGATATAGTTTAATTTTTAACATTACATACTTTATTTTGCTAAAAAATGCAATAAGTTTCCTTTCAAAATAAATTATAGTAAACTATTTTACTTGTACCGTATAATTCCCTGTTTCACCACCATACTTATATACACTTAAGTAATATTTCCCTGGCTTTGCATTATAATTTCCAAGCAATTTGTTTCCATCACGTTTTGTTGCATAAGCTACATAATTATTTAGATCTGATTCAGAATATAATACCCAGTTCAGTCCAAGATTTTGTTCGTTCGTAACAGAAATTTGTAAATCTTTTTGATCCTTTACATCAATAACAAATTTATCCCCCTGATCTTGATCGCTCAAGGTTCCTCTTAACAAAATATTCAAAGATAGTGGGTTTGCTGTTTCAAATGAATTATTTGGTTCTTTTTCTACAGCCGTACCTTCTTCCGTATTCACTCCGCTAAACACAACATCATATTCATATTGCCCAGCATTATTTACACGGTAATTTACAAAATAAGCAGTCAATGTTTTATATCCAGTCCACTCTTTTCCTGAAAGACGTTTCAACATATCATTTGTTGCTTCATTCATCACTTTCCAGTCCTCAACTTCTCCTTTAGCCGCACTTCCTGTATATGTTCCCTGTAGTGTAAATGTATTAAAGAATTGTGATTTATTCTTTGTTACTTTCACATCTTTTAATTTCGCTTCATTCGTAATATCTGAAGTAATGTCCGAAAGCGATTTTGGATCATGCTGAGTTAAATACTCATCTGATACTTGTGGAATTGTATACTTATCGCGATTATCAATAAGCATTTGCATATAAGATTGATATTCTTCATTTAACTTATTATCTTTGCTTAATGTAGCACGGTATGCATCGTAACTTGAAACATCATTTGCGCGAATCAAATCATGCACTTTATCGAACATTTCAGGGCGCTTATTATACATATATGATTGCAGCGCAAACGAATAATTATAAAAATCCCACGTTCCATATTTCGCATTTAATGTTTGTGATGCTGTATAACGTTTTGCAGGATCATTAGATAACCCACCAATTATACTTTTTCGCGGTACTACACTATCTAATCGCGTTGCACCTGCAAAGAACTCTGCGTTTCCTTCTTCAAACCATGTTAAACGTTCATTTTGATACATTTCTCCTTGTCCCCATAATCCCTGAACTTCGTACCTTCCCTGTAAGTAGTGCGTAAATTCATGGCGGAATAATTCTTCCAAACTATAAATACTTTGCTCTGGTGTACGTTCATATGTAAAGAAAGTCCCTGTCCCTTCAATATAAATCCCACCATTATTCGTTTCATATCCGTACAGTTGACGATTAAATTGATACTCATCTGGGCTATTATAAATAACCATCGTTAACACATCATCAGCATGTCCACTTTCAAGTGGTTTATCGCTACCAACTGTACGATAAAATTGAGAACGCACTTCTTTTGCCGCCCAGTATAGACGTTTAATTTTCTCTTCGCTAACTTTATCCCCAGCTTTAAAGACAATTGCTCCATCATCAAACGTATACGTTTTCGGTAAATATTTCTTTTTACCCTCTTCTCGAATTTGATCTAAATTTACAGTTTTTCCGTTCGCATCTATTCCTCCATAATTTGTAGTAATTTGTTCTGCCGCAACAAAGTATTGCTCTCCTAAATATGGATAAATTCGCATTGCATCTGTAACAACTTGTTGTCCTTTTGTCGGCGTGCTATGAAGCTTGCCCAATCGTCCAGCATAGTAAATTCCATTATTAATTAACCATCCGTTTTTATTTGTTACTGTACCAAGTAGTGCAAAACGATTTACTTCATTAATAAAGTTATCAATATTTCGAAACCACATCGTATCTTTTGGCTCTTTTCCAGTCGTGTACATATCCGTCTGAATATCAAAGTCAATTCCCTTCATCAACTCATATATAGCGTCTCCTTTTGTTCGGTCTTCAATGAAAGTTGCAAGATTATCATTATATTGTTTAAAAATTTCACCTGCATATAAAACCGTTTCAACATCTGCTGATGCATTTCCAATTAATTTTCCATATGATGCAATTACTTTATTTTGTTCTGATGTACCAAGTTTGAAATTTGGATTTTTTGCAATTGTTTTTAAAGCTGGTAAACATTTATCATGGTAGCTACGCTCATTTAGTTTGCTTAATTCATCATGGTAAAAACCTAAATAAAATGCTGCACGTAGAGCTTCTACTAATGTTTCAATCCCTTTTGAATCATCTTTCGTATAAGCTTGTCCTTGTTCTGCTAGTTTATTAATAATTGCTTGCATTCGACTATCATCTTGATAGAATTTAAGACTATCACTATTAAACTGAAATAAATCTGGAATTTGATACCATTTAATTGTCACAAGAAGATCAGTTAATTGTTTATTATTTAATTGATTTAACTCAGCCATTGAATACTTTTTTTCTTCAGCTAACGGTTTAATATTATCGTTTGGTGCTAGTGGACGCTGCGATAAATCCGCTAATTTTAACCGTTTTGTAAAAGATGCATTTTCTTGTACTTTTGAAGGGTGCGCCAATTCATCAACAGATTTCTGTATTCCTACCGGCTCCATTTGTAATACGTTCTTCACATTTTTCTCTTTTGTCTCTGCTTGAATTTGCAAACCATTACATGTTATTGTCACTAGTCCAACACCAAGAATCCACTTAGAAATTTTCGAATATTTAACCATACCATTGCCCCCTAATAATTTAAAAGAAAATTCAGAATTTTTAAACCGAAAACCTACTTATTTGTATGTATTTACAGTTCCGCTATAAATACAACTATGATTAATAATGCAATAGTAGCTTGTTTTATACTATTACGAGTACAGATTCCTTACATACAATCTCCCTTCCTTACATTTAATACAAGCAAAAACTGTGCCAATCATATTTCTTATGCATGGCCAATATTCTTTTATAAATACTGTAGAATAAAATATACATAGGTGGTTCGGCAATGTATAAATCATTTGACACAAAATCTAATTTTTATGAAGAACAAATTCATTGAATGTTATAAGTTCATTAGCCAGTACATAATTTCCAACTAAAAACATCCCCAATTTTTAAATCTCTCAAAAAAAGGTAAACAAACATATTCCATAAAGCTAATATGTTCGTTTACCTTTTTCTATTTCAAATCAACAGCAAAATATCATTGAATAAAAACAGCATGAATACGTATTTTGTTATTCATTTCTCTTTTTCATATAATCTTTTTCACATTGCAAAGGCTTGAATTTCACTTTTTTCCCTTTCTTCTTTTTCGTTTTTATAACGAGCCATTCCCCTTTTTCAACGTCTAGTTTTAGGCGTTTCATTACATTGATATTATCTTTTTCTTTATAAAGTAAAAATGCTTCTTGCGCCCTCACAAATAAGCTGGGCTGTTCGCTAAATCCACCACTATCATAAATTTTAGTTAGCGAATTATAATAAGAATCATTTTCCTTTCCACCATACATCAAATGGGCAGCCTCCAGATCTCTTTTACTTACTTCCCAAGAACTATGTTCATCAATATTTAAATTAAATGTGGATTTAATGTCCTGTATTATATTCTTCACATACTTTTCATCTCGAACTTTTCTTTCTTCGAGACAATCCGAAGATAACCTTGGTGCATCTGATTGGGAATGTACAACGTGTTGTATCGATACACACAGAATAAATATGCTTAAAATGTAAAATATTTTTTTCATATTTACATATCACCTCAAATGATTTAGATACTATATCATTTGAGGCTTACAATATTCTTATACTAATAATGTAAAAGGCCCTATAATTTAGACTATTATAGGGCCTTTCCTTTTAATATTGCTTTATTAAATTTACCGGTGAGTCCAGTACCTTACTATTTTTCACATCATATAGTCCTATAGGTGTTATCCGTATAAAAGGCAAGTGCGTCGCAGAAAAGAACAAAATGGTAAATGCCGGATCGTCATACGCGTAACCACGCTCTTGTAGTAATTTCACCATCTGTTTCTCTTCCTGTATTAATTCATTCATTTTCAAATTAGACATAATCCCAAGCAATGGTAATGCGATTTCGTGTAACACTTCATTGTTTTCTGCTACGACCATTCCACCACCGAGCTCTTTTACTCTACGAAAAGCTGTAAGCATATCTTCTTTACTTTTTCCAATGAGAATCATATCACCTGTGCCGGAATAAGAACTAGCAAGACCACCTAATTCTTTCGCAAAACCTTTTACAACTGTATTTACTCGCCAAGTACCATCACGAGCAATCATCATGAGGAAGCATTCATCATGATCTGTGGATAATTCATCACAGTCTATATTGATTTCACTAGTATATGGTTTTGTAATAACGTTATTTAATAAGTGTATCCCCGTTTTATTAGAGAAAATCATATCCTCTTTTTCTATTGACCAATCTAATGATAATGGAGTTACTTTATATTTACTCCAGTCTATATGTAATGCTTCATGCGTATTTACACCGTCACGCTTCACCCATTTCCCCTTTGCAAGGACACTAATTGGTACTGGGTTTTCTTTACTTTCTAAAATATTGATATTAGCAATTCTACCTGTCGCAATTGAACCATGTAGATGCTCCATATTATAATAACGGGCGATATTATAGCTTGCCATATGATAAGCATCTATAACTGGCACTCCTTGTTTTATCGCGGTAGATATCATTACGTTTGTCATTCCATTTTCATAAAATGAAGGATGTGAGCCGTCTGTAGTAAGAATGAATCTATCAAACTGTTTTACTCCTAGTTCCAACAATTCTTTCAATAACACTTCTAAATCTGGGCGGATTGAAGAATTTCTTAAGGAAACCGTGTAACCTTGCATAAGACGAGCGAAAGCTTCCTGCCCTGTCATCGCCTCATGATCACAATCTGTACCTAACAGTTTTAACTTTGCTAAAGTCGTTTCAGATGCACCTGGAAAATGTCCTTCTACTTTTTTATGTAATCGTTTCGTTTCCTGCACCCAATGTAACATTTCATCATCGCCATGTAATAACTTTGGCCACGCTGTTAGCTCACCGCCTTGAAGAACTGCTTTATGCTTTAGCCACTCTATTATTTCTTCACGATTAAATAAAGATTCCCCGTTTTGCAATTCAGTCTGTCCATCAAAACGACACCACCAATACATACTTGCTGAAATCTTTTCAAATTCATCTAATAAACGAAATGCTTCTTCACGTTGTAATGTGAAAAATAAAGTTAAATTATCATTAATAAAAGTCGCCGTCCCAAACTGCATCGCATAATTTGCTAACGTTTCAGGATTATATAATTGATATGGATGTGCATGTGGTTCTATGTAGCCAGGAACTACATACTTTTCATCACAATCAATGACTTCGCATTCTTGTAGTTGCGCTGGTAGTTTTTCTCCTACATAAATAATGCGATCATCATAGATCCAAATATTTGCTTGTACCCACTCGCGCATATAGGAATTTAAATACGTTGCATTCTTCAATAAAATGTGCGGACTTCTTTTACCATCTATTACTTCAACATGTTCTCTTAATTGCTTGTTACTCCATCTAAACTGATTTTCTCCCAATGAATTTCACTCCACATCAATTTACTTTTATTTATTAAAATAAAAACAATTAACTAACTAAAGTATTCTCCATTCATAACTCCCCTGTATAACCCCTCTACCCTTCATTATATGGAACAATTGCAAAAATAACAATTTTCAAAATTCAAAACATACTTCTTTGATTCTCAATAAAAAAGGATGTCGTGTAACTGACATCCTTTTTTATTGTTGAATTACTCTTGATGTTCTACTATGAATGTTAATACTGTCCTTTAAAGCAGGATTCCATTCACATTCTTTCCATCTATTTCTGAAATTCAACTTGCATCATTTTATCAAACTGTGTAAGAATATCAACCGGACCTAAAGAATTAACATTGACAGCAAATGTATGCTTGCCTCCCATTACTCCGCCTGCAAAAGTCATAAACCCAGGAATTGATCCTCCGTGACCCCATACTGAGACACCATTTGGAAGTTTAGTCTCATAGATTCCAAGACCATATCCATCACCAACCCCTTTTCCTTCTACAGGAACTGTAGTAAGCATTTCTTTTAGCTCGCGTTCCTTCAATAACTTACCACCGAGTAAAGATGAAAAGAACTTATTTAAATCGTCTGCATCTGAAATCATATCTCCCGCTGAATTAGCTAAACTCGGATTATAATACGTCATGTCTTTCAATTCACTTGTTTCGTCAATTTTCATATACCCTCGAGCATGATTCTTACCTGGAATAACGGGCGAATTCCCTGGTAAAAACGTATTTGATAGATCCAAAGGTTCAATAATGCGCTTTTCGATTTCTTCTGCGTAACTATTACCCGTTATTTTTTCAATAAGCATTCCTAGTATTACGTATCCTGTGTTTGAATACGACCAACCTTTACCTGGCGAAAAATCTGGGGGTAGAGCAAGTCCTATCTTTACTATTTCTTCTGCTGTATACGTTTTTTTCGAATTCATAATATCAGCGTCTTTTGACTTTAAATAATTAGCTATACCACTCGTATGATTCAAAAGTTGACGTATCGTAATTTGATTGCCATCATAACCATTTCCTTGAATGAGGCCGGGCAGCCACTTTTCAATCGAATCGTCAAGCTGCACACGATTTTCTCCTACTAATTGAAGAACAGTCGTAGCAGTAAAAGTCTTCGTCACACTTCCAATCCGAAAACGATAATCCGATTTCATTGGTTTCTTACTATTTAAATCCGCCAAACCAGCATTATAACTACTAATTTTACCGTTATTATACGTCTTAGCTAATACCCCTGGCGCTCCAATTTGGATTGTTTCCTGCATGACTTGTTTCCAACCATTCCGATTCTTTTGGTCATGTGCTTCTGATGAATTAGAAATATTTTGAATAGACTCTGCTTTCACAGTAAAACCGGGTGTGAATAAAGTAGTACCCGCTAATAAAACTGCCAAACTCGCTAACTTAATGGAATAACATTTTTTCATAAGGCTTTCTCTCCTCTATTCATATCGTATTGATTCAAGCTATACTTTCATCCTAAATGATAAAACTCTCTTTTTTCTTATCCATTCCTTACGAAATACTTACTTTCAAAATTAGACGCCCAGATGAGAAAAAGTAATGTATGAAAATAAAAAAAGAACGTGTTTTCAATTTTTGAAAACTCGTTCTTTTACATATTTAAAACCCTATATCAACTTTTTAGTTCATTTACTTTTACCATCCTGCACTAGCGTTCATGCCATTCCCGATAATAGTAAGTATTAATGGCCACAGCACTGGTGCTAACGTAAGAAATAGATTAAGCAGTATAAGTATTCTATATCTCCCAGGAATATTATAATTTTTACGATTAACAAATAATACAAAAACTAATAATATTATGGTCGTTACAAATAAAAGTAACACTAACAACCAATACCAAACCATTAAACTGAGACTCCATGGCTGTAATAGCTCGTGTACAATACCAAAGGTGATTCCCAATACTGCAAAACTAAAGGTAGTAACTGTTGCTTTGATAAACAATTTACTCCATTTTTTATCGTATGTATACTTACAATATAAATCTATTAACGTGTATAAAGATAAAAAGGCCATGAATACACCTACCCAAGACAATAACCAGTCTCCACCTCCTCTAACTAACATAAACAGAAACCAACACATCCCTGCTGCAGAAAAAATAAAGGAAAGGAGTATGTTTTTCAATACAGGTTTCATTCTATTTTCACACCCTTATAAAAATTTAAAAATAAATTATAATTTTTTATTTACATGCTACCCGTAATCAATTCATCTCTTTTTCATTCTATACTGATGAAGCGAAGATAAACTCATAAAAAATGTAACGAGCAATACTCTACTAAGGCAACTTTTTTCCATTGGTAGAGATATAAAAAAGTAAGTATACATTACCATGTAATTAAATATAAGTAAATGAAATTAATTTACAGTTAATTTCATTTACTTATATTAATGTCACGCTTTCCCGTCTCGCTCTATCCATCGTACAGTCTTCTCTACATCTAACTCCGTATACGTCTTTTCTCCATAACGGACAGACTCATATATCGGAATAATATCTCGCGTTCTACAAATTCTACTTAACCATTGTTGCATCGTTTCATATGACCTTCTCTGTTCGTGAAATGGTAAAGTTCTTTCCCATTCCACTAACGTTTGCCTTATCTTATCTTTAGGTAACGGCTGTTCAAACTGATGCTTCACTTTCTTGTTCTTTTCGGTTCTATCCGTATTTTCTTTTGTTATCGATTGTTTATCCTGTTCTATTTCTGAATTCATTACCTTTTTCCTCATTAATTTATAAAAAGCATATAGAATGACCACTGCAATAATTACATAAAAAACGACACTAATCCATGAATTTGAAAGAACAGAAAACACATCAGTCCATGAATTTTTTCGTACAAAAAGTGGAATTTTCCTATCTATTTTTGTTCTTGTATCTACAACTCCTGTTTCTTCATCTATAATTCTTTCAGGTTCATCAAACTGTTCGTCTAAACTAGTAAAATCATAATTTCTTTCCGATATTGTCTCCGTCTTACTAGAAAAAAGCCCTTTTACTATGTCTTGTACATGCACAACACCTTGTGATAACGTTATCGCACTAACCGTAAAGAAAAGTATCATGAAAACTCTAATACTCCAAATCTTCACCTTCATATGTCGCTCTTTATTAGCCATAACATAAACCCCTTCTTATTCTTTAATTACGACCCATTTATTCGTTCTACTGTATTTCTTTGGGGAAGTACCAAGAATTAAAGGAACTGCATCCAATTCTTTTCGCCGAAAGCCTGCTGTGTAAAAATAAGTAGACGATACAGGAGTATCTTGGTCCGATATTGAGGCAAGTACTTTTAATACATTTTGCAAATGTTTTCGGTTATGACCGTTCTTTATATGTAGCAAACCGTTATCTTTTACGCTATTGATCCATACTTCAAATGAACAGTTTTGCATAAGCAGTTGTTTACATATGCCTGCCGTTAATTCAATGAGTTCCTCTGTATCATTTCGCAAAGAAATACCGCTTTTATTTTGCAAGTTGAGATATATCGCATATTTATCTGATTGTGTTCGCTCGTACTTTTTCGCGGTTATCGTCCCTGTTTTCGCTGTTGCACTCCAGTGGATAGAACGAAAATCTTCATTTTCATACGACTTCACTCCCATTACTTTCGTTTCATCATATAAGGGGGATGACATCGCTTTTCGAAACCCTCGTGACCATTCTTGCAATTCAGGAACTTGGATTTTCGGAACAGCTGGTAAAACTAAATAAGACGGCGTTTCAACTTGTTTATACGTTATATGGTTCGTTATGAATCCAAAGGGATCCGTAATGACAATTTCAACTTCTTCCCATTTCGCAATTCCTCTTTTTACAGCTACAGCTTGCAAATCAAATGAAACTGATTCTCTTCCTTTTATATTAAAATTTATATAATAATTTGAACCTGTACTATGATTTTTGTTTATTTCATCATGATTCCAAGTTAACTTATTTTCACATTTAAATCGAAATACGATATTGAAAATAGGGAATAACGACTTGTTTGAAATTTTCATTTTGCACACATTCGCTTCACCTATAAAAACGTTTGAATTCCCTTGACTGTATTCCCATTCAACACGAGATACTTTACGTATGTATACATGCATCGCACCTATTAAAATTACATACAAAAATACGAGAGATAAAAACAATAGATTACTTGAAAATACACATAAAATAACGGCTACACCTGACATAACTCCCATTACTAAAGGCTCCGCTAAAGGTGTATACACAAGTTGTTGATTCATTGTACATTCTCCACTGGCACATTAATCGTATGAAGAATTTCTTTCATGATTTGTTCTCTCGTTGTTTTCATCTCCCCCTCAATCGTTAACGTTAAACGATGAGCGCAAACAGATGCTGCGAGCGTCTTAATATCATCTGGCGTACAATAATCTCTTTCATTTAATATTGCCCTTGCTTGAATCGCTCTCATAAATGCCAACGTCCCCCGCGGGCTTACTCCAATTTCAATTAACTCATGTTTACGCGTTGCCTCAATAATCTCAAGTAGATAATCTTGCACATCATTCCCTACTAACACTTCTCTTGCTCGTTTTTGCACTGTAATAATTTCTTCAGTTGAAATAATTGAATGTAACGTTTCTAACGGATCATTCATTTGAAAACGATTCATCATCTCCTTTTCTGCTTCTCTCGTAGGATAGCCTTGACGTATAGTTAGTAAAAAACGGTCTAGTTGTGCATCAGGTAAAGGAAATGTACCTGCCGATTCAAGAGGATTTTGCGTTGCAATAACTAAAAAAGGTTCTGGTAATGAATGTGTCTGTTTCGCAATCGTAACAGTACGTTCTTCCATCACTTCCAATAACGAAGATTGCGTTCTTGGTACAGCTCGATTAATTTCATCCACTACTACTATATTTGCAAAAATAGGACCTAACCTCGTTTTAAATTCCGATTCCTTCACATCAAAATATTCGAGACCAATAACATCTCCAGGCAAAGTATCCGCTGTGAATTGAATTCTTTGAAATTTAGCATCTATACTTTTAGCCAAACTTTTCGCTAATGTTGTTTTCCCCGTCCCAGGTACATCCTCCAATAAAATATGCCCTCTTGCTATAAGTGCTATAGCTGCAAGTTCAATCGCTTCATCTTTTCCTATAATAACCTTCGAAATATTGTCCGTAATTTTCTTTAATGTACTCATGTATATATCTCCTAACTTTATTTATTCTGAAAATTAAGAATTATTCATTTCCAAATTATAACACATCACAGTAGAAGTAAATATATTCCTATCAAAATAAAAAAAGATACCCATAGCAAACGCTAAGGATATCCTTTTCACCATATTATTTTACTAACGCTCCATTATAAGCTTTTATATCAAGAGGAGCAGTTAAAAACGATTTTACTTTGCTAACGAAAGATGTGAAGTGTTCACTCTTATTATGACTTGCAACTGCTGCTTCATCTTTCCATACTTCTACCATCGTATACACATTTTCTTTTTCCGTATCTTTATAAAGATCATAAGATACATTTCCACTTTCTTCTCTTGAACTATGAATTAGCGGACGAATTTCTTCTAAAAATGATTGTTGTTTTGCTGGATCTACTTGAAATATTGCGTGAATTATAATCATGATGTTTCCCCTCTCATATCTCACTTATTTCTGTATTTATAAAATTACTTCCATTCAGCAACTTTTTCAACTGGAAGGCGTACTGATTGGTAACCACTGTCAGCAGCTTTTCCGATTGAAATTAACATAACTGGTACGTGACGTTCTTTATCTAATCCGAATGCTTCTGCGATTTGGTCTTTTTCAAATCCACCAATTGGACAAGTATCATAACCGTGAGCACGAGCCGCTAACATAAATTGCATTGCTACAAGACCACCGTCAATTAGTACTGTATCTTTCATAACTTCTGGTGTAACCATTGAGAAGTAAGCTGAAAGTTTTTTCATTTGATCTTCTTTTACTTCTGCTGGCATTAAACCGCGCTCTACAGCTGTACCGTAAATTTCTTCCGCGTTATCAAAGTTGTTTAAATCACCAAATACAGCAATCATTGCTGAAGATGTTTCTACTTGAGATTGATTGAATTTCGCAAGTGGTGCAAGTGTCGCTTTCGCTTCGTCACTTTCAATCACTAAAAATCTCCATGGTTGCATGTTTACAGAAGATGGTGCAAGTGTTGCTTCTGTAAGAATTTCTGTCATTTCTTCTTTACTAATTTTCACTGAAGAATCGTATTTACGAATTGAACGGCGTCCTGTTAAAATTTCGTTAAAATTATTTGTTTTTACTGAGTTAGTCATAGTTGAATTCTCCCTTTTTATAGTTCTTTTATATTTTCTTGAATGTGATTTAACATAGTTAAAAGATTATCGCGCTGTTCTTCACTTAACCCTTTAAATGCTGAAGCTGCAAAACGTTCTTTTTCCTCTTGAAACGCCTGAATTTTATTTCGTCCCTCTTCAGTAAGAGAAACTAACGTAATTCTATTATCATCTGGATTTTTACGTCTTGTAATCATTTCATTTGCCTCAAGCTGCTTTAAATGCCTCGTTATCGCAGCATTATCAATATTCACTTCTTGTTGAAGTGCTTTTTGACTAATTTCACCTACTTCATATAACTGAAGTATAAGCTCTAATCGGGACTGGCTCATACCCGTACAACCTTCAAACTTCGAACTTACTTCTTTATTTAGAAAGTGTAATTTATATAAAATAATCGCTTCTTTTGAGCATGAACTTGTCAAACTATCCCTCCTTTATACACAAAATAAAAACGTTTGATGTATCAATAGTTGATATGTCAATTAATATAATCTATATCTATTTAGAATGCAAGCATTTTGTTTTCATTTATATTTTTCCAAATTAAGGCGCTTTGTCGCGTTACAAATAATGTTAATTGCACTATAATAGTACTAATTTAAATGACTGGAGAGTGATTGTAATGCGGCAATACACAAATAGAAATGAGGAATTAAAAATGGAAAATGAAATGAGGATATTCACATATGACAACAATAAATATAGGGATTGTCGCGCACGTAGACGCTGGCAAGACGAGTTTGACTGAGCGTATTCTTTATGAAACAAATGTGATTAAAGAAATTGGCCGAGTAGATAGTGGTAATACGCAAACTGACTCAATGGAATTAGAAAGACAACGCGGAATTACGATTAAAGCATCTGTCGTCTCTTTCTGTATCAATGACATAAAAGTAAATGTCATTGATACACCTGGACACGCTGATTTTATCGCTGAAGTGGAGCGATCATTTCGTGTTCTAGACGGTGCAATTTTAGTTATTTCTGCTGCTGAAGGTGTGCAAGCGCAAACAAAAATTTTAATGCGAACATTACAGAAACTAAACATACCGACTATTTTATTCGTTAATAAAATTGATCGTAGCGGTGCAAATACTGAAAAAGTTATGAAACAAATAAAAGAGGTTCTTTCAAATGAAGCATTCCCTTTCTACTCTGTAGAAAACGAAGGAACGAAAGAAGCCCGAATCATTGAATACAAATCATATGAAAATTGTATGGAACTGTTAGCACCATATAATGAATCATTACTTGAGTCATATGTAAATAATGAAATCGTACCGGGCGCACTATTAAGAGAGGAACTCATTAAACAGATAGCGCAAACAAATGTGTTCCCTATCTTTTTCGGTTCAGCCATGACAGGTACAGGTGTAACTGAACTGCTCGAAAATATTTCAGACTTAATTCCCGCTAATAAGTCGGCAGAAAATGAAGTATTATCCGGTGTTGTTTTTAAAATTGAACGTGAACCTTCTGGGGAAAAGATTGCATATGTAAGAGTTTTTTCTGGTCGTTTACACGTTAGAAAATATGTTCATATACTGCGTGATGATGCTCTAGCTCATAAAGAAAAGATTAAGAAAATATGTATGTTTCATAACGGAAATGCAGTTCAAGCTTCAATCGTTCCTAGCGGAGAATTTTGCAAAGTGTGGGGACTTAGTGATATTAAAATTGGTGATATTATCGGTGAACGGACTGATTATATAAAAGATATTCACTTTGCCGAACCACAAATGGAAGCTGCTATTGAAGCATTACCAAAAGAACGTATTCATGATCTATACGCTGCACTTATGGAGCTATGTGAAGAAGATCCGCTTATTAAAGTGTGGAAAGATGATATTCATAATGAACTATATATTCGCCTTTTCGGTGAAGTTCAAAAAGAAGTAATTGAAACAACTCTTTATGAGAAATATAATTTGCAAGTTACTTTCTCAAATACGCGTGTCGTATGTATTGAAAAACCCATTGGCATAGGGAAAAGTGTTGAAGTAATGGGCGAAAAAGCGAATCCATTTTACGCAACAATTGGTTTTAAAATCGAACGTGATGAACTTAATTCTGGCGTAACATATAAGTTAGGTGTTGAACTGGGATCACTTCCATTAGCATTTCATAAAGCAATTGAAGATACTGTATTTCAAACGTTAAAACAAGGTTTATACGGATGGGAAGTTACGGACATTATCGTCACGTTAACACATACAGGTTATGCTAGTCCTGTTACAACAGCGAGTGACTTTAGGAACTTAACACCACTCGTTTTAATGGATGCTTTAATTCAAGCTGAAACATATGTATATGAACCAGTAAACGAGTTTGAATTGAATGTACCGGAGTACGCAATTAGTACCGCGATGTATAAATTAGCTGCTATTCCAGCAACTTTTAGCGAGCCTAAATTATACAATGATTCTTACCAGTTAACAGGCTCATTACCTGTTGCGAAAACAGAGAATTTTAAGCGAATACTCCATTCATTCACTGAAGGAGAAGGAATATTTACAATGAAGCCATCTGGTTACAAAGAACTGAAGGCTCCCTTCCCTACTCGAAAACGTGTTGATTATAATCCGCTGAATCGTAAGGATTATTTACTTCATGTTTTGAGGGCTTATTAAGTAAAAAAGAGGTGCAAATCGCACCTCTTTTTGCATGTATTGATAGGTTAGTTTGTCCTAATAACTTCTTTAAGTTTTTCTATTATATTTGCTATCGCCTCAATTGAATTCTCTGTTTCATATTCCCCAACATTTACAGAATGATTTGCATTTTTAACAACATCGATCGTTAGGTTCGTTTTATTCAACTGATCAATTTGATCTGCATTATATTGGTGATCTTTATCTCCAATTACTAATATCCCTTCATGATAACTATGTAAAATCGCCTCAAAAATAGAATCAAAAGTTAGTAAAGGTGTAAGTAGTATCATTTTTGACTGTAAAAACTCTTCTCTCTTCATTAAATCATTTGCAATCGGAATTGTTCCAAGTGACTTCCCTAAAAACATAGTATCGTTATATTGCTTACCCTTTAATACTTCCTTCATTATAGGATTAATATCATCCATCATTACTTTCGTTATTTCTTCCATTGATTTATTCATTACTTGTTCGTCATAAGAATAATGAATATGTACTACATCTATTTTATGTTCAAGCATTAACATCGTCGCATAATAAAATAACGGTTTATCGTAATTATATCCTGAACCTGAGAACATAAAGCATATCTTATTTGAACCTTTTTCAATATGTGTATATGGAATTACTTTTCCTTCTATATGAATCTCTTTTTTTGTCCCCTTCACCCTTATCCCCTCCTAATACATTTACTTTTGTAAAACGATATGTGCTGTATGAACTGATACATCCTTTACTTTCTCTTTTATAAACGCTGGCTGTAAGTTATATGTATCTAACTCTTCTACCGGCACCCACTTAAAGAAATATGTTCTACCTTCTTCTTCCAAAATATATTCCTCTGCCCCATTTGCAGGTAACTCATGAAGCTCTACTTCATAATAAAAACTAATTTCATGAAATTTCCTCTCAGAAAGTGTAAAGAAATTTTCTACTGACCATATTAATCTATTTATCTCGATAGGAACTGCTAACTCTTCAGCAAGCTCTCGTTTTAACGCATCTTCACTATTTTCTAGCATTTTCACTCTTCCGCCTGGTACGTACCAAAAATCTTCACCGTCACCTTGTAGAATAAGAATTTTATTATCATGTTTACAAATTGCTCCGACTCGGTAATTAAAACATGTTTCCTCTACTTTAAATGTAAGATCCATCCCTCATTCCCCCTATACTTTATTTAAAAATCACTATAAAACTATTATGTATGTGATGTACAAATAAGATTACTCAATTTTTCTATTCCATTCAATAATTTTTTAACTTTCCAAAAACAATACGCATCATTTGTCATCACAAGTATAAATACATATGTCACGATCATTGCACACACTAGAGCAGCATTATGGGGGACGAATGGAAACATTGTCAATGCACAAAACTGAAAAATCAAATAATTTATAAGAAATCATTATAAAAGATAAAGTAAAACTTCAATAAATGGAGTTTTTATCTTTACCCTGTTGTTTTTAAATATTGTTAAGACATTATAAAAAAACGCAAGGTCAACTTATGTGCTAATTAATTCTTTTTCTAGAAAAAGCGTCTTTTATTGCACTTGTTAATACATTTAGGAATAATAAAATAGCCATAACTAGCGTTAATACGTTAAATTGCTTTGTTTTATAAGGAGCGAACCATTCCGTAAAGAACTCTGAATTAACGAGACGCTCCCCAACTCCTCCTTCCTTGAAATTCGGTATCCACGAAGTCATATCAAGGATGATAAAAATTAGTTGCATAACGAAAAATGCTCCAAGAGTTTTCAGCCAATTTCGTATTCGAATAGGACGCCCTTTTTTTGATGTCATTTAAATGATCCTCCTTTTAGAACTTGCTATTAAAGAGCCTTGTTCTGATAGATACGAATAGATAATATCCATGAAACCCCATAGCACCCCACTGCTATGACAGCAAATATAAGAAATAATTTCAAATTTGAAATCTCTTTTAAAAAGGTCAGTACGCCATTAGCATATTTATTTAATAAATATGGGGTATTTCGCATTAAATATATAACTCCAATAGATAAAAATATAAAAACTGGTACAAGTGTTTTCACTTTAAATGCAACAAAAAATGGGATGTAAAATGCAGTAATCAGCATGACTGCCAAGAAGCCTAGGATGTAACTTTCTAAGGAAAGTTGAAATTCCATGCTGTCTAAAATGAAATATTTTCCAACTAAACAAAATGGGATGATTACTATTGTAAAAAATAAGGTTCCAACATATTTTGAACTTATAATTTCCTTCCTAGTATACGGTAATGAGTTTACTAAAATATTAGCATTATCTTTATCATCAGATTGATATGTGTTAATTACAAAAACGGCACTACAAATGATTATGACATATGCTACATCCATGCCGGCCCACAAATAGGTAACTAGAAATAAGAGATAAGCAGGTAAAAAGGTTTTTTGTAAAATCAAATCCTTTTTAATTAAATTAAGCATCTTGACTCCCCCTTTTTCATGAAATACATAATATCCTCTAAACTTGGTTTTTCAATCACCACTTCTTTATTAAATAAAGTTTCGATAGAATTTACATTTTCAATCAATCCCTCGAAACCTGTATTTGCCTTACATACAGATATAAATTCACGCTCAGTATCAAAATCTAACATATCTAGTGGTCCTTTGACCAAAATATAATCTTCTGCAATGGCATAAATATCTTTTGTAAAAATATGCTTCCCATTTTGAATAAATGTAATATAATCGGCAATGCGGTCTAAATCCGTTGTAATATGAGATGAGAAAAAGATAGTTTTCTCACCATCCTGCATAATATTTTGTAAAACATCCAATAATTCTCTTCTAAATACCGGATCGAGTCCGGAAGTAGGCTCATCCATAATAATTAGTTCAGCATGATGTGAAAGGGCAATTGCAAGAGAGGCTTTCATTTTCATTCCTTTGGAGAATGTTTTCATTTTTTTATTTAATGGTAATTCGAACAGATCTTTATACTATGTAAATTGGTTAAAATCCCATTTTTTATAAGCAGGCGCAATAATTTTAGTAATTTCCTTTAATGTGAGTTCATCATAAAACACGTTATCGTCATAAACGAAACCAATTCTTTCTTTAATTCCCTTCGCATCAGTCGAATAGTTCATGCCAAATAAAGAGACATTTCCACTATCCGGGTTCATTAGATTCATAATCATTTTAATCGTTGTAGATTTACCTGATCCATTTCCGCCAATAAAACCCGTAACAAATCCTTTTTTTACTTCCATCGAAAAATTTTTAATTTGAAATCCTTGAAAAGATTTACTGACATTTTGAAGTTCTATTACGTTTTCCAAGAGTTTTCCTCCTCGTATAAAATTGTAAGCATTTCTTTTAGATCATTTAAAGAAACATCCATTTGTTTAGCATTTTGAATCGCTTCACACAACTTTTCTTCAACTGTCTTTAATTTTTTTTCTTTCATAGTTTCAATGTTTTGTTCTGCTACAAAGGACCCCCTTCCGACAATTGAATAAATAAAACCGTCTTTTTCCAGTTCTTCATATGCTCTTTTCGTTGTAATAATACTTACTCTTAAATCTTTTGCTAACTGACGCATTGAAGGAAGAGCATCTCCTTGCTTTAAATCACCTAGTAAAATAAGTTTTTTTATTTGGACACCAATTTGTTCATAAATAGGTTCCTTTGAAGTGTTCGTAATAACGATTTGCATGCAAATACCTCTTTTTAAAAATATTGTATATATACTTTATATACAATATATACTATCGTACATTGTAAATCAACAGAAAATTCCCAAAATATAGTCACGAACACAATCTAATAATAAATGTAATTCATACAACTTATTTATACGGGTCTTCCTCGTATTTGCTCGATTTTGAGGTGGAGGTCTTACTGCTAACTAATGCGGTATAAAGACTACGTTGTGTTTTACGGAGAAATTGGCATAGCTGGTAGTGTGAAAGCAAAAGAGTTTGAAACAGAAGAACAATCTGAGGAAGTTGCTATCAAGTTAGACTGGAATGAAGATGAAGAAGAAGGTTTGAAAAAGATGTTTCCTAAGCTATGGGACATGTATGGGGAAGAACCGATTGAGTGGTAGATTTATTCATTGCCAAAAACGCCTTGTTTCTTTCGTAACAAAGCGTTTTTTCTTGATACTATATTTAAATTGTTATCTTCCCACTTTCCCACCACTCCATAAAAGTTTTTAAAGAAGGAGCAAACCACGTTCTACTATCATTTTCATGGTTCCATACATATATATCATCTCTTTGCACTATCCCATTCAAAATGGAATAACCAAACAAATTACCATTTCCACCATCAGCGAAAAACAATAAACAGTCAAAAGGCATATATAAATCTTTAAAATCAACTATATATCTCATATTCATATTTTCTCTTTTTATTTTCGAGGCAGACCAAACAAAGTCCCCGTATTGACCTGCTATACCGTTTGTTTCTTGTAATAGCTGTGATAAGTCATTCGGTAATTCCACAAGTAAACACTTTTGTATTTCAATAAGCTCTTCCTTCATAGCGGGATTTTTTAAGCTTAAGTTTGATGAAATACTATGAATGGTTTCTTTCCACATAACCTTTTCTCCTCCTTATGTGCAATCAACTATATTCAAAGAGCTCCTCTAAATTTATTGATACCATTTTTCTAACAATTCCTTCTCCCTTTCGCCTGAAATCCCTGCTTTTAATTCCCATTCCTCCATACTCTTCATCCACTCATACACATCCGTCACAGTATCTTCTAATCTGCTAAAAGTAAGTCCCGCTTTAACAGCATTCTCGACACTAATAGAAAACCCACCTTTCCATGGCTTCGTTTCGCCTTCTAATGAAAAAGTTTCCGGAAGCCATAAAGGCATCTCCGTCCAAGGCTGCACTTTATGTTCCTTCATAAATGATTCATCTACCCAAACGAATGCAGCATCACTATTCGTAACCTTTTTACACGTATTTAATAGCTCTTCTATCGTCAATTCATCTTTCGGACCTGTTATATTGAATGTACCTGCTTTATTGTTTTCTGCCATGTTTAGTCCCCAGTTTGCGACGTCTTTTATATCAACTATCTGCACTGGACGGCCTTTTCTTCCTGGAACTAACACTTTTCCTCCCTTTGCTACACGTCCAATCCAGTATGGAAGCCGATCTGTATAATCAAACATCCCTGAAAGAAGTCCTGCTCTTACGTGTAAAACACGCCCTGGCCAATACTTCTCTGCTTCTTTTTCACACAATACTTTCAGCGCACCGTAATACTCATAAGGAGAAACTTCACCATTCTCCACAGCCTTTATTTGATCACCCGTAGGTTCGGATTGTAATATATAATCTTCTTTTATATGAGGCGGAATCCAATCTTTATAAACGGACAGACTTGAAATGAATATATAATGCTTTATATTATCGTGTAAGGCTTCTCCAACATTTCTAATGTGATGTGGAGAAAATCCACACGTATCTACGACAACGTCCCATTTTCGATTTTCTAAACTTGAAACATTATTATTTCTGTCACCAATTAACTGCTCTACTTCAGGAAAAATTTCTTTATTCGTTCCGCGATTAAATAATGTAACTTCATGCCCTCTTTTTAATGCCTCTTCTACAAAAGCTCTTCCTAAAAATCGTGTACCACCTAAAATTAGAATCTTCATAGTTCTCCCCCATTCGTGATTGAAAATCCTTACTTGTGTTAAACGATTTTTTGCTGTGAAAAGTTACGGGGTTAGTCTAACTTTTTCTACAAGTTCAACATATGTAATTTCCATTTCATATATAATTAAAATATCGGATATTTGATTAATCACTTATACATGTAAGTAGGTGAACAATATGAATAGAAACATAGTTTATCATTCAACATTATGTATGTATTGCCTCACATCGCTTGTATATATCATCTTACTGAACATAGAAAATGGTCGTAATTATTTAGGGTTTACGATGGTCATTCCGCTTTTAGCTGCTATTTTATATCAGAAATTATATACGAAACAAAAAATAGTTCATACATTTGGAATTTCACGTCCAAAAATAAAAACATTAATTTTCTCCATTTTATCCCCAATACTTCTAGGACTATGTCTCCATTTTTATTTTTATATTTATAATATAAATTTCTTATTTTATCATTGGAATAAATTGGGAGTTCTCTTGCTCATTGGTCTTACAATTGCTGCTTTTTCTGCATTTTTAGAAGAAATCATATGGCGTGGAAATTTTCATTACCATTTACGAAAAAATTTTTCATTAAAACAAACAGCAATCATTACTGCATCACTTTGGTCTTTATGGCATTTACCAGTATCAATCTTTTATAAAAATTATGAGTTTCAGCTTATAGGAATATTAAGCTATCTCTCATTATTATTTATATTATCTATAATTTTGACATATACGAGAGAGTATAGCCGCTCTGTGATAACACCTGCAATTTTACATGGTATGTTTAATGTATTTTATTTAACAGATGGAGTAGAAACAAAATGGGATATTAGCCTAATGGAATTAATTAAATTTATCTTGCTCGTAATTGTGTTTGGCATTATGTATCTAATACATCGAAAAGTTAAAAGTACCTAAACAAATTATAAAGTACTTCAACACCTATTCAATAATCGTATAGGTGTTGAAGTTTTCTAATCTTAGGTGCTCAACTTAGTTAATACATCACTTTTTTCTATCATGAAGAAAAAAACAAGTTTAACTAAACCTTTTATTCTTGTTTTTATAAAAATAACCATATTAATCTTTTAAATAAGGAAGTATGCACTCTTTAATTAACTTCCATCTATCCTCTGCATTCGGTATGACTTCAGAAGCAATCGCCACCACCAGTTCCTTCTCTGGTACGCAGCCAATTACATTCCCACCATCGCCCATTGCACAGTATGAAAAGATTCCATCCTCTTCTCGTAACCACCATAAGTAACCATATTGATTTTGGTTCATTTCTGTCGATTCTTTTATCCATGATTTTGATAGTATTTGCTTTCCATTATGAATACCTTCATTCAAATATAACTGTCCAAACTTAGCCATATCTCTAGCTGTTAACGTAAGTCCCCAGCCGCCTGTTGAAATACCATTTGGATCGTGAACCCATCCTTTCACACTTTTTCCGAATAGGTCATCGAATCCAAATGCCTTCATATTATAGTTTGGAATTTCTCTCATACCGAGTGGTTGAAATAAGTATTCATTCGCAAATTCACGTGCATTTTTTTCTGCTACGCTCATTATGATTGCTGATAATAAATGAGCTCCTGCAGATGAATATTTAAAAATTCCAACTTCTCCGCCTGCTCCTATCCTATTTAACGTATACTGTACCCAATCTCGTTGCGTACATAGCTCTTCTAACGGTTCCTGCCAGTCTACGAAAGGATGTGGAGCTGTCATTGTCAACAGATGTCGTACTGTTATTTCAGGTGAATGAACGTTATATTCCGGGAAAAATTCTATTACTTTTTGATCAACACTTTTTATATACCCTTTATCTACACATAGTCCAATCAACGCAGAAATTATCGTTTTTGTGACTGACGCTATATGAAATGCATCATCTGGACCGTGATCATTATAATAATTTTCAAAAACAACATTACCTCTCTGCACTACTAACATACCATTAATATTTTTGTATTCTTCTTTTATAATCAGATCTAACTTTTCAGCAGTTTTCATTAATCATTCCCCTTTAACCCATGATTAAAAAGGTTCGATAGGTACATATATATCAACTATATGTTTATTTTCCGGGTGCTGCCTTGGGTCATTTTTATACATTTCGAAAGGATACGAATCTCTCGGCTTATATCCGCTATTGGGAAGCCACTCACCGTATAAGAAATCCCATGCTCCTTTATATTCATCTTGGAATATTTCAAAATGACCTACCGCATATCTTCCAGAAGGTATTATCATTATTCCAATGTCGCTCGTTTCTACTGCGGACTCATTCGGAATTGTTATACATAAACTAGTTCTTAAATGATTGTCCTCAGTAAATTCATGATGATCGTGGTAAATGGTTAATACTTTCGTATCCTCAAATACATGATAGTTTTCCTCCACTGCGTAATGAAATAATTTCTCTATCATTTTTGGAAAAGCTATCGTTAACTCTTCATATGTACCGATATGCCTTATGTATGCGACGTGTATATCGTCCGCTGATACAATTTCAACATTTCCTCGAACCTTCTTACACTCATTGTATTGAGAAGTTCCGCTTACGTCTTTGCAATTCTTGCTATTGTCGTTTCGATATTGAGATGGACTTATTCCGTAATAATTTTTAAATGTTCGGGAGAAAACTGCTGAATCTGTGAATCCGAAGTGATACGCAATATGTGTAATCGTCATATCTGTGCGATATGTAAGTAAATGTGTTGCCCTTTCTAATTTCAATCGGTTTACATACCGTGATAATGGCTCGTCTACTATCCCCTTAAAAATCCGATGAAAATGAAACTTTGAAAATCCTGCTACTTCCGCTAGCTCTTCAATTGAAAGTGGATCATCTATGTGTGATTCTATATAATCTTGCACTTTATAAATGCGTCGTAAGTACTCATTTCTACTTTGTTTACTCTCCATACTTTTATCTCCTCACAACAAAAAGGCTAACGTTAAACTAGCCTACTTTTACACATTTTTCAAAAACAAAACTCTACTACCGCCGTTCCCATCATAATTTGTATGTACCGATACACCCTCTATCTCATCATCCCCGGCATCAATTCGAAAACCGATTTCTTGATGAAACTGTATCGATTTTTTGTTAATTGGTGACGTAATTGCTTTTACAACTTTACGATTATTTGCACGCGCGGCATCAAAGAAATAAGAATACAATGTCGATGCGATTCCTCTTCTTCTATACTTCGGATTTACACCGATAAAATGAACGTATGCTTCATCTTTATATGTTTGTGAAAAAAATCCACATAAGAAACCTAACGTTTCGCCATCTTCTTCAATGATAAAACTCGTTTCTTGAAAGTGGACGAAAAACAATTTTGGCAGCATAGCAGCCATATCTCTCCCGCCCCACCAATCATTTAAAACAGAATGAATCTTTACATAATCTTCCCCTTGGATGTTTCTTACTCGCATATATTTCTCCCTCTCACTCACTTCATTTTTTCATATATTTTAATTACGGTTTCTACTAATAGAATGAATACCCAAATCCCGCAAAATACAAGAACAGACTGGAATAAAGAACCTAGCATAACAATACTTATTAAACCTAATTCTGGGCCTGAAATGGACATTTCGTCAAATCCCATATTATGTATAAATGGACCGGTTGAAAAAGCCATTAAAATTGATCCTATTAAATAAAACACACTCATTATTTTTAATATTTTTATAGAAAGATACGAAGTTTCTTTTTCTTCCACTTGTGATAATTCGATTTCTCCGCTCGCAATTCCTTTTTGTAAACAGTCTTCACATAGAAATTCTTCCTTAATTTTTTTACCCCCGTGCAATGTACCTGTAATTTCTTTACAGCGCGAACACTTTCGATTTATCATTTTGTTATCACTCCAATCTCGTAAGATTATACTTATACAATTCTATTTTTACCTTATTATTCCTTTTGTGTATTTTATAGAGAGGTGACGTGTTTTATGATATCTAAACTTATTTTTGGTTATAAAAAGCCTACTGAGCAATATGTATTACGGCCTAGTTGTTATGCAATTATTTTTAACTCAACTTCTTCAAACATTGCTATTATCCAAAAAGGAGACCGTTATTTTTTACCTGGTGGCGGTATGGAAGGTACCGAAACAAAAGATGAATGCTTACATCGTGAACTACTAGAGGAATTAGGATGGGTAATTGAAATTAATCAATATATCGGTAATGCAATGCGATATTTTTATGCGGAAAAAGAAGATACTTATTATTTAAACGATGGGTTCTTTTATATTGCGAACATGGTGCAGACACAAACTGAAAACTGTGAGGAAGATCATGTTTTGCGGTGGATGTCTCCTTTACTTGCTGTAGAGCTTCTCATTCATGATCATCAAAAATGGGCTGTTGAACAAGCGCTTTTATTACAAAAACCAAAAGGATCTCCTTCTATATGAAAGAGATCCTTTTTATTGTTAACTTACTTTTTTCAAATTGAGAGCTGGCTTTTGAATTCCACCCTTTTTTACAACATATAAGCCGATAAAGATTATAAGTCCGCCAACGAGTTGCATCATGTTGATTTGCTCTCCGATAGTTACTGCCGCGAAGATAACTGCGAACAATGGTACAAGATACATATAAACCATTACTTTCGTTGAGCCTATTTTACTAATACCGACATACCACATTGCAAGTCCGAAGATTGTCGCGAAGACGATTGAATATGCTAGAGACCCCCAGCTTGGCATGTCTACTGGCCACGTTAATGTATTTACGTTGAATAAACAATATACAACGAGAGGTACAATTCCAATTAAAGTTGACCAAGATGTGACTCTCATTGCGGAATATTTTGTTATAAGAGGTTGCGCTAATATTGGATACCATCCCCACGCAATCGCTGCGACTAATCCAATTATGTTTCCGAGCCACGCATATTCGTAAGTAGCTCCTCCTGTATGTCCTGTTAATAAAACGAATGCTGCACCAATAAATGCTACTATTGAACCAATTTGTACTTTCATCGAAAAACGTTCTTGTTTGTGTAATACTGCTAATATCCCTGTAAATATAGGTGACATCGCAATTAATAATGAGGCGTTCGTTGCTGAAGTATATTTCACAGACAGCATAAACATCGTTTGATACATCGCCGTACCAACGATACCGACTGCTACTAATCGTAACCAATCTTTTCTTTCAATACGTAATGAGCGTTCCATCATAAATGTAATAAGTAATAATACCGGTGATGCTACTAAAAATCGTAAACTATTAAATTGAATGGATGACATATATGCCACGCCATACTTTCCTATTGTATAATTTGCTCCCCATACTAATGCAACTGATACTAGGAGCCATTCCATTTGCCATCGTTTCATCCGAATCTCCCCTTCCCTATTTAGCATAGTAAAATTGGCTGGATAAAACACCGTCCAATTGGCTGTTTTTTTACCCAGCCAATTTGCTATACTTGATGTAGTAAAAAGATACGGAGGCGTTTTTTTATGGAATGGAAGCTAGATAGTGACAGTAAAATCCCTATTTATCAGCAAGTGGTTGACTTTATTGAAAAACGTATTACATATGGAGAACTTCCTCCAGGAAGCTTCCTCCCTTCAGAACGGAAATTAGCTACGCAGTTAAATGTAAACAGAAGTACAGTAACGACTGCTTATAATGAACTTCGTGCTATGGGAATTGTAGAAAGTACGACTGGTAAAGGTACACGTGTAAGTACACATATGTGGGGTGTTTCTCCAACATTAACGCCGAACTGGAGAAATTTCGTAGAAGGTGGTACTTTTTTACCAAACTTACCGTTACTTCGTCATATTCGGGCAGAAGTACAACAAAATGAAAATATTATAGATTTCGCTAATGGAGAACTCGGTTGTAATCTTTATCCTCACGATCAACTACAAACGATTTTACGTGAACAACCGTTAACACATTCATTAAGTTACGATCATCCGCAAGGCTATCTCCCGCTAAGACAAGCGGTCGTAAAATATATGAAAGAATATTTAAAAGTTGAGGCGACCGAACAATCCATTATGATTACATCCGGCGCTCAACAAGCACTGCACCTTATCGTGCAATGTTTATTAAATCCCGGTGACGCCGTCGCTTTTGAAAGTCCATCGCACTGTTATTCCCTGCCGCTATTCCAATCAGCAGGTATTCGTATTTTCCCGTTACCTGTCGATGAACACGGCATTAATCCAGACGATGTACAAGAGCTATACAGAAAGCACCGCATTAAAATGATTTTTTTAAATCCAAATTTCCAAAACCCTACGGGAACGATGCTTCATCCAAATCGCCGAAAAAAACTATTATCACTTTGCGCAGACTTACGCATTGCGATTGTTGAAGATGATCCGTCTAGTCTACTTACGCTAGAAAAGAAACAACCTTGCCCTACTTTAAAATCGATTGATGAAAACGGAACAGTCATTTATGTACATTCCTTATCAAAAATGATCGCACCAGGTTTACGAGTCGGCTGGCTTGTCGCCCCGCAGTCTGTCGTAGAGCGATTGTCCGATGCCCGGCACCAAATGGAATTAGGAATGAGCATTTTCCCGCAGTGGCTTATACAACAATTTTTCGAAACTGTACCATTTCAGTCTCATATCGTTCCGTTACGAAAACAATTAGCAGAAAAAAGAGACGTTATCGTCCGTGCCCTAAACGAGCAACTTCACGATAAAATCTCTTTTTCAAACCCGACCGGCGGTATATACATTTGGGGGAAATTAAAAGAACCTATAAACGAAAAACAACTCATTATGCAAAGTTTAAAACAAGAAATTGCTTTTATGCCAGGTAGTATTTTCGGTGCGAAAGATGGTTATATACGTTTATCTTATGGAAAAGTGGATATTAATCAAATTGCGGAAGGTATTTCTCGTTTACGCGAGGCTATTTTGGTATGTGAAAATAACTTTAAATAAAGCTTTCTCGTTTGACAAAACCTAAATCTACCATTATTATCAACTCGAACCTATTTATAGGAGTGATAAAATGAAGATTTACGTTGATGCAGATGCTTGTCCTGTAAAAGATGTGATTATTTTTGAGGCTACGAATGTGGAAATTCCTGTTACCCTCGTTACTAGTTTTTCACATTATTCTAATGCAGAGCAGCCAAAAGGTGTCGAAACAATTTATGTTGATTCTGGAGCAGATGCTGCAGATTACCGAATTATGCAGTTAGCAAAAAAAGAAGATTTAATCGTAACACAAGATTACGGTCTTGCTTCGCTCGCTTTAGCAAAAGGCTGTATCGTTCTTCATCATAAAGGTTACAAGTATACGAATGATAACATTGAACAATTGTTACAAACACGATATTTAAGTGCAATGGTTCGAAAAAGTGGTAAACGTACAAAGGGACCGAAACCATTTACAGCAGAAGATAAAGAGAAATTTAGAGTGCTCTTTAAAAGTATGATTGCACTTCAGAAATAAACCTTCTATTTGTAGAGAAAGAAAAGAAGAGAATATCCAAATGAACATTCTCTTCTTGAGGTTTACCCTTTTAAAATGAAGGTAAATTATCTAAGTTATTTTCCTTTATACCATCCGGTTCACTACGTATAATATCTCTACCATACTTATGAAATACGTCCACATGAGCTAACTTCCCTGATTTTGCTTCATTAAGAGCAGTCATATAATCTAACTCTCTCCCGCTGCTTGTTTTAAAAGCAATTAAATCACCTTCATCATTTTTACGAACGGCAACAATTTGTTCTGCTCCTGAATTGACTTCATGGCCTATTTCAAATTGAGCTCGTTCATCTCCTTGATGTAAGTAATCATTATAAACTTTTTCAAAGTCTTTTTTATCCATAAAACTCACCTCCAACACATTTTATTAGTATGGTTGGGATGTAGTGGTTTTATGTACTTTTCTCTTAGAAAAACGTATTTTTAATACCTACGCAACCCTTTCAAAGTCTCCAATACATCATCTGTAAAGGCTGTACTTCCTTCTGTCTCTAAAACTCTGAAATAAAAACTTCTTAGGAAAGTTCTAATATTTTGTACTAAAATAGCATGCTGCGGATGTCGGATATCTTCAACAGTTGCTATACTATGTAGCCAATTGCTCCACTCTTCTCCAGTTAATAGATTTTGATCGCGTAATGACATAATTGGCTTTACTAATCTCTCATCCTCAAAGTGTATGTACACGTAGTCATTTAAACGAACCTTCTGACGAACAGCAGCTAATATTGCATATGAAAACTCACGATTTTGTATTGTACGTGCTAACGCATCGAGCGCATCCGCTGCGTGTGCTGTAGAATGTGCCCATCCTTTCCCTTCTACGTAACCCCTTACATCTTCTTCTAAATATACATATTCCAGCACTTGTTCTGCTACACTGTACAATTGTTCTTCCGATAACAACGGTTCTCTTTCATGAACAGATAAAATAAGTGGCGGAATTAATACGGAGAACGCACGTTTAAATACAGAGTCTGTTCCCTTTTCACTAATTTTATAAAATAAATAATCAGGACTAATCGCTTGTAACATTAATCCTCGTAACTCTTTTTGTCTAAATACATCATTTGTAATCCATGTGTGAAGCGTACTATAAATTAAATCATCACGTAATTCAGCATCAGGTGATCCGATATAATCTAACATCCACTGCGCATATGGATATGCATCCACATCTTCTGGTACAGCATAATTATTATTTTTAATTTGTAGTAGTTCTTCTTTTAATTCTAGTACTTCATTCATTAAATTTCCTGTCCCCTTTTTGCGTTTTTTATTGTCTTATCCCCTTTTATTTGCTTCATAAAATTAATTTAATTATAACAATAAATAAAAGGCTATACATATATTTCTGATTATGTATTACGCTCTTTCATGAAATATAACTTCTGGATTTTCTAAATCACTATTCTGAAATACAACATCCGCACACTCTATCGGATTATGCTCATCTATATACATCTTACAGGCCGCATGATATCTGTTTAAAAACATCTTCTCTGCTTCTTCATAACCTCCAAAAGCTTCAGTTTCCCGCTTAGCACCACGTTTTCTCGCAATCTCAAAATCTGTATCTACAAAGATTTTGTAATCAAATAAATGTGCAACGTCTTTTTTCAATAGAAACGTTCCATCTACTATTAATATCATATTTTGTGTGGCCAATAGCGGCTCATTATGTACAGGCATATCCGTTATTAAGTTATGAGAAATCGTTTCATACTGTAAATTCCCGTTAGGTCCTAAAGGCATTAATAATCTTTCTTTGAAAGCTGTATAATCGTGTGCATCTTCATAATACCCTCTTGCAGATTCTTTACCTTGTGCATAGCGAATCACTCTTGAATTATGAAAATCGTCGATGCTAGCGCGTGTTACTGGTAACCCTCGTTTTTTTATTTCTTCCGCTAGTTCGTTTGTAAATGTTGTTTTTCCTGATGCTGTAATACCACTTACTCCAACTCTTGTTGGATGAGTTAAGTTTAATTTTAAAATATGATCTACAATTTCTTTCATGCGTTGTATTCGGTTCATGATATTTCCTCCTACAATCAGTTTACATAACATAATTACAGGTAACATTTCATATCATTATTTGTCGGTAAATCGATATCCTTTGTCGAATCGTTGATATATCGAAAAAATCGTTGATATATTTTAAGTTATGATAGATATATTTGAAAAATCGTTGATATATTATTAGCTTACTTCCCCTTAAATCCTCGATACAGTGCAGTCCGTAACTCTTGTTTGTATTCTGCAATCTCTGGCATTTCGAGTTCTTCTGCTAGTCTGATAGCTAATTCAATATCATACGGTACTCGTACAAGTTGAATAGAAAAGCTCGCTGCTTCTTTTTCATTGTAAGTTCCTTCAAATATTAAATAGGAAGCTTGTGTTATTTCAAGTGGGTTTCCTACGCTACCGGCGTTACATAACGTTTTCCCTCTGAAATTTTGAACGAACGCTTGGTGAACATCACCGTAACAAACGACATCTGGTTTTCTTTCCCCTTCTATATTTTCCGTCAGATCACTATTTTCGAACATACTAATACGTTCTTCTCTTGAAGCGTGTGGTTGAATTCTTTCATATAAACTTCTCGGTGAGGCGTGGAACATACGAATGAGTTTGCCGCTCATAAAAAATTCGATTGAAAATGGTAAACTTCTTAAATAGTCGTTTTGTTCTTCTGATAATTGTTTTTGATGCCATTTTAATGCTTCAAATTCAGTTGGCTTTGTAATAAAATCATCCCAGTTTCCCATTACGACTACTTCACATTCTTTACGAATGATTTCAATTGCTTCACTGGAATGAGGTCCTTTTCCTACTAAATCTCCAAGACAAATAATGCGCTCGATTCCTCTTAATTTAATATCATTCAACACGGATTCTAATGCTTGAATATTACCGTGAATATCTGAAATTACTGCTATTTTATCCATATAAATTACTCCTTTATTTATTAAATTCACTTGATTGATACCATTTTGGAATATAGGATGAAAAATCATTATGATCTTCTAAAATTCTATTTAACCTTTCCTTCATATCATCTACTAAATGTGGTGTGCTTCGGTTTGTCCATACGATATCAGCCGGGAATATCATTGCTGCATATAATGAGTACAGTTTCCAAAAATGTAGATTAGGTTCGCCTCCGCAATAACCGTGAACTTGTCCAACCGCAAATGGTTTACTTATTCTTGTAGTAAAAATCGCTACATTATAGAAATCATGTATTGGGTCACCAAAATCATACCCTCCAAAATCGATTACGATAAACTCCTTATTATGAATCATACTATTTGCTGGATGGAAGTCATCATGTAAAAATCTTATTGGACGATTTTTCAATAAATCTTTATGTTTGTCTACAAAGGTTAATACTGGCTTCAAATCCAGAAAATTCACCTCGTAATCTGTTAGTGCCTCTATGTATCTTTCGTATTTATTCCATCTAGATGTTTCCCATTTATTACTTGCACTTTCTTTTTCAATTGAGTGAATCCTCTTTAATACCTCCCCTGCTTTTCTTCCTGCATTATACTGTTCTTCCACCGATAGCTTCGTTAAACCTTCTTCACCATTTATACCTCGGGTCCATTCAAATACTTGAACACATTTATTTAATTTCTCAAGTATTATGAAATGAATTAACTTGGGCGTTGGAATATGTAATGACTCTAATTGTTTCATATACGTATATTCTTCTTGTTTACATTCAAAATGAACAGCATCACATACTTTTACAAAATAAGTTTCTTGATTCTTTAATTCAATTTTATACTTCTCTTCATGTGAAAAACCTTTTGAAATAGCTGTACACTTTGCAATACGAGGCCATTCTAGTTTTCTCTCTATCTCTCTAAGGATTTCTTCCACAACATTCACCTCTATTAATATATGTACAAACTACCTAGCACTTCATGCTCTCGTTTATTTCCACCTGTAAACTCTACTGCAAATGGATTTTCGCCATTCTTATTCAAATGTTCTAGCACTAGCCCTTCTTCAATCGGTTCACAAAACTGTACATGAATATCTCCAAACACTACACTTTGACACTCAGCATTCCATTTTTCATTTTTCACAACTGAGCTTGTAGATAGTCCCATTACTTCTTTCCATTTCCGCACCGTTTCTCGAACGTTTTTCACTGCATAATGGATCGTTTCAATTTGTTGTACTTTGTTTTTATGTTCCGTAATCGTTCCAATGTTACGTAAATCATTTCTTCTTTCTTCGTCCGTTTCATTCCACTGTATAAAGAAAGGTAATTTCAGTCCGTTCTCTTCTTGCTTAACAAATAACATTTTCCATTCTAAAAGCCGGCCATCTTTTCTCATGCGTTTCCCTTCAAATGGCCCTATCGTATGTAAGCCGTGCTTCTTAAAGTTAACTACTAGCTCCTCAATTGCATCTGTTCGGATTGCGATTTGTAGCATTCCTTCTCCATTTTGTAGTTTCATCACTGTTTCTTGTACTAATGGATTTTCTGCTTCTTTCGCTTTTTCTTCATGTTGAACTGCTAAAAATTCTATATATGATAAATCAAAATAACTTAAACTATTCCAAGTACCCCAATTCGTATGTTCTCCGCCTAGTGCGGTATGAAATCCAAGTTCCTGCATTTGTTTTGCCGCTTCCTCCGGTGTACCATGAACTGCATGAACGAGATGATCAAATCGTAACATGTCTTTCTCCCCTTTCTCTTCATCCTTTTATTGTATATTTTATTTTTCTTTCATTCAATTCAAAAACTTTAAAACCTAGTTGATTTATACGATTAATATGTATTATAATGAAACAAATTTAATTATTGCTGATTGGAAAAACCAAAGGCACTTTTCTCATACGGGAAAAGTGTCTTTTTCATTTATTATTACAGGGGGATTATTTATGCAGAAATTAATTGTCTTTGCTATTATCGGATTTTTCGCTCAATTGATCGATGGAGCACTTGGAATGGCGTATGGGGTAACGTCTACTTCACTATTATTAATGTTTGGTATTGCACCGGCTGTAGCTTCCGCGTCCGTTCATTTAGCTGAAGTGGTTACAACTGCAGCTTCTGGCGCATCTCATATCAAATTTGGAAACGTTGATAAATATACCGTTTCTAGACTTACATTACCTGGGGCAATCGGCGCATTTGTTGGGGCATGTTTTTTAAGTAATTTGCCTGGCGATGTAATCAAACCGTACATTTCCGTATTTTTATTTACTTTAGGGGTTTATATTTTATTACGATTCATCATTCAAAAACAAATTGTCACTTCAAATAAGCGTATGTCTGCAAAACAACTTGTGCCGCTTGGTTTATTCGCTGGATTCGTTGATTCAACTGGTGGCGGTGGTTGGGGGCCGATTACGACGCCTGTTCTTCTAGCAAGAGGAAATGAAGCTAGAAAAGTTATTGGATCTGTAGATACGAGTGAATTTCCTGTTTCACTCGCTGCAACAATTGGCTTCTTCATCTCACTTGGCTGGGAACAAGTAAGCTGGGTTTGGGTATTTGCCTTAATGCTTGGCGGTATTGTCGCAGCTCCAATTGCTGCATGGTTAGTTCGTATCGTTCCAGCACATTTACTTGGGGTATTAGTTGGCGGTCTTATTATCTTTACGAATATACGTACACTGCTTACTACATTTAAAGTGGATCCAACTATTATTTCACTTTCTTACGTTGCAGTTGGTCTTGTTGTTATTATTTCTATTTTCATTGCTGTTCGAAATCATTCCAATCGTCCTAACGCATCAACGGCTGAGTATCCAAATGATCAGAAGCAAATGCTACCATAACTATAAGAAATACCGCCCAATTTAGAGCGGTATTTTTTATTTTTCTATTTTCCAATTAATCATCGTTTCTGTAGCATTTACTCTCTTCATATGTAACTTTTCTAAAACACGAATCGAACTATAATTATCTAGAAGTGTCTCTGCAATTATTGTTTCTACCTCTCCTGTTTTGAAAGCCCAATCGATTAGTTCTCTTACAGCTTCTGTTGCATAGCCCTTATTCCAATATTTCTCAATAAATCCATAGCCAATTTCCACTGTTTGATTCTCGTTTGGTTTCCCTTTAAACCCAATATCACCTATAACGCTATCATCTTCTTTCCGAAGAACATACCACGCGCCCCATGGTAATATAGCTGCATCTTGTTTTACATTCTTTACATGCCCTACAATATGCGGACCGCTATTGTATCCTTGCTCGTTAGCAATTTGAATTCTCTCTTCTGTACACGGCACTATATAGAGCCTTTCTGTTTCTAATTTCATATTGATTTCCCCTTTTCAATTAAACAATACCCCAATTTTACTAAAAATAAAAAGAATATTCATCCTATTCGTTAAATTTACACTTATTCTTTGAAACGAATTTAAGCAATAATCCTCTTTTGATAGTTATGTCGAATTATATTTTTCTGAATTTTCTTTTAATTTAGAGGATTTTTCAATATTTTTTGCGAAACATTTGTATAACAATTTTTTCTTTGCTTATTGCTACATAATAGTAGGTTCGGGTGGAGTTTTGCAAGCGTTTCCTATACAATAACCGATATTTTTTGACTTTTCCTAACAAAATATCTTGCAATATATTCAGAAAGTCATTACAATTGCCATATATTAAAAATCTTAGCAATATATAAATCCTCATCAATCCGATGAGGTAGAGGTTGCGACTTTTAATAGTAAAACGGACGAGACACAGAGAATGTCAGCTGACTCCGTTTGAAAGGAAAAGTTGCCGAAGTTTATATTTCTTCTCTGGAAATATGAGCTGGGGCTGTCTCCGAAAGGAACAGAACTGTCACGTTTACAAAATTACCGTGTAAACGTGGGGTGCTATCTTAACGGAAGGGTATGATGGGGTGGTTATTTGTGAAACGTTCCGCCAAATTCCTTTGGCGGTTTTTTGTATTTTTCTCCCCCGCTCCTTCCTAACCTACAAGAAAAGGAGTGTTGAACATGAATAGCGCAACAAATCAATCTACCTCTAAAACGCAAACTACACAAGGACAAGGTGAATTAAAACGCGGATTAAAATCTCGTCACCTTACGATGATTTCTCTCGGTGGTACAATTGGTACCGGACTATTTCTTGCCAGCGGTGGTGTCATCCATACAGCTGGACCTGGTGGCGCATTAATTGCATACGCCGCAATTGGAATTATGGTTTATTTTTTAATGACAAGCTTAGCTGAACTTGCAGCTTACATGCCTGTTACTGGATCTTTTAGCACGTATGCAACAAAATTTGTTGATCCATCACTTGGCTTTGCACTTGGATGGAACTATTGGTATAACTGGGCAATTACGATTGCTGCTGAACTTGCAGCCGTAACATTAATTATGAAATTTTGGTTCCCAGATACCCCTTCTCTTATTTGGAGCGGATTATGTTTAGCTATTATTTTCCTTTTAAACTATTTATCTGTTAAAGGGTTTGGTGAATCTGAATATTGGTTCGCACTTATTAAAGTAGTTACGATTATTATCTTTTTAATTGTTGGTTTCATGATGATTTTTGGAATTATGGGCGGTGAAACGGTTGGATTTAAAAACTTCACTGTTGCAGATGCACCATTTAACGGCGGTATCATGGCAATTATCGGTGTGTTTATGGCAGCTGGTTTCTCATTCCAAGGAACTGAACTATTAGGAGTAGCTGCTGGTGAAACGTCTGATCCAGAACGTAATATCCCAAAAGCAATTCGTTCAATCTTTTGGCGTATTCTTTTATTCTATATCCTTGCGATTCTCGTTATCGGTTTATTAATTCCTTATACAACTGAAAGCCTTGCTGCAAGTGATGTTACAGTAAGTCCGTTTACACTTATTTTTGAAAAAGCGGGCGTTGCCTTTGCTGCTTCTGTTATGAACGCTGTTATTTTAACTGCTGTACTATCTGCTGGTAACTCTGGTATGTATGCATCAACTCGTATGCTTTGGGATTTAGCTCGCCAAGGAAAAGCACCAAAGTTTCTTGGTAAATTAGATAGCCGCGGTGTACCTGTTAACGCGTTAATCGTAACGTCAATTGTTGGGAGTATTGCTTTCATTGCTTCTTTATTCGGTGATGGTGTTGTATACATTTGGTTATTAAACGCATCCGGAATGTCTGGTTTTATCGCATGGGTTGGAATTGCAATTAGTCATTACCGTTTCCGTAAAGCATATATCGCACAAGGAAAAGATTTAAATGACTTACCATATAGAGCAAAATGGTTCCCATTCGGTCCAATCTTCGCATTTACACTTTGTATCATCGTAATTTTAGGACAAAACTACGGCGCATTTATGGGTGAAGCAATTGATTGGAACGGTGTACTCGTTTCTTACATCGGTTTACCACTCTTCTTAGTACTATGGTTAGGTTATAAATTTACGAAAAAAACAAAAGTGATTCCACTTGATAAATGTGAACTAAAATAAAGTGAAACGAGCAAACAAATTTGTTTGCTCGTTTTTTGTTGCAAACCTCTTTACTTCCCTATTGCTCCTGTTTTTGCAATAATAAAGGAAATATAAATAAAGGTTGGGATACAATGAACATTCGCATTACTGATGAAGCGAAAGCAGCTATACATAGATTAGAACTTGAAGATAAAAAGATCGTTCGCATTAGAGGAACAATGACGAACTCTTGTAGTATTTTCGTTGGTGTCGATTTAATTTGGGATACATATAACGCAGATGATGTTGTATATGAAGATGCAGAGCTTATCGTACAAATGGATTCATTCACGAAAGACTACACTGGTGATACGGTGAAACTTGATTATAAGACGACAGGTTTTAGTATTACGACTCCGAGTGAGACTTTGGTTTATGGATTGTCGATTAAAAAATAAAAATTGTTTTCATTTGACCACCGAGGTGAAAAAATGGGTAAATATATTCCGTTAAAATTTTTATTTAATGAAGAATTAGCAGAAAAAATAGCTGATTCTATTTGTAAACACGATCCTTGTTTCTCTAAAAGCATCTTTGTAGATTCTGTAGCTTGTAAAGTTGAAAATTTAGAGTTAAAACAGCGTATTGAAGTAATTGCAGATGAATTACACAATGCTTTACAAAAAGATTTTAATGCCGCAATACATATATTACTGAAAACATTAGGACCAGAAAATACAACAGAAGTAGGCACATTTACAAATGGATATATGTACATGCCTGTTGCAAAATACGTTGAAAAATATGGGCTTAACGATTTTAAAATCTCGTTTAATGCAATGTATGAAATAACGAAAAGGAATACTGCTGAATATGCCATTCGGCCCTTTCTTGAAACATACCATGAAGATACACTAAACATATTACAACAGTGGATTCATGATGAAAACAGCCACATTAGGAGATTAGTTTCTGAAGGTACAAGACCAAGGCTTCCTTGGGCTAAAAAAATAGGAGCTCTAAAAGGTGATTTTAAGTACAATTTACAACTTCTTGAACCATTAATGAATGACCCTTCTAAATATGTTCAAAAATCTGTAGCCAATCATATTAACGATATTACGAAAGAAGATAAAGAACTCGTTTTTCAGTGGTTACAGCAATTACGTGATAAACAGCATCCTATTAATCCTTGGATTATAAAACATGGGTTAAGAACAGTTATTAAAAATGGTACTTTACCAAAAGATTTTTGTTTTTGAGTATATTAAACAAAAACGCTATCTTTTCCTATGATTCTAGAAAAAGAATAGCGTTTTTTTACTCGTCCAGTATTTAGTAGGTATAACTTTTTATATTTCAAAAGACTTTTCTCTCTAAAAATATTTTTCATACAAATTTTCACATTCTAAAAAATCTATAAATTTCTTATAATGTGTCACTGTTCTTTCTAAAGCAATCATTAAAACAAAAATAAAATAAATTGCTTGGATTCCATTCATATAATTAAAGAGTGATTCAAATATATATACAATACTTGCAATCATAGAACAAAACCATAAATAAAACTTCATTTTCAGCTTTTTAATTTTTTGCTTAGTTGTCTTACAATACTGGCCATGAACTCTTATAAACAAATAAATTGCTGTATGTAAAATAATAATTGAAAATTGAAAACTTCGATTGTCCTCCGAACTAAATTCAGAAAAATCTATTTCTAATGAATGTAATACTATCCAAATAGAAAATAAAGATAGCAGAAATACATATAAAAAACCAATTAATAATTCAAAAATAAAGAGCCAAGGTTTATTTATGATTGAGTAAAATGGATTTAGATATTTTATGGTTAATAAAAATTTTCTCACTAAATCAGTAATAATAATTGATGTATTAGTTATATTCATATAGAAAAGTAATGTTATTGGAACTAATAACATTATAGTGATGCCCCAAACAGTAATCTTAATGCCTGATAAAAAGAAAACAGCTCCATAAATTATAACTGAAAAAATAAAAGTTGATACTGGAACAAACATTAAAAATGTAAAAGTTCTTATTAAGATTAAATCCCCTAAAAAATCTTTTATTATGGAAACGTGTATTTTTTCCTCCTTGTATTTTTTCACAGTATCAACTATTTCTTTCTCAGATAAAAGAAAACACTTCAATCTATTAAACATAAAAAAACCCCTTTATATTAAAAAGATTAAAATATATACCACACTGTTATTAAAATTTCATAAAAATAATTGTAAATTTTGTATAAGCATTTTTTTCACTTTCAACTGTAATTAAGGCGTGATGTGCCTCTATAATAGCTTTGACAAGTGCCAATCCAATTCCGGTCGATCCGTGCTTTTTAGAACTACTTGATTTATAGAATCGTTCAAAAATATGAGGTAATTCTTCAGCTGAAATTCCCTCTCCAAAGTCTTGGATTACTAGTTCTGTATAGATTGGAGAATTTTTGGCCTGAATCATTATTTTACCACCGGGTTTAGAATGTTCGATTGCATTCTTCAACAGGTTTAACAAAGCTTCCTGCATCCATAATTTGTCATGAATAACGACTATTTCTCTTGGGGCATTCCAATCAATCAAAATATTTTTATCACTTATCATGCTTTGCAAGCGATTTAGTACTTCCTCAGTCGTATCTACTAAATTCCCTGGCTCTTTATCAAACGAAATCGCTTTTGCATCAATTTTTGCTACTTTTAACAAATTCTGAATTAAGACATTCATTCTAGAAATCTGAATATCATTATTTTGTAGTAATTGAGCTTGTTGCTCTCGGGATAGTTTCTCATTTAACAACATTTCATTATAGATAGAAATAGTTGAAAGCGGCGTTTTTAACTGATGAGATATATCCTGCAACATTTCTCCTAAAAACCGTTTCTCTTCAAGCAAATCATGCATATTTTTTCTAATGATATCCCTCATTGAACGAAATGAAATCGCCAGTTTCGCGAAATCCCCCTCTTTATTTTCATTGATGACAACCGAGTAATCTCCCTCGATTATCTTTTTTGCAGCTCTAGTAAGCTGGCTAATCTTATTGAAAATAATTTTTTGTTGCATGTAGTTTGCAACAAAAAGTAAAAATCCAAAAGCAATCAATCCCCACATCATAAATTGATTGTGATTAATAATTAGATTATTTAAGTGAGGAAAAAATTTTGAATCCAAGTCTTCATATAATCCATATTGCTTTAGGATCTCTGTCCCTTTTTCCTGATATTTACTTGAGTGAGACGAATGACTTGATAAGACTTTCATAATTTCCGCTTCATTTTCTGGATTCTGCTCTACCAACCTAGCTGTAATTTCCCCCCATGTTGCAATAGAGTCTCTTTTCAAATGATCATAAAATAATTGTTGAATAATAAATTGGTAAATCACAAATATAGATAAAAGGACGGCTAGTATCGTCATATAGCTTTTTAACTCGGTATTTTTCATTATCTTGCTCACCCAATCACGTCCTTGCTCCAACGATAACCATATCCTCTTTCGGTAACGATAAACTGTGGTTTTTGAGGATTGTCTTCAACTTTAGCTCTTAAACGCTTTATGTATACAGATAACGTGTTTTCATCAAAAAAAACATTTTCTCCTTCTGTTATTTGTTGTAGGAGTTCATCTCTTTTTAATGCTTTGTGAGAATTCTTCATGAAATTCAATAGCAGCTTGTATTCTAAATTCGTCAATGTAATACTTTCACAATTTTTATAAACCTTGACTAGGTTCGTATCGATTCTTATATTCTCAGATCTTAAAATTTGAGATGGCGTTTCTAGCGACGCTTGTTTACGCAATTGTACTTTCACTCTGGCCATGAGTTCCCTAACCCGAAAAGGTTTGGTTATATAATCATCACCGCCTATATCCAGCCCCATTACCACATTTGCTTCTTCATCTAGTGCAGTTAAGAAAATAATAATCGAATTCTCGTTTTTCTTTTTAAAATACAAACATAAGTCATAACCATTACCATCTGGTAGGCCGATATCAAGGATGGACAAATCAAATGTATTGTGAACAAACTGGTGTTTAGCTTCTTTTACACTGGATGCTCTAATCACCTCATAACCTTCATTTCTCAATGAAAATTCGATGGCTATGCCAAGAGCTTCATCATCTTCAACTAGTAATATTTTTTTATTCAAGTATGCCCTCTCCTTTTTTCCCCTAGCTTATAGTCCAATTACAATAGCCTGGCTATAATCTAGCCAGGCTTATAATATTATTGTTCTCTGATATTATCAATAATATTATCTTGTTGAATTTTTTTCAATGGATTTAAGACTGATAAATAACTAATTATTAAAGCTGAAACAAACGTAATGATACAAGCCTCATAGGGAATCGTCCATGTCATTTTCAACATATCAGATATAGCTAAATATATAATATAAGACAATATACAGCCAAAAAAGATTCCTTGTAAACTTCCCGAAAAACCGTAAATCAAAGCTTCATAGGTAATCATTTTTTTCAAATCCTTTTGTGACATACCAATGGATTTCAAAGCGGCCAATTCTTTTCGTCTAGTCATGATACTTATAGTTATAGTATTGAGGATATTAACGCTACTAATTAAAGAAATGACTGTAATGAAACCATATGCAAGCACTTGTAAAGTAAGTTTTTCTTCTTTTTTTGTTTTATTTTCTTGATAATTATTTACGATTGTAATGGAATAGCTTTTTCCAATCGTGTTTTCTATTTCCTTTACTGTCGCGGAAGATTGAGTTACATCCTTTAATTTAGTTTCAAAGCTATTCTCCTTTTTTTCGTATACTTTAGATATATTTTCAAGTGATTTCAATTGATGCAAAACTTGTTCACTTTCAGCTAAATGATCTGGATTATTATCCACTATCTTAATTGTAATATCCGATTTAACAGATAACTTATCAAAAGATTTAGATGCAAATGCAACACTCATTAAATACGAGAAAGTAATAAATAACACACTACTTATAATAATTGATAAGATTGTAATGGTATAGCGATTTTTATTTCGCTTAACATTTTTCATAGCCATGCTCAAAGGAATAGATAAAGGTTTTTTCACCATGGAATTCTTTTGTTTTTTGATTTGTTCCTTTTTAATTGACAACCTGCTACTAATTGCCAACAAAGGGGAGATTTTCCCTGCAAAATAAGCTGGGTACAAACTTGACGCTATTACAGAAAGCAAGGTAATAATCGAACTGATTAGTAAAATATTCCAATCAACATGAAATATCGAGACCGCTTTACTATTTTCCATTAAAAGTGAAAAAGTGAACTGCAGAGAGGCAAGTGCTATTAGGCTACATATAATTCCAATTGGTATAGCGATAACAGCCAGAAAAGTAGCTTCTCTCAGAACGATTTGTCTAATTTGCTTTCGTGTTGCACCAATGCTTCTCAACAAGCCAAACTGCCTCGTTCGTTCTACGACACTGATTTGAAAAGCGTTGTAAATCACAACAATTGTCGCTATCACAACAATGCTGATTGTAATAATTAGCGTAGCCATAATCGAATTATTGTAACCTGGTTTCTCTAATTGAATTAATTCATTACTTATATTAATATTATTTTCTCCGGAAATGGTCTTGAATCCCTCTAAAACCTCATTAAAGTTTGCTTTTGAGCTAATTCCAACTAATATTTTTCCTTCACCAGCGCTAAACTTACTCTTATAGGTTAGTAACCGTCCCACCTTATTTTCCTGTGTATATGTACTATCACTTAGAAAACCAACCAATTTGTATTTTTTTTCATTTAATTCGAATGAATCACCTATTTGAATATTTTCTTTTATATAAGGTAATACCCAGGGATCAACAGCAACTTCTTGATCATTAGATGGCAATCTGCCCTTAATAATACTGTATTTTAAAAATTCCAAGGCGTTATCATCAGCAAAATTCATTTGTACAGCAGCCTCTCCAACTTGGACTGTTTCTCCCTGTGACATTAAACCAAATGATTCAATTTGCGGGTTATATTTAATTTTTTTCAATATCGATTCATCGTAATTTAATACAACGGCATGAAAAGAATACCCTTGCCTCTTTTTCGTATTCTCGATTTGAGAAATCTGAGTACCGTTCATAAATAGGCCGATTGTAGAAATTAACGATACAGAGAGTACGATTCCTATCAAAGTTAAAATTGTTCGTTTCTTATTTCCCTTTAAGTATCTCCTGCTTAATTGTTTATAATTACCAATCAAGATTAGTTTCCTCCCGTCTTAGGCTTATTCGTGGATAGCCACTGATCGGAAATGATTTGGCCATCTTCAATTGTAATAATACGGTCAGAAGTTGATGCAATTTTTAAATCGTGAGTAATCAATACAATAGTTTGATTATATTTTTTTGCTGTCAATCTTAATAAATCCATGACTTCTTTTGTATTTTGAGTATCCAGATTTCCTGTAGGTTCATCAGCTAAGATTAAATGTGGGCGATTTATAAGTGCCCTCCCAATCGAAACCCGTTGTTGCTGACCTCCTGATAATTCAGATGGTAAATGATTTCGTCTTTCATGAAGTCCCAGAATTTCAATAATTTCGTCCATATAAGGATTATCTACAGGTTCATTATCTAGTAAAGTGGGCAAAGCTATATTCTCTTGCACATTCAATACAGGAATTAAATTAAAGAACTGAAATATAAAACCAACTTTTCTTCTTCTAAATATCGAAAGTTCATTATCTGAATAATTATAAATATTGTTCTCTCCAATAAATACTTGTCCTGAACTCGGACGGTCCAACCCTCCCAAAATATGTAACAATGTACTTTTACCTGAGCCAGAAGCTCCTACGATTGATACAAATTCCCCTTGCTGTATAGAAAGATTTATGTCCTTCAAAGCATCTACCCTACTATTTCCTTCACCATAACTTTTGACTACATTTTCTATTCTTACGATTTCCATTTATATCACCTTATTTTCATTTTAATTTAGTCTTGTACCTCTACAAAGTTTATTTTATTCTGATTATTCGAAGAGAGCTTATCAATCTGTTGTAAAACTTTGTCTACTTCTTGTTTGTTTTTATAATCAAAATTACGTTTTTGAAATTGAATCAATTTCATTATTGACTCTGATTCAGAAATTGTATTATATTCTTGGTCGTTTAGAATAACAAGGTTCATTGGAACATACCCAATCCAAATTTGCTGTTTAACATACTGAGCAGGTACTATCTTACCGTTCAAATTCAACTGGTTATTTTCAAAATTATCACCCGCATAAGAAAATAATAGATTCTGATCACTAGATACTTTATTTTTATCTTTCACCCTCTCAGAAATAATAGATGCTGAATTTGGATCTTTTCTAGCTCTTAGAAGTCCCTTATTAAATAATTTTACCGCGGTAGAACTATTAATAACTGCATATTCTGTAGTGTTGATTTCAAATTCTTCATTTGTATCATTTTGTTTCTTATCTTCTTCTGATAATGGAATCCTTTTTGTTATTGTGACGTACTTTACCTTATAGTCTATTGATTGTTTAGTGTCATCTTTAAACTCTTGTTTAACTTTTTCTACGTCAGTTGCAGTACCACTAACTAGAATCCCATCGACTGGTTGTCCTGGACCTTGCACATAACGTTTTACTCCTAATCCTATTCCTATAAAAATAGCAATAACAACCGTATAACTTATAATTTTTTTCATTAGAATACTCCTTTAGTAAATGATTTATATCTGGATTATAGATGAGTTTTTTTCATAAGTTAATGACTTCTATCTAACTATGTGACTTCTAATCTTACAATTTTGTAAGATTAGTATTCCCCATGCTCAACAAGCTAAATTTATATAATAATAATCTTATACGTTATTATTCTCTTTTTTATTGAAACGGATCGAATCACAGGCAATAACCCGACCTATAATGATTAATGTTACAGATAATAACTTAAGGCCCGTCTTATATATAATCTAAATCTTTAAAATAAACAAAGGATATTACTCCTAATACAGCACCAACTATCCCTAGCATCAAATCCTTATACTTTTGTATAAACATCTTATTCCTCTTTTCGTACAAATAAATTATTCCATATATAACAATACTAAATTATGGGATGTTTCCAAAGAATTAAAACGTTTTTATATTCAGTTTATATGTCTACTTATTTACTTATCCCATAGATAAGTAAATCCAAAGGGATACAAAAACGTCACTTCTTTTATAAACAGTACGACTTTATTGTTACATAATAGTAGTGAGAAATATCACATATCTCATAAAAGGGCTGGGCGGAAATTTAAGTTTACTAAATACCTTTTCTAAAGTTTGAGTGCAACCTTTTTCTGTACACTCCATCCAATCTTTCATCAAACAACTACCTTCTCCCATAATTTTAAAGGATTCCCACTCGATTATCCCGAATATATAAATTACTATTCTCACAAGGAGCGAATTTATATGAATCTATTCGAACACGAAACGTAAAACCGTTCCCCTTTCATAAGAGGTCCTCCTTTTTTCTTTTCTCACCATATCATTTACTTACAAAATAGGAGGATACAATTATGAAACGTGATCCATTATTTTTAACTTTATTAGAAAGTGCTAATACAAATTTTAGCGGTTGGGATTTTTCTTTTATTTCAGAAACGGGTCGAATGAAGAGCGAGCCTTTATCGTGGTCATATGGCAGTACAGCTTTCCAGCTTATGCAGCATGCAGAATCAATGCTCGATATGGGGACTGGCGGCGGAGAGTTTTTATCTATGTTACAACCGTTCCCGTCAACTATTTATGCTACTGAGGGCTACGCTCCAAACGTGCCAATTGCTCGAAAGAAATTAGAGCCTTTGGGGGTTACTGTTGTAGAGGTGAACGATGATACTGCATTGCCATTTCAAGATGGTCAGTTTAATCTAATCCTAAACCAACATGAATCATATGCTGCTTCTGAAGTAAAAAGAATCCTTTCTCCAAATGGAACATTTCTTACACAACAAGTTGGCGGTCTCGATTGCGCGGAACTTAATGACCAATTTGACACACCACTAAATAGTGAATTTGCAAGTTGGTCGCTTGAAGCGGCATGTAATGAACTACAGGAAAACGGATTTACTATCTTAGAAGCAAAAGAAGAATTCCCTTTCCAACGCTTTTATGATATTGGCGCTATCGTCTATTATTTAAAAGCAATTCCGTGGCAAATTCCTGATTTCACTGTCGAAAGGTATTATGAGGAGTTATATCGTATACATGAGATTATCTTGAAAAAAGGATATTTTGATGTGAAGCAACATCGATTTATGATTAAGGCGATTCGTGACTAACGGAAAAGAGGTGGCAAAGCCACCTCCTTTTTTGTTCCTTTTACGTATGTTCTCTACTCTTTCACCATAAGAAAAGTTATATCATACATATTACAATTATGACCAATGAATTGTATTTCTGAAACTTATAATCACCTCGCATATATAACAAGAGCAAAAACGTGATTTTTCACTTTCCTCTTCTATTGAGAAACAAGTTGTTTTTCATATCGCTTGTTCGCATCATCTTCTTTCAAACATGCAGTTGTGTAATGAATAATATTCCGGTTATCGTACGTGAATATATGTTTTAACTTATTTTCTTCTGTTAATACTGTCGGTAAGTATTTTGGTAAATTGCTAACTACTCCTCTATTATCACCATCTAATATCCAATCAATTTCTTTCCATTCTAATAAGCCTTCAGCCGTACGTAATGGTGTATTCATTTGCATTCCATCTGGCAAATCAGCAACGAACACATACATTCCTTCACTAGCCTGGGGCTCACCTTTACCTTTAAAACCAACAGTCCCTTTATACGTTACACTTGAAAGTTCTATGCCCGTTTCCTCAAACGTTTCTCTAATTATTCCTTCGTATGGCGTTTCATTCTCTTCTATTTTTCCTCCAACACCATTCCACATCCCCATATTCGGCTTTTTATTTCTATGTTAATAGCAGTATTTTATCGCTTTTTCTAATAAAGCAAATTGTGTATTTGTACATACGATCATTTCCTTTCATTTTCCACATGAGTTATTTGGCTTATTTTCAAGTAAAAACACTCGCCTTACAATTCCTTACTACATAATATATAGTACAACTTTCATGCGTAAACACTTTACGTCAAACGAGAGAATCCTTTTTAGAAAGGAGAATTTAAAATCGATACTATAAGCAATGAATTTCTAAAACAATATTACGACAGCCTTGTGTGGTTAAAAGATACACATTGGTTTGGAGTTCCAATCTGTAAACTTCCCTCTGATCTCTTTTTGTATCAAGAAATCATTTATGAATTAAAGCCCGATTTAATTATTGAATGCGGGACTTTTCACGGTGGTAGTGCACTGTATTTAGCTTCTATGTTAGATTTAATTGGAAAAGGTCACGTACTTACTATCGATATAACTCCGCAGCCAAATCGGCCATCACATAATCGGATTACGTATTTAACAGCATCTTCTGTTTCTGTGCAGGCCATCCAAACAATAGTAAGTATGCGCAAACCTGATGATGTGATTTTAGTTATTTTAGATTCTGATCATAGTAAAGAGCATGTTTCAAAAGAACTCTTGCTATATAAATCTATCGTCACTACTGGCAGTTATATAATTGTAGAAGATACCTCCATTAACGGAAATCCGCTTCTTCCCGATTGGGGTCCTGGCCCAATGGAAGCTGTGGAAGAGTTTTTAACAAAAAACAATAACTTCATAATCGACGAGTCTAAACATAAATTTTTCATATCATTTAATCCAAAAGGTTTTTTAAAGAAAATAAAGTGAAACTTTAATAAGTGGGGTTTTGCTCATCCCCCACTTATTCTATCATTTTCATTTTTGAAAAAGGATAATATACGAATTCCACCTTGCCAATTATGTTATCTTCTTCAATATATCCTAAGCCATTTCGACTATCTCTACTTACTTCGCGGTTATCTCCCATTACAAATAACTTATTTGGTGGAATTTTTGTCTTTTGAAAGTTATAAAACACTTGTGTGTTGTTAAATAAATCTTTGTTCGTATATGGTTCTTCTTGCTTTTTATCGTTCACATATACCTTTCCGTTCGTTATGTTAATTACATCACCAGGAAGCCCTATTACACGTTTCACATAATATTTCGATTCATCCTCTTCTTTTATAATGACAATTTCTCCGTGTTGTAAATTAGAAAGACGTACTACCGCTTTATTTACAAATACGTAGTCTTCTTCATATAAAGTCGGCTGCATCGATTCCCCTTCCACCTTACATAAAGTAAAAGAATGGTAGCCTATGACTATCACCAATATAAATAGTATGTACTTTCCCCAGCCTCTCTTAATCTCCTTTTTCATATCCATTCCCACCTTATAAAGCGCTTTTTAACTCAAAAAATATATCACTGCACAATATGTTTCCATGCAGTGATACTATTTTTACTGTGCCTTGTTCGGTTGTTCTACTGGAATTGAATTTGTATTTGATCTATTTGTTTTTAATTCAAAATACGCATCCAAAATCTCTTTACCAATCGCAGAATTAATTCCTGATTTATCATCATTCACCCATGGTACAACAACTGAAAAAGCTACTTCCGGATCCGCATCATATGGTGCATAACCGGCAAGAGTTAAATTATAACATTTTTTTCGGTTGTTGTTCTCATCTCTTCCAATATCACTTTCTCCACCATATACTGTCTCAGCTGTTCCTGTTTTTCCCGCTGGTTTATATGGTAGACCTTTAAATGTTCCGGTTCCGGTTCCGTCAGCTTCTTGAAAAACTCTTCTAAATCCTTCTTTTACATGATTAATGTACGAAGTTTCCATATCCACTCTATTTAATACAACTGGTTCAATCGACCGAACGACTTTTCCTGCATCCTCTGGTCTATTCGGTTGCTCTCTAACTTCTTGTACAATTTGTGGTTTCATTCGGTAACCGCCATTTGCAATGGTTGAAATATATTGCGCAAGCTGAAGCGGTGTATATGTATCATACTGTCCAATCGCGTAATCAAGTAAAAATCCGGGTATGTTATCAGTTCTACCTATTTGACCGATCGATTCATTTGGCAGGTCAATACCAGTCGACACACCTAGGCCAAATTGTCTAAAATAGTAGCGCATTTTATTAAATGTTTCTTGTTTAATATCTAATGGATTGTTTGGAACATAATTAATGCCTGCCATTTTTAAAGCTGTATTAAACATATAAACGTTCGATGACACTTGCAAAGCTCTTAAATCATCAATATCCCCAAATTCTTTCCACGATTTCTTCGGCTTAGAACTTCCTTTAAAATACATTGGCGCATCAAAGAAGTGTGTATACGGCTTAATCGCTTCTGTTTGATATCCAGTTAATAAAGTAGCCCCTTTTACAGTTGACCCTAACTCATAAGAACTTGTCATCGTTCCTAATGCATAATCTTCTATTTGCATACCGCCATCTTTATTTACAATTTTCTTTCCTGCCATTGATAAAATTTGACCGTTTTTCGGATTCATCATTACTACGAACGCACGATCCATCATCGGCTCTGCAGCATGAAAGGCTCGTAAATTCTTTTCAAGGCTTCCCTCTACTCTTTTCTGTAAATCCATATCGACTGTTAACATCAAGTTATTTCCACTTTTTCCTTCAGTCACTTTTTCTGTTCGAACAATCTTCCCTGCTTTATCCATAATATTTTTAGACTGTTCTTTCGTTCCATGTAGTGCATCTTCGTATTGTTTTTCGATGTAACTTTTACCAATACGGTCGTTTCGATTATAATCACGAACTAAATAATAATCTAATTGTTCTCTTGGCAACCCTTCATTTTCATTAGAAACGCTACCTAGTATAGAGCGCAGTATTTTATCATTTGGGTATTCACGTTCCCAATCTACTGTTGTATCTACCCCCGGTAAACTTGCCAACCTTTCACTAACGACAGCATATTCATTTTCACTTACGTCTTTTTTAACGATTTGCGGAGTCATTTTATATCCCGCATTCATTTTGCTTTTAATTACTAATACTTCTATATCTTCCTTTGAAAGCTCATTTAATTCTTCTTGTGTAATTCTTTCCCGGCGCAGTTCTTCTACTTTTTTATCTAACTCTTTTCCTTCTATTTCTTGCTTTCTAAATTTACTCTCATCTTCTTTCGTTACTTTCGCTGCTGCCCGCTTTTCATTTAACTGCATCCAAAAATCTTTTTTATCTGTCTCTGTTAACTTATCCATGTCCTCTTGCGACATTTCAATTAGCTTAGCTAAATCTCTTGCTACTTGTAAAACTTCTTTCGAGTCCACTCCTCTCATTTTCGTATATGTAACGGTTCGTAATGGTTTATTATTTACAATAACGTGACCTTGTCGATCAAACATTTTCCCTCTAGGAACGGGAGTACTTACCGTTACATCTTCCTTTTTGTTTACTTCATTTCTATACGTTTCTCCATCAATGATTTGTACTTTACCTAATTGAATTATAATAGCTGAAAATAAAAGAAAGACAATAAAAAATAGTACATTTAACCGAAATGGAATATGAGTCTTTTTCTTTTTCGATTGTTTTTTCTGCTCCTTTTTCTGTCTCATTTCGCTCCCTCGCTTCATTCTATTAACATTTCTACGCAAAATCATTATGTATCAAATTTATTTATATGATATATATAGAATTTTATATTAATTACTAAAGAAATAAAAGATTTAATTTTCAGTTTTTTAATTTTACAACCTATTTATTACCATTCCCCTTCATACGTCATAACATGAATTTTATTCAAACAAAAAACTGAGGTGTTCTCTATACACCTCAGTTTTTCATAAAAATAATAACTTATTTAACCGACGATAACCCTTCAACAAACTCACCAATCTTATTTTGAAAAACAAAATCAAAGTTATATTCCTGTCCTGTTAACTCTTCATTTACTAAAATAGTTGTTGCTCCCACTTCCCTCTTTGCAATTTGCGGGAATGAAGCGACAGGCTGTACTTTTAGTGATGTTCCCATAACGATAAGCACATCTGTTTCATATAAACGTTTGATAGCATTTTGATATTGCGGCAATGTATCTCCGTATAAAACAACGTCTGGATTTAAAATGAAATTACACTTCTCACAACGCGGTACTTCATGATCAATCATATACTGTAAATCATAGCCTGATTTACATTTTGGACAATGTGCTGTTTGAAGTGTTCCATGTAAATCGATGACATGCTTACTGCCACCTAATTGATGTAAACCGTCAATATTTTGCGTTAAAATCGTAATATCTTTCCCTTGTTCTTCTAGCGCAGCTAAAAAGCGATGTCCACGATTTGGTTTATATTGATGGAACGTATTAATTTGAAAGATTTCTTTATAATGCTTCCAAAACTCTTTCGGACTTCGATTATAATACCCTCTCGATAAATACATCTCCACATTCGCATCAGCATACAACCCATTTGCTGAACGAAAATCTGGAATACCACTTTCCGTACTTGCACCAGCGCCTGTTAATACTGTAATTTTCTTCGCTTTTTCTAAAATTGAACGTAGTTCTTCAAATTGTTGCACAAAAATCACCTCTATGTATTTTCCTATTCTTATTATACCAGTTGTTTACAGGAGGTGTTGTACAATTCATTTTACTTAATGCGTTGCGCCCCCAACCTCTACAATATCTACTTCAACTGTCGTCGTTACTTCGATTGCCAATTCTATCCCTTTACGAATAGTAGAAAGTGACATACTTGGTTGACCTGGATAATTACTCGCTTGTTCTGGTAAGAACGGAATGTGAACGAATCCACCTTTTATTTTCTTATCATGTTTCTCTAGTTCATGCATAAGTCCATAGAATAAGTGATTACAAACGAATGTGCCTGCCGTCTGTGAAACAGATGACGGTATGCCCTCTTCGCGAAGTTTTTTTACGATTGCTTTCATCGGGAGTGTGGACCAATACGCAATCGCTCCTTCTTCTACAACCGGTACATCTACCGGCTGATTCCCTTCATTATCAGCAATTCTTGCATCATCAATATTAATTGCGACACGTTCTATCGTAATATCTGTTCTGCCCCCAGCTTGTCCAATGCATATAATAATTTTCGGCGCTAGTTCTTCTATATACTCTTTTAATACGCTTATTGATTTATGAAATACTGTTGGGACTTGTTTGCTTATTATCTTGTATTCTCCAATTGTTTTTTCATGCAAACCTTTTGCTACTTCCCAAGCTGGATTGATATTTTCTCCGCCAAACGGATCAAACCCTGTTAATAATACTGTTTTCATAGTTTTATCCTCCTAATTAGAAACGATATACAAGGCCGTACATAATAAACATATTTATGATAAAAATTGAAAGAGCAATTGGTACTTGCGCTTTAATAACCGCATTTTTATCCTTTAGCTCTAAAAGCATCGCAGGTACGATATTAAAGTTTGCTGCCATTGGAGTAAGTAGCGTTCCGCAATATCCAGCAAACATACCGAGTGCTGCCATAATTGCCGGGTTTCCTCCGTGCATTTGAACAATTAAAGGTAAGCCAATTCCGCCAGTAATAACAGCAAACGCTGCGAATGCATTTCCCATTACGACTGTAAATAGCATCATGCCTAAACAGTACGCCATAACAGCAACGAACGGATACTCTGTCGGCAGCACTTGTCCGACTAAATCTGAAACAACTTGCCCAACGCCAGACTTCGCGAATATACCGCCAAGTGCTGCTAACATTTGTGGTAAAATTACAGCCCAGCCGACAGCTTGTAATAGTCTGCTTCCTTCTTGTACAGGCGTTGTTATTTTTGATTTTGTAATACGCATCGCCGCAACAAATGCAAGTAATGCACCAAGCGCTAATGCAACTAACGTTACTTTATCTGGATCAACAAGAGAGACATTTCCCCATTTGATTTTCCCTAACGTCAACGTACCGATAATTGTAAAAATAGGAATTAAAAGTGCAGGCATAAAAATTTTATTTTTTAATTTCTCAGCATGTTTCACACGTTCTTGCACAGGTACTTCTTTCTCCTCTGATTTTGTTACTTTATTCATTGAAGCTAAAACGACCATAGCGAGCACTATACAGCCAACGTAAAACGAAGGAATTACATTTCCGAATAAAAATGTAACTGCAAACAATGCCCAAAATAAACTAGAACCGAATCTGTTTGGATGTTCACGATCGAATGCGATACGAACAGCGATAAAAGCAACGATTATCCCTAATACATAATAGATTGTATCCATTGTTATGATGTTCATATTAGATTGCCTCCTTCTCTTCTTTTCCTTCTGCCTTCATTGTTTTCTCTATATATTTATCAAACCTTCTAAATCTAATCCAGCTTACAATAAGTGCAGATATTGCTGTCGGAATGCCCCAAAGTGCCATATCCCATACTCCGACATGCATACCTACTGAATCGAAGAATCCTTTCATTAATAAAATAGCTCCAGTTGCGATGAAAATATCTTCTCCGAAAAACCAAGCTGTATTTTCAGCAGCTGCTGCGTTTGCTTTAATCTTTTCTCTTAATTTTTCAGGAAGTTTACCGTATTTACCTTGCGCGGCCCCTTCTGCCATCGGTGCAACGAGCGGCCTTACTGTTTGCGCATGCCCACCAATATTAAGCCCTAGTGCTGCTGACGATTCTCTTATCGTAAAATATGACATTAATACTCTTCCAGTTGTTGCTCCTTTTGATTTCGTTATAAGTGCTTCTGCTCTTTCTTTTAAACCGTAACGCTCTAAAATTCCGATTACTGGTAAAGTTAATATAATTGGCATAGACATATATCTATTTTCTATGAAAAATTTACCGAACATGCTGATCACATCATAAAAACTTAACCCTGAAACCATACCAGTAACAATACCTGCAACCATAACTACTAAAAGTGTATTTAATCTAAATAAAAAGCCCACTGCAACAAGTAGTATTCCGATTAATTTAATCATCCCAGCACTTCCCCCTATTTTTTATTTCGGTGCACAAATAGAAACACCATTAAATTTGAATGTTCTGTATATTCTTTCTGCAAATTGCACTGCTTTTTCCCCATCACCGTGTAAACAAATCGTTTGCGCCTGAACTGCTACTTTCTTTCCATTGACCGCATATACTTGGCCTTCTTTCACCATTTGAAGTACTTGCTTTATCGCTTCGTCTTCATCTTTTATAAGCGCATTTTCTTCTGTACGGCTCGTTAATGTACCATCTTGCTTATATGTACGATCCGCAAAAGCCTCTTGTACGAGAGTTACTTTGTATTTTTCTGCAGCCTGTATAAACGCCTCGCTATTTGCTAATCCATAAAGTAATAGACTTGGATTTATATGATAAATTGCCTTTGCAATTGCATCTGCAATTTCCGGATTAGACGCCGCCATATTATATAAGGCACCGTGCGGCTTTACATGCTGCATTTTCCCGCCTGCCGCTTTCACAAATGCGTCTAATGCGCCTGTTTGATATAAAACATAATCGTATACTTCACTTGCTGAAACATTCATGTTTCTCCTACCAAATCCAATTAAATCAGGAAATCCAGGATGCGCCCCTATTGCTACGTTATGCTCCAAAGCTTTTTCAACAGTTTGACGCATAATAGACGGATCACCCGCATGAAAACCGCAAGCAACGTTTATAGAGGAAACGAACGGAAGAATCTGATCATCATTCCCCATTTTATAAGCGCCAAAACTTTCTCCTAAATCACAGTTTAAATCGATTGTAGTCATAATGTATTCCTCCTAATTTCAGCTTCGTAAAGCGATGAATTTCTTTAATAGATTCATATTTACTTCTTGTTCTATGTACAATTGTTCCGCTTCTTCAAGCGTAATTTTCTCAAAAGAAACATAGTCCCCCGGCTTTAGCTGGGCAATAAGAGGTAAATCTACTGAAATGATATTTCCCATTCTCGGATAGCCACCTGTCGTTTGCCTATCTGCCATTAATATAATCGGCTGTCCACCATTAGGAACTTGAATGGTTCCAAATGTAACAGGACTCGATAAAATCTCTTTTTCTTCATTCCTATTTAAAACTTCTCCCTCAACCCTATAGCCCATACGGTCAGCATAATTAGATACCTTATACTCTTTCGTAAAAAATGCCTTTCTACTTTCTTCTGTAAATTGATCATATTCAAATTCAGTTATGACACGAAGCTTTGGATGTTTCTTATACTTTGGTAGTACGCTGTTGCTAATTGCCCATTTCGTTTTTATTCTCGCATCTTTTTGTAAGCCTTGAATGAAACGACTCGCCATTTCTGGTTGTGCACCAATTTGGAAATAGTTACCCTTGTTGAGCATTCTTCCTTCTATACCACCAATCGCAGCACGTATGTACGTACTTTTACTTCCCATTGTACGCTCAATATGTATACCACCCGCAAAAGTTACATACGCTCTGCAACCACTTTTCACTTTCCCAAAACAAAGCATACTACCTTCTTCCGCTAAAATGGGACGCCATAACGGGATACGTTCTCCATTCAATAACGGTTCCATATCTGCTCCGCCAATCGCAAGTAAAGTCGTTTTCTTTATTAACAATTTAGGTCCCATAATTGTCATTTCGAGTCCCGCTTCATTCTCCTCATTACCAACTAACATATTGATCATCCGAAGTGCACTTTGATCCATAGTCCCGCCAACTGGTACACCGTATTGTTGATAATGAGATCGCCCTAAATCTTGGACTGTTGTAAACATTCCCGCATGCAAAACTTCTACATCCATTCTTTAGCCCCCTCAAGTGATACGTACTCTTCCTTCGTTATTGGGATAAATCGTAAATACATACCACTTTGAATATATGTTGGTATTTCTTCTTCCGGATTAAATAATGAAATAGGAGTTCGGCCGATAATATTCCATCCTCCTGGTGTTTCAAGCGGATATATACCTGTTTGATTTCCGCCAATACCTACTGAACCAGGAGAGATTTGTAACCGTGGTGTTTCTTTTCTAGGTGTTTCTAATTCTTTTGATAGTCCTCCTAAATACGGGAACCCTGGTGTAAAACCTAACATATATACAAAATATGTAGTTTCACTATGTATTCGAATCACATCTTCTACTTGTAAATCTTTATAATGTGCAACCTCTTCTAAATCAGGTCCATATTCTCCCCCGTAGCACACTGGTATAGAAATATGTTTCACATCCTGTTTTACTTCTTCTTTATAAGAATCACACAGCTCCTTTATATACTGGCGAACGTAATCATATGGCCTTTCACTTCTCTCATTTCTCTTCCATACTTCGTATACATTGTAGTAAACAGCTAATGAAGTAAACGACGGAACGCACTCAATCATTCCTGCAAACGGATGTTGCTGCAGTGCTTGAAATAACCGCTGTACTTTCTCATATATATCCATCTTAATTTCTTCACCAAATGTAACAATAATTGCTTGATCCCCTAACGCAGAAAATTTCATCCTACTCCCTCTTTCTATGCCCAAAAGCCGAGTTCTTTCGAAATGCGATGTGCTGTTTCTTTCACCTTAGCGATAAAATATGAAATGTTACTTTCGCTGTACTCAATTGCTAATCCCGAAATACTCATACCTGCTACAACCGTTCCATCACTTGCGAAAATGGGCGCTGCTATTGCGGCTGTATGATTTTCTAACTCAGAATAACTAATTGTGTAGCCTTCCTTTTTTGCCATTTGCAACACTTCTAGCAATTGTTCCTTATCCACAATTGTTCCATCTGCAAACTGTTTTAAATCCACTTCCTCTATGTATCTCCGTTTCTCTTCCTCAGAAAAATACGATAGTAAAATTCTCGGACATGCACCAGCATAAAGCGGTGCTCTTCTTCCAACCGCCGTATACACGCGTACTGGCTGAACACCTTCCATCTTTTCAACATAAATTGCGTCATTACCATCTTGAATTATTAAATTAACTGCCTGTCCTAAACTATCTCTAAGTTCTTTCATATAAGGAATTGCTATATTTCTTACTGATAATCGGTGTGAAACAAGTTGACCGAACCGTAAAAATACGACCCCTAAACGATATTTCCCCTTTTCGTTTTTTTGTAAAAACTCCATCTCTTCCAACGAACCAATTAAACGATAAACAGATGTTTTCGGCATATTTGTAAGCTGAACCATCTCAGTTAAACTTAGCTCTTCATGCTCATAAAACAACTCTAAAATATCCATTGTCTTAACTGCCGTTTTATTTATACTCATTCTATCTCCCTTTCATTCCGAAAAACGGAACTTAAATTCCGTTTTTCGAAACAAACATATAATTTAAAATTATAAAATATTCTTTCAATTCATTCAATAGATTTTAAGCAAATAAAAAAGTATGAAAGAATATCTCTCCCATACTTCACCACACTTTATAACGCTCTTACTTGTTCCAACGGCCAGAAAACAGCTTGTCCTTTTCCGACAATTTCATCTTCTGAAATAAAGCCAAACATGCGACCATCCTTAGAAACTTCACGATTATCCCCTAAAACAAATACTTGGCCTTCTGGCACTTTCGTTTTCCCAGTGATTTGTTCTAACGTAAAGTCTGGAGTTAATACACGGCCTACTGCTTTTTCTTTAAACTTTTTTAAATATGGTTCTTCCATCGCTTTTCCGTTTACATATAAAACATCATTTTTATACTCAACTGTGTCGCCTGGCAAACCAATTACTCGTTTTACTAAATCGTATCCTTCTTTTCCGTGGAAGACGATAATATCAAAGCGATCTAATCCACTTATACTATAACCAATCTTATTCACGAGAACTCGTTCGTTATTTTTTAAAGTGGGCATCATTGATTCACCTTGCACTAAAGAAGGTGTAAATAAAACACCGCGAATAATAGCAATTAATACAAGGGTAAAACCTATCGTTTTAGCCCAAGAGAATAATTCTTTCTTCGTATTTTCCTTCATCGTTTCTCCTCTTTCTTAAGCACTTATTTTATGATTTCAACTAATTCTTGTACTAAATTAGGGTCTATTTCAGAAAAACATGATTTTCCTTCTCTTACCGCTGTACCGACATGAGCTTGCGAAATTCCAGTTTCATCTAGCAATCGCTTTATATTTTCTTTCGTCACCCCAGCTCCAGCTACAAGCTGAATTTGACCATCGCTTACCTTTTGCATTTCTGTAAGCACCGGAATATTCTCTACTATATTTCCTTGTCCACCTGAAGTTAAAACGTGAGTCACTTTATGAAACTTCTTTAAAGTGTTCATTGCTTCTACTGGGTTTTCTATATCATCTATCGCACGGTGGTACGTTACATTTATTCCATCTACAACAGATAGTAAGTTCGCTAATTTCCCTTCATCCACTTCATTTCGTTCATTTAATACACCTAATACAACACCAGCTACTCCTAATTTCTGAGCAACTACAATATCTTCTTTCATCATTTCAATTTCTTCTTCCGTATATGTAAAAGACTTCGCATGCGGACGAATCATAACATGAATTGGTATACTTACCGCTTCTACCGCTTTCTTTATAAAAGCATAACTCGGTGTTAAACCACCTTCTGTATAAGATGAAATTAATTCAATCCGCTTCCCGCCAGCACTTTCAATTCGTTTTACATCTTCTAAACATGTTGCAATAACCTCTAGCATGAGATGACCTCTTTTCGTGCTTTTTTCTTATTATAACATTAGTAAAAATAAGAAGCCTAGCTTTCTCCTTTAAAACTTAAAAAAGAGGAATGAAAAGAAAGATTTTTTATTAGCAACGATTATTGATAACATCCTATTATTCATGTACACTCCTACCATAATGAAAAAGCCCGTCATTTTGACGGACTTTTCTAATTTTAAGCTTTTCTTTCCTCAGTTTTCATATCAATGCCTAATTGATCTTCTAATAACTTTACACCTTTCTTTGTAAGATGGACAGCTCGGTTCTTATCCGTTTTCGTAATCCATCCCTGTTCAAAAAGCAGTTTTGCAATTGCAGACCCTAACCAACCAGAAATATGGTAGCGTCGTTCACTCCAATCAAGACAAGGTTTTGCAAATACCCTCCTTTTTATATCTGCCTTATCAATATTTATTCCAAAATTCAGAAACCATTTCTTACCTTGTTCCGTTACAATGTATTCTCCATCCTCTAAAATTATAAATTTCCTATCAAGTAATTTTTCAGTTATCTCTACACCGAGTTTGCCTGCAAGATGATCATAACAAGTTCGAGCATAACGAATTTGTTTTAGTTGGCTTGATTGTTTTAAAGAGCGAACTTGAACTGTTGGTGCAATTGTCCCTAACTTTTCAAGCACTTCTGCAACTTCTTGATTAGCAAGTCGATAGTAGCGATGTCTACCATGTTGTTCAACTGTAAGTAAATTCCCTTCTACTAATTTAGAAAGATGCGAACTAATTGTTGGATGTGACACTTTTGCCATATAAGCCAATTCACTAGCAGGTAGTGCCTGATTATTCATTAGACACTCTAAGATGATTGCTCTTGTAGGTTCAGCAATTAGTTTAGCTATATATGAGATATTCGGATATACATTCATATTTCGATGATACCCTAACTATTAAATTGATACAATTATTTTAAGTTTAATAGTAAAGGAGAATGTATTATGAATGCAATTGATCTTAGTATATTAAATTTAAAAGAAACGAGAAGGCGCTCAGAAAAATTATGGAATTCTCTTCCCGATAATTTTCTTAATTGGAAGCCTGATTCTGAGGCTATGTCCTTTGGTGAAATGATTCGTCACGTATGGAGCTCAACTTTTTACTATCATATGATTATAAAAAACAACGGTTCAATAAACGACATACGTACCCCGTATGATGACGAGCCAATTACTTGTGTAAAAAAAGAAATTGAATTGGCACAATCATACTTTACTGACTTCATAGAATATGTTCAATCAATAAGCATAGCCGAGCTAGATTCAAGACTTATTGATAGAAGTGATGTTGGCTATCAACGATATTTAGGTGATATGCTATTAAGAATTGCCTATCATGATGCGGTCCATGCAGGTCAATTTTTACAATATTTACGAATGGTAAACTTAGAAAGACCATTAATTTGGGATTAAATACGAAAAATGTTTATACAGCCTCCAAACTGGCATTACAATAAGAATTTTCAACAAGAAACAATCAAAAAACCATGATAATCATTTATATTAAAAACCTACATCTCAACCAAGTACTTCATACACATAAAAAGCACGGGTTTGATTACTAATCAAACCCGTGCTTTCAAAACAACTATAATATCCATAAACAATAAAATGTAAGCTTTAAATACTACGACCGAAACGCCGCATCCGCCAGCATAGACAATGTTGCATCATCCATCGGTGGATTGTGTAATCCTGCTCTGACGTTTAAATAGTAACGATGGAGCGGATTTTTTTCTGATAAACTTTTTGCTCCTACGATGCGCATTGATTTATCCACTATGGATATCGCCGCATTTGTTACGGCGTATTTCACTGCCGCTAATTCTGCTTGCAGTGACAGTTTATCTTCTGCCTCATCGTATTTTTTCGCAATTTGATATAAAAAGACGCGAGCTTGCATAAGCTCGAGTTCTAATTCTCCAACTAATTTTCTAACATTCGGTAATAAACTAATAGAATGGTTTAAACTATTTGGCTTGTATGATCCCGCAAATTGAACTGCATAATTTCTTGCTGATTGTGCAATTCCTAAATAACATGCTGGTATATGTAGCAACCAGCCAATACCCTTTTGTTTCACTTTCCCGCCTTTTACATCCGTAAAAAAGCGGCTTTCTATCTCTACATTTTGTAAGACAAGGTCGTGGCTAGCAGTCCCTCTCATTGCAACGCTATCCCACGTTTCTTCAATAGATACACCGAGTGTATTTCTTGGAATGACAAACTCACCAACTTCTTCTTGGCCTTCCATACTTGCTGAAATAATAAAATAATCAAGTACTGGCGCCATCGTTGTAAAAGTTTTTCTTCCATTTATAACCCACTTCTCGCCTTGTTGAACCGCTATTGTTTCTGGTTTGCCGCCACGCGTCGGACTCCCTGTTTTCGGTTCTGTTGCTGCCCTATTAAAGAGCGCACCATTACGTACTTCTTCGCAAAACCATTTGAACATCTCATCATTCCAAGAGCGATTTTCCGCTAGCTCCTTCACAATGCCAAGATGCCAGCCAATCGATAATGCAGTAGCTCCACAGCCTTCCGCGATTTTCTCTTGAAATAAAACGAAGTCATATAAAGAAATCGCACTATCACCAAATTCCTTCGGTAACGTTAATTTCGTATATCCAATATCTTTCAAATCATTTATATTTTCATACGGAAATGATCCTAATTCACTTAGCTGATGCTCCCTTTCCATGAACTTCGGAATCAATTTATTTATTTTCTCAATAATTAAAGACTGTTCTTCTGTTTCAACAAATGAGAGTGCCATACTATAATCTCCTTTATGCTCGATTCATAAACCGTTCATTTTGTCATTATGATTATATGAAGCTACCTCTCTATTGTTTCACTATTCCGATAAAAATACAATGTTTTTGACTAATAAGAAAAGTTCCTATTTAAGGATAGATTCTTTTCTTATATTAGTCCCCCTTCAATGCTTTTAACGGCAAAGAGGTTACATATCCAATATACGAGAATAATTCTTTAAAGAAGAATGGTATTTCTGTATCTAACGTTTTATATGCTGATGTCGGCGTTGGTGAAGCATACGCTTCAATATTAATATGTTTTGCGATTCTCATTGCGCGTTTCATATGAAGTGGATCACTTACAATCGTGTATGTTTGTATACCGTTCTCTATTCCAACTTGCTTCGCATTTTTTAAATTTTCTTCAGTGAAAAGGGATTTAGTTTCAATTAAAATATCTTCCTCTTTTACACCTTGTTTCATTGCATATACTCTTGCAGTACGTGCTTCCTCAAGTTCTGCCTCGAACTTTGTACCACCTGTAAAAATAATCTTTTTAATATTTCCGTTCCTATATAAAGAAATCGCATGATTAATTCTTTCTTTAAATACAGGAGATGGTTTTCCATTCCATGAAGCTGCGCCTAGTACGATACCAGCATCCGTTTTCACGTCATCATTTGCTTTAAAACGATAACTCCAAATATCGTAAGCTGCATAACTTACATATAAAATAGCAGAACAAATCATTAGTAAAAATACTTGAAAGATTCGTCTTTTCTTACTTTTCTTATTTTCTTTCATTTGTAATTGCCTCCGTACATCATCCATACTTCTATAAAAAACATTTATATCAAATCGTTTTGTTTGAGTTTATTTAAAAGAAGGAACTTTACTTGTTATTTATGTATAAAAGGGTTTTCATTTAAAATTGAGGATTATCAATTCATTTTCATTTGCGGTTTTCATTACATTTTTTAAATTCATAAGTTTATTACCATACAACTACATTGTAACGAATTTTTTCTCAGAAGGGAACGATGAAACAAAAGGAATTAAAATAAAGTAGCATTTTGTAAGAAAAAAGGTATATTTTTCATATCTCACGAACAATATACCTTTCAAAACACGAATTATAACTTTTCTTTATACAACTCTAATTTTTCTAACAATTGTTCTTTTACGCCTGGCCATTCACTCGAGATAATACTGTACACCACCGCATCTCTCACATAACCATTCGGTAATTTTCTTTCATTTCTAAGCACACCTTCTTTTACTGCGCCTAATCTTTCAATTGCTCGTTGTGCTTTTTCATTTCTTGTATCCGTCTTAATTTGCACTCTCAGCATATGCAATTTTTCAAAAGCATACTGAAGAAGCATATACTTACACTCTGTATTTATACTCGTACGTTGCACACTCGGATGATACCACGTTTGCCCTAACTCAACTGTCTTATCTTCTACTGAAATATTATATAAACGTGTACTTCCTACAATCTTATTCGACTGTTGATCTACGACTATGAAAGGTATTTGAGTACCTCTTCCGTAACCCTTTATCGCTTTTTGAACGTATTGTTGCATATCTTGCACACTATCCATTTTAGAGATTAAATACGCCCAAATATCCCGATTTCCTTCTACAATCGAAAACAAAGTTTCGACATCAGTATTATCCATTAACCGCAACTTTGCTCTTTCGTGAATAATTTCCATTTTTAAGCCCCCTTTGTTGTTACTATATCATATAAAATAAAAACGTTTTATAATAATAAAAGAATATAATTGAAAGAATCATTTTTCGAATATACTCTGCATATCTAGGGTGGGATAGATCATCGATAAACATTAATATCGCAATTATAAAAAAGAAAATTCTGGTAAATCCCAATAAATTCTATATAATAATAAACGGGAGGGGATAAAAATGCTAGATCAAATTACTTGGGGAACGCCAGGTAGCTTATTATGCTTAGGATTCTTTTTTGCGGGACTAGGAATCTTCTTAAGAAGCGTTACGTCATATACGAAAAATAAATAAGAATATCCCGCTTTTAAACAAAAGAAGCCCTCTTTTTTACAGACGGCTTCTTTTGTTTAACTTTATCTTATTAAAACTTCAAAGCAACAAATAAGCAATCGGCGTAATGATAAGCAACGTTAAAATCGTTCTCTGCACATACAGAATAATAAGTTCAGATACTTTTAACGGAATATCTGTTGATAATATACAAGGAATGGAAGCGGAGAAAAACAGTATAGATGATACGGAAACAACTGCAATGACAAACTTTGTCACAAGTGGTGCACTTACTACTAATAATGACGGTAAAAACATTTCTGCAATACCAACTGATGCAGCTTTAGCAGCTAAGTCTGCTTCCGGTAATTGTAATAGCCATGTAAACGGATAGAAAATATAACTGATCCAATCAAATATTGGCGTGAACTTCGCTAAGACGATACCAATTAATCCTACTGACATAATAGATGGTAAAATTCCCATTGTCATAATAAATCCGTCTTTTAAATTCACTGTAATATTTTTCATAATGCTCGGTGCAGACTTTGATACTTCTAACGCATCCTCCCAAGCACGTTCTAGCATTTTTTCTTTATAAACAGGCTCTGGAAATCCTTCTTCTGTTACATATGTATCTGGTTTTCTACTAAGGGGCGGGATTCTTACGGTGATAGCAGTCACGATGAATGTTACAACAAGCGTAGTCCAAAAATAAACATTCCATAAATGCATAATATCTAATGTTTTTGCGATGATGATCATAAATGTAGCGGATACTGTAGAAAATCCTGTAGCGATAATTGCTGCTTCTTTTGTCGTATACTTTCCTTCTTTATACACACGATTCGTAATAAGAAGGGCAAGCGAATAACTTCCAACGAAGGAAGCAACTGCATCAATCGCCGATCTCCCTGGCGTATTCCATAATGGCCTCATAATCGGACGGCAAAATGTACCGATAAATTCAAGCAATCCATATCCAACTAATAACGCTAAAAATGCCGAACCAATTGGAACGAGCAAACTTACTGATATGACTAGCTTCTCATACAAAAACGGCCCAACATCTGGTGCAAAGAACCAAGCTGGCCCTATTTTCAAACAATATAATACTCCAAAAACGACACCAACTACTTTTAAAATAGAAAAACAAACGTCTACGATAGATGCATTCCATTTCTTCGTATAAAATGGATAAATCGCACCAATTGCCATAACAAATAATGCATAATAAGGTACTACACCTGGAACGGAAGCCCTGATCCACGATACGATATGATCAATCATAATAGACGATGCACCGTTTATCGTAACAGGAACGAAAAACATAAACACTCCAACGAGACTAGTAAGTATAAACCGAAGAATAATCCCCTTCTCTCGCCCTGTCTTAATTACATTACTCTTTAATTCAATTTCACTCAAAATTCGACACCTCCTATTATCTAAATATTATGTATAATTATGTTATATTCCTTCTTTCTATTTCTACTATTTAATCATATGAAAAAGCCTATTTTAAAATAGGCTTTTCTATTACCTCTCATAATCATCCACAATCACTTGCATGATACGATACAATTCTTCTGCTACTTTTTCATTACTACCCCTATTCGCATCATATGTAATTAACGCCTTCCAAAGTGCCCATCCTCTCGCTCTATTCCACGTTTCTTCATCCATGCGTAATACTTCTTTAAATACATTTCTACTATTTTCATCAAAAAACGTCCACGCCATCGCTGCATCACAAGCAGGATCTCCTACTCCTAAAATACCAAAATCAATTACAGCACAAAGCTTTCCACCTTTAACGAGTAAATTACCCGGCGCTACATCTCCATGCACCCAAACTGGTTTACGATCCCACGTTGAGCTAAGTGCTAAATTCCAAAGATGCTTTAATAATGCATCTTCAAAAATATCCTTATTATTTTCGATAGCAACTCTCGCCTCTTCATCATATACCGATATAAGTCCGCCCCGGTAAAAATTATGCGGTCCAGCTAAAGGGCCGTTACTCGCATTAATAGATTGCAATTCTACTAAAAAAGATCCTAAGTCCGCTGCAAATTCATTTAAATCACGAACGTTTTGTTTCGTAACTGTTTCTCCCTCTATCCACTTATTAATAGACCATGGCAATGGATACGCTTCAGACGGATTTCCTTTCGCAATTGGTGTAGAAATTGGTAAAGAAAGTCCCTTACTTAATATAGGAAGCCAACTATTTTCTTTCTCTACTTGCGGTGCATATGCCACATCACTTGGCAATCTTACACTCATCTCATCCCCTAAGTGAAACGTCCTATTATCATGCCCACTAAACTTTACAGGTTTCACTTCTAAAGGGGCCCATTCGGGAAACTGTTCCTGTATTAACTTTTCAACTAAACTTACGTTAATTGGATGCATTCACATTCTCCTTTTCTTTTGAAACTTACTAAGCCCATCCGTACTTCCAACATATTCAAAACCATTTTTCTTATAAAAATCATTCAACGTACGATTATGCTCCACGCAATCTAACTTCAAATACTCTTTATCACATTGTACATTCTCGTCTATCCACTGTAAAACCCTCTCTCCTATTCCATTCCCCTTATATTTTCGTTTCACCGCAAATCTATGAATATATAATGAATTAGAAACTTCCTCTTTACCAAAAATGTGTTCATCCCATTCATTTTGTTTAGGAGAAACTGTAATCGTACCAACTATTTCATCTTCTTTCAGAACAACATACGTATATTTCTCTCTTATACGTTCTAGTATTTCAGCCGTAGCTTCCTCTCCTAAAAGATACTGCCACTGATCCACTTCTTTATGTTGTAGCCATTGTGCTACTTCTTTTAATAGAGTTTTAATACTATCACTCTCATTTTCGGTAGCAATTCGAATTGCATATTCTTTACTTATATTTCTCTCCATATTGCCTTTCCCCTTTCAAATTGCTACCATACTGACAAACGAGTCCTTCCATCATTTTCATCTGTAATATATTCTACATACAATCCTTGATTCCGTGCGTTTTCATACATCATTTCAATCTCTTCTTGGTTTTTCACATAAATTTGTATGTAATCACCATCCGCTACTAATACGACTACTTCACACTTACTCTCCTTAAATTCTTCATATGTTTCAATTTCTCCTAGTACTTCCCCTTTTGGATATGCTTTTAAGTCTACAAATAAAAGATAATATATGTTGTCTTTTATTAGCTTTTTTAAAGCTGAACCTACCATGATCTCGTTATCTTCTGAAAATAATTCTGGACCTAATTCATTCCCTACTATCTATATAAGCTTCCTCCCTTCCCATGGCTTGCCAATCAAATGCAGTAATATCAATTGGCTTTAAGACTTTCCAAAGTAAATTATCATATCCATCTAGAATATCTACTGTAATCCCTCTTTTCATATGTCTGCTCCTAGCTTATTTATTTTTGTTCCATACATTATATATCAAATTTAATTACTATATTTTGTCGATACCTATGTACATCATAAAAAACCGCTCCACTACTAGCGAAACGGTTTCCTTCTACTTACATTTACATATCTTATTCAATCGTTGCACTGCGTTTTAAAATATTTTTTAATATCTTCACTACATCAGTCGTTCATTCTTAATGCTCACTTCGACTTCACGAAGTAATATAAAAACCATACCGCATGATTTTGTTCATCCGCAGCTATTCTCCGTAACAACTCTTTCAAATGTGCATCCGATGTCTCATCTGAAATTTCCAAATAAAAATCTACTGTCTTTTGTTCATCTTGTATAGCGAACTCTAATCCTTGTAAATACGTATTTGGGCAGTTTTCAGTAATTTGTGGTTTCGGCTGCCTGCCAGTTAAGTTCGTATAAATTTGTACAAAGTTGTGGAAATGCTTTATTTCATCATTACGAATTTCAAGAATTTGTTTTTGTTCTACTTGATTTGGAGCCATATTCGCTAATTTTGCATAGCAGCTTATAGCGCTATACTCTCCATTTATAGCTTTCTCAATATCACTTATCAACTTATCATTCTGCCTATACCAATCATAATAATTCGAATTATACATTGTATCCCCTCCATACTTTCGCATAACATTTTATGCATTTTGAAATAGTAGGAGCATGTGTATATAACGGGACAGCTTTAGATTGAAAGTAAAGTTTGAGAAAATGGTCTATTTTGCAAAAGAATTGCTTATGCATAAAAATAACACTATTGTATACTGTTGCTATAAACTCTCGCGGGAGTGGGAAAATACATTCGCGAATCAACGAGAAGTTCAACATGATGCGGTGCGAAGCTATTATGAATTCAGTGACATAACTAGGAGGTTCCGCTATGCCATCTTTATTTAAAACTATGGAGTTCCAGCTAAAAACCGAACGACTTGACCTGAGTATGTGGGAGGAATCCGATTCAGTTTGGATGAGAAAATTAATTGGCGAACGTGGTGTGGACATGCCAGCCCTTGATTCCGTTCGTAGCCGGCTTATTGAGATGCGCAAGAAAGCAGACGAAAATGGCATTTCCCTTCTCACTATTCGTAGGCGAGACGAAGGCGATTTTATTGGATACTGTGGCTTGATTATCGGTCGTTCCACACTTGAAGAGCCGGAGATTGCATACGAATTGTTCCGCAGCGCTCATGGAAAAGGTTATGCGACTGAGGCAGCAGCCGTTGTACTGGACGCTGCAATTGCTACTGGGCGCCACAGGCTTTGGTCGACTGTAGGCGCTTGGAATATCGCTTCCCTCCGGGTGCTAGAAAAGATAGGGTTTAAGAGGCATCACAGTACGTGGGATGACGAGCGCGGTGAGATTGTTTGGAACGTACGCGATCTTTAGAAATTCCGGCTTAATTACATACAACACTTTTTAACAATCAGGCATTTACGTTAAGAAAAAGTCATCAAAACTTATTCCAAGGCGACAACAGCAAATACTAATTTTTCAACTTATAGATTTCATCAAAAAAAGCCGTTTCACTAATT